>NZ_JBIUAP010000011.1:0-81212 GCF_044547525.1 Promicromonospora sp. NPDC052451
TGCCCGGGTAGACGCGCGTCGCGTGGTCGAAAGTGACCGTAGCCATGAGAAAACATCCCTCCACCGGCAGGTACGTGCCGGACGATCCGTTGTGGCCCTCACCGAGCACGGCGAGGGAGCGGGTGCAAGCTCGAAACTCGGCCTTGCAGAGTGCCTCAACACCAGGTGGTAGGTCTTTCATCCAGCTACGGGCCCTACCCCGACGACCGCCGCGCTCAGCCGACGCCGTAGACCTCGATCCGGTCCATGCTGACGACCGAGGCCGTCGACGCAGGGTTGCGCTCGCCCGTCACCCGGACCCGCAGCGTGTGCTCGCCGGGCGACAGCACCGGGCTGAGGTAGTTCAGCTGCTCCCCGACACGGATGCCGCTGTAGAGGTCGACGCGCTGCTCGGCGCCCCCGTCGATCGATATCGCGGCGATGCCGTTGCCGCTGTCCCGAACGCTCAGCAGTGCGACCTGGGTGCCGTTGAACCTGATGGTCGCGGTGGCGTTCGTGGCGCCGCTCCAGTGGTCGTCGCTCCAGAAGCACTGCACGCCGCAACCCGAGCCGGACTGCCAGGAGCCCGCGTACTGGACCTGCCACAGGCCGGTGCCGGTGTCGACGTCGTTGATCGCCCGGGTGGCCGCGCCGGGGTCACCGGACGGCAGGGTCTGGGTCGCGCCGGCGGCCAGGGGACGGCCGAAGTTCGGCGTGCCGTCCGCGTTCCAGGTGAAGCGCTGGACCCGCGTCGTCCGGAACGAGTAGGTGTTGGTGCTGGTGTTCTTGCCGTGGTACGCGATCCAGTCCTCCGTGCCGTCGGGAGACCGGAAGAACGAGTGGTGCCCGGGCCCCCAGACGCCGGTCGCGTCGTTCCGGGAGAAGACCGGCCCGGCGTGCTGCACCCAGTTGCCCGCCACCATCGGGTCGGCGCCGTTCGCGATGCTCTTCATCCACAGCTGGTAGTCCGGCTTGCCGGTGTCGCAGGTGGAGTAGGTGAGGAACGTGCGACCGTTGCGGTAGAGAGGTGTCGGGCCCTCCCGGACCTCGGTGCAGCCGCCGTCCGCGGGGATCGCGACCCTGCCGCCGGTCGTCGTCCAGGGATTGCTCATCCGCGCGATGTAGAGCTGAGCGGGCCCACCCTGGCCGCGGCCCGGGCCGGTCCAGACGAAGTAGTCCTGGCCGTTGTGGGTGATGGGCTCGCCGTCGATCGCGTACTCGCCGAAGTCGGCGATCTTGGCCTTGAACGAGTACGGGCCCATGGGGCTGTTCCCGGCCGACTCCAGCACGTACATCCGGTGGTTGCTGTCCACGCCGTCCGACGCCGTGTAGTAGATGTACCAGCGGTCACCGACATGCCGGAACGCCGGCGCCCACATCTGGGTGTTGCGGGTCGGGTCGGAGTCGCGCCAGACGACCTCCTCCGGAGCTGCCAGCAGAGTGGCGATGCTCGGCGAGCGCCAGATGCTGATGCGATCGCCCCGGGTCGTGGCGGCGTAGTAGGTGCCCTCGTGGAAGATCACCGACGGGTCGGCGCTCGGGTTCACGGGGTTGCGGAAGGTGTTCACCACGGCTGCGGCTCGTACGGGGTCCTCCGGTAGCACGGCGGCACTGCTCGTGAACGGGGTGGCGGCGATCAGCACTGCGACCGCGAGAGCCATCCGACGGAAACGGGACATAGCGGGTCCTCTCACCGTTGAGGTGCCCGAGTATTGCATCGCGGCAAAACCCTGTCCATCACCGCTGCCGTCGACCACCGTCGTCAGAGGCACTCCGAGTCTCGGCTCAGGTTCCTGTCCCCGTAGTAGACCGGGTCCGCGTTGACGAACCTGACCCGCACGTCGTTGCCGTTCAGCCGCTGCTCGTAGTGCAGGTGCGGCCCCGACGAGCCGCCCGTGCTACCCACCCGGCCGATCGGCGTCCGCACCGTGACCGCGTCGCCCACCGACACCGCGAAGCTCTCCAGGTGGGCGTACAGGGTCTGGTAACCACCGTTGTGCGTGATGACGACATACCTGCCGTAGGACACCCCGCCCAGGTCACGCACGGTCGTCACCGTGCCGCCGGCCGACGCGTACACCTGCTGCCCCTCGTCGGGGTTCCGGTTGAAGTCCACGGCGTTGGCCGGGCTGTGCCCGGAGCGGGTGCTCCCGGTCCAGGTCTCGCTGCACGGGAACGGGACCTGGAACGCGCCGGCACAGATCGGGACGACGTCGGTCGTCAGCCATTGCTCGCCCGAGTCCGGCCCGGACCACTGGAAGAACGCCCGCGCCCGGAAGCTGTGCCCGCCGCTGGTGCACGAGTGCGAGCCCGTGTCACCCTCGTCGCGCGTCGCGGCCCACCCGTCGAAGTTGCCGTTCTCCTTGACCGTCACCCACGTGCTCCCGTTGTGCCGCTGCAGCTGGATGCTGTTCACGGCCACGTCGTACGCGCCGTTCTCGTCCTCGATCCCGGCGTGCGCGTAGTACGACGTGCCGACCTGAAGCACCCTGATGCACCGCTTGACCTGCGTCCCGGGGCACTTGTCCCCCAGCGCCTGCGCCGGTACCGCCGTCGACGCCACGACCAGGAAGCTCGCCACCATGGCCAGGACCACCCCGAGGGCCACGCCGACGCGCCGTCTCACCAGTTCCATGCTCGTTCCTCACTCGATGCGGGACATGACAGAGGCGAGCCTGGCGCCGCGTCCTACGGCCGACCTCACCCGGATCTGTGCCGGATGGCTCCGCGGCCCGGCACCCGCACGTAGACCGCGCACAGACCGCGCATAGGCACGATGCCCAGACTCGGCCGGGTCCGGTGCCGCCGGACGGGCCGCACCACGGGGCCGACGACGGACGAGTGATCGAGGACGACGGACATGAACATCAAGAGGACCATCGCCGCGGGGATCGGGCTGGCGCTGGGGTGCACGCTGCTGACCGCTGCCCCGGCGTCCGCGAGCCAGCTCCTGGGGCGGAGCTGCTGGGGCGAGCAGGTGACCCGCTGCGTCGCCGTGTACCGGGACGACAACGGGTGGACGAGCTCGACCGCCACGGTGTCCGACGTCTCCGGTGGCGGCGACTACGAGGTCGCGGCGAACCGCTACGGGCTGCAGGCCTGGGACGGCAGCACGTGGGTGAACTGGACCTCCGTCTACAACCAGTACGACGGCTGGTGGCCCCGCACCGACTACGGCCTCAACCCGCAGGGGATCAACTGCGGCAACGGCGGTGCGGGATTCTGGGTGCGCGCCCGCGCGTACATGACGTGGCGCAACGCCGCCACGAACGAGGTGCTGGGCGGTGCCTGGTACTACTCGGACAGCGTCTGGTGCGGATGAGTCCGGGCCACCGCTGATCTCACGCTCGGGCCGCCCGCGCGGTGGCGGCCACGGCCGGCCACCGCCCGGACCACCGCACCAGGACGACGTCGGCGCGCGCCCCGACGGTCAGCGACCCGCGGTCGGTGGGACCTGCCACGCGCGCGGGCCCGGAGGTGACGAGACCGACCGCACGCGGCAGGTCCGCCAGCCTCTCGTCCACCAGCAGCGCGACGGCGGCCATCATCGTGGCGGGCACGTAGTCGGACGCGAGCGCGTCCACCAGCCCCAGCGCGACCAGCTCGCGCGCCGAGACGTTCGCCGTGTGCGAGCTCCCCCGCACCGCGTTGGGCGCCCCCGCCACCACGGCCAGGCCGTGCTCCCGGGCGGCCCGGGCCGCCACGACGGTCGTGGGGAACTCGGCCGCCGCGTGGGACGTCAACCTCATGCTGACGCCCCAGGCCGACGGCACGCTGATCGTCGGCGACACGCACGTCCGCGCCGTCGACGCGCCCGTGTTCCAGGACGAGGCCGGCAACGCCGTCCTGATGCGTCTCCTGACGGACCTGCTGGGCACCGGCCTCGACGTCGTCGAGCGCTGGCAGGGCACCTACGCGACCGCACCGGGCCGCGAGTTCCTGGTGGCCGAACCCGAACCCGGCGTGCACGTCGCGACCGTGACCACCGGAATCGGCATGACGACCGGCCTGGGCCTGGCCGGCGACGTGCTCGACCGCGCCGGCCTCACCGGCTGACCCCTGAACCAAGCATGGCGCACCACCCGAGAGGAAACGACTCATGATCGCTCTGGCCGCACTGGACATCGCGGGAACCACCGTCGAGGAGGGCGGAGCCGTCTACCGCGCCCTGCACGACGCCGTGCGCGGGCACGGCAGCACCGCAGAGGTCGCCGACGTCGCCCGCTGGATGGGCGCCGACAAGCGCACCGCCATCCGGTCCCTGCTCACGATCGGTCGCACAACCGACGTAGACACCGTCGAGGCGGCGTTCGCCGACTTCGAGCGCCTGCTCCGCACCGCCTACGACGAGACGCCGCCCGTGGCGATGCCCGGGGTGCTGGATGCCTTCGAGGCGCTGCGGGCCCACTGCGCGAAGATCGCCCTGACCACCGGGTTCTCCGCCGAGGTGACCGGACTGCTCCTCGACCGCCTCGGATGGCGTGAGGGCGATACGGTCGACGCCGTCGTGTGCACCGACGACGTGCCCACAGGTCGGCCCGCTCCGTACATGGTGCACCGGGCGATGGAGCGCACCGGCGTGTGGCGAGCGACCGACGTGCTCACCGTGGGTGACACGGTGCTCGACCTCGAGGCAGGCAGCAACGCAGGCGCCGGTCTCGTGATCGGCGTGCTGAGCGGCGGCGTCCCGCGCGCCACGCTCGCCGCAGCACCGCACACCCACCTCATCGACTCCGTCGGCAGCTTGCCGGCCCTGCTGGCTGAGGCGCACTCCGGCGCCGCCTGATCCCGGCGCCGCCCGGCGTCGGTCCGGGCGGCGCCGGGCTGGTCCAGCCGGCGGACGTCACGTCCCGGTGAAGAAGAGCAGCGTGGCACCTACGGCTCGCGGTCCTCCCGCACAGCCTGGACCGCCCGCGCAGCCCGGACCAGGTGGTCCATGAGCGTCGCCAGGCCGTCCTCGCCCAGCTCGTCCGCCACGCGCGCCTCCAGGTCGGCGATGATGTTCCGCGAAGCCTCCAGCTCGGCGAGCCCCCGCTCGGTCGGGGCAAGCAGCTTGGCCCGACCGTCGGAGGGGTCCGGCCGCCGCACCACGTAGCCCGCTGCCTCCAGCTCGTCGGCGATGGTGCCGATGATCTGCTTGGGCTGACCGGACAGCTCCGCATACTCGGACAGGCGCCGCCCCTCGGGCGTGAGGTAGGCCAGCACGGCGCCCTGACGCGGACGCACGTCCGTGTACCCCTCCTCGGCGATCCGGCGGAACATCTCGCCCTGCAGCAGGAGCAGCAGCCGCGTCGTCGCCATCGGCAGGTCGGTCCGCGGCCGGACCTGCCGGCCAGTACCGTCGTCCCGGGCGGCGCGCGTCATGCTTGCCACACCTGCCCCTCCTCACCGGAGACGACGGCGTCGATCGCGGCAAAGAACGTCGCCACGGCCGCAGAGTCCGCGCCACGGCGCCGCGACTCCGCGAAGTCCGCCGAGCTCTCCCACACGATCAGGTCGAGCCACTCGTTCTCCGACACCCGCACCAGGTCGGCGCGGACGAACCCGGGCCGCTCGCTGAACGCCGCCAGCATCGCGGGCCGCGCCTCGCTCAGCGCGGCCGCCTTGTCCGACGCGACCCGCAGTCGCGTCACCTCCATCACCGGCATGACCCCTCCTTGAGATTAGTCAACAATCTTGACCAGTTGAGAATAGTCAAGAATCTTGTCCAATGACAAGGGCTTCCCCGTCAGGGAGCGCGGCGGCTGCGGGACGGCGCCCGGGCCCGCGTCCCGCGGCGAGAGCTCGCGGACCAGGAGGTCCGTGACCGGGACCCGCACCACCACCGCCGGGCGGGTCCCTAGCCCAGCACCGGCGCCGGCCCGGTGGACTCCCGCAGCACCAGCCGGTTCAGCGGCAGCCGCGTGCGCTCGGGTTCCGGCTCGCCGCGGACCAGCGCGATCAGCCGCTCCATGGCCACCCGCCCCTGCTCCTCGCGGTCGACGACCACGCTGGAGAGCGACGGCGTGGCGAACCGGCCCAGCTCGAGGTCGTCCCACCCCACGACGCTCAGCCGCTCCGGCACGCCCCAGCCCCGGTCCAGGGCGGCCCGGACAGCACCGGTCGCCATCGGGTCGTTGGCCGCGACCACCGCGGTGACGGGGCTGGTTCCGGGGAGGGCGCGCACCGCCGCGTACCCGCACTCCGCGGACCAGTCGCCGTCGACGACGCCGTGGGAGACGAGCCCGAGGCGCTCGATCACCTCGGCGTAGACCTGCCGGCGGGCCCGAGCCGACGGCCAGGCGTCCGGCCCCGCGACGTGCAGGAAGTGCCGGTGCCCGAGGTCCGCGAGGTGCTCCACGATCTCGGCGACCACCGAGGCGTCCGCGAGCTCGCCGATGCCGTGCAGCTCGTCGTCGTACTCCCCCACCACCGCGAACGCGGCGCGCGACGGCGTCGCGGGCCGGTCGGTCAGCCCGGGCAGCGAGCTGAGGGAGAGCACTCCCTCGACCTGGCCGGACGTGATCAGCTCCAGTGCCCGGCCCGCACGTTCCCGCGGGCCCCCCTCGACGCTGACGACCTCGATGAGGAAACCCGCGTCGTGGGCCACGACCGCGGCGGCGCTGAGCAGGCGCGTGGGCAGCAGCAACGCGGGGGCGGGCAGCAGCACGGCCAGCCGGCCGGTGCGCCGGGTACGCATGGAGCGGGCCACCAGGTTGGGGCGGTAGCCGAGCTCCTCGATGGCGGCCTCGACGCGCCGGACCGTCTCGGGCTTGAGGCCGCCGTTGTGCCGCAGGTACCGCGAGACGGTCTGGTGGGAGACCTGTGCGAGGCGCGCGACCTGGACGATCGTCGGCCGCCGCCCGGCGTGGTCGGACATTCCGCCATCCTCTCGCTCGGGGCGTCCGGCGAGGCACCGACACCAGCGTTGACAGCATAGTGAACGTTCACTATGTTGACGCCCGGGTGGAAAAGTGAACGATCACTATTTCCCGCCCGCCTGTGCGACGACGCACGACACGATCCGAAGGAGTATCGGTGTCCTCAGCTCCCACCATCCCCCGCGGAGGGTCCGGCGCCGGCAGGCGCGCCCGTCCGGCCAGCACGGAGTGCACGTCGTGAGTGCGATCGGCGAGCTGCGGACCCTGAGCCGCGGCGGCCGGGGCAGTCTGACCGCCGACCAGAAGCAGGCACTGGCCAAGGAACGACGCCGGGACTCGAAGGCCGCCGCGGTCTTCCTGGCGCCCTGGCTCCTGGGCCTGGTCGGCATCACGATCGGCCCGATGGTCGCCTCCCTGTACCTGGCGTTCACGGACTACAACCTGCTGCAGGACCCGAACTTCACCGGGCTGGAGAACATCCAGCGCATGGTCGGCGACGAGCGGCTGGGCAAGTCGCTGGTCGCGACACTCACCTACGTGGTGGTCTCGGTGCCCGTCCAGCTCGCCGTCGCCCTCGGGCTGGCGCTCCTCCTGGACCGCGGCATCCGCGGCCTCGCCCTGTACCGGTCGGTGCTCTACCTGCCCTCCCTGCTCGGGGCGAGCGTCGCCATCGCGGTGCTGTGGCGCCTCGTGTTCGGCGGGGAGGGCCTGGTCAACGCGTTCCTCGGCCTGTTCGGCGTCCAGGGCCCCGCCTGGGTGGCCGAGCCGGACACCGCACTGGGCACCCTGATCGTGCTGCACGTGTGGACCTTCGGCGCGCCGATGGTCATCTTCCTCGCCGGCCTGCGGCAGATCCCCCGGCAGTACTACGACGCGGCGTCGACCGACGGCGCGAACACGTGGCAGCAGCTGCGCAAGATCACGCTGCCGCTGCTGAGCCCGATCATCTTCTTCAACCTGGTGCTCGGGCTGATCGGCAGCTTCCAGTCCTTCACGCAGGCCTTTATCGTCTCCAACGGCAGCGGCGGACCGGCCGACTCGACGCTCTTCTTCTCGCTGTACCTCTACCAGGAAGGCTTCGCCGGCTTCCGCATGGGGTACGCGTCGGCCCTGGCCTGGCTGCTGCTCATCATCATCGGCGCGTTCACTGCCCTGAACTTCTGGGCCTCGAAGTACTGGGTGTTCTATGACGACTGAGACTCTCGCGACCACCGCACCGACCACGGAGCCGGGCCGGCGCTCCCTCGTCATCACGCAGCGCCGACGCCGCCCGCGGATCCTGGCCCACGTGGGTCTGATCCTCGTGGCGATCGTGATGCTGTACCCGCTGCTGTGGATGGTGACCAGCTCGCTGCGCCCGAACGACGAGATCTTCACCAGCCCCGGGCTGCTGATCGACACGTTCGACCTGAGCCACTACCCCGACGGCTGGAACGCGCTGAGCCAACCGTTCGGCAGCTACCTGCTCAACTCGGCACTGGTCGTGCTGGGCTCCGTGGTGGGCAACCTCGTGTCCTGCTCGATGGCCGCCTACGCGTTCGCCCGGCTGCAGTTCCGCGCCAAGACCGTCGCGTTCGCCGCGATGCTCCTGACCATCATGCTGCCGGTGCACGTGCTGATCATCCCGCAGTACGTGATGTTCGCCCAGATCGGCTGGATCAACACCTACCTGCCGCTGATCGTGCCCAAGCTGCTGGCCACCGACGCGTTCTTCGTGTTCCTCATGGTGCAGTTCGTGCGCGGCATCCCCCGCGAGCTCGACGAGGCGGCTCGGATCGACGGCGCCGGGCACGCCCGGATCTTCCTCCAGGTGATCCTGCCGCTCATGGTGCCGGCGCTCGCGACCACCACGATCTTCACGTTCATCTGGACCTGGAACGACTTCTTCTCGCAGCTCATCTTCGTGACCGACCCCGACCTCTACACGGTCCCGGTGGCCCTGCGGCAGTTCATCGACGCCCAGTCGCAGTCCGACTTCGGCGCCCTGTTCGCGATGAGCGTCGTCTCCCTGATCCCGGTGTTCCTGGTGTTCCTGTTCGGGCAGCGCTTCCTGCTGCGTGGCATCGCGACGACGGGCGGCAAGTGATGAGCCCACGACTTTCGACCGGAGGACGAACCACGATGGAACGACGGGCGCGACGGGGCGTGCTGACCGCCTCCGCCCTCGCCCTGAGCCTCGGCGTGGCCGGGTGCGGCATCGCGCCCGACCCCGCCGACGCGGAGCTCAGCGAGGATCCGGTGACCCTGACGATGACCTGGTGGGGCGCGGACGCGCGCCACCAGTCGACCCTCGACGCGATCGAGCTGTTCGAGGAGAAGTACCCGCGGATCACCGTGGAACCCACCTACGCGGACTGGGCCGGGTACTGGGACCGGTTGGCGACCACCGCGGCGGCGGGTGACATGCCCGACGTCATCCAGTTCGACCAGCTCTACCTCTCCTCGTACGCGGGCCGTGGCGCGCTGCTCGATCTCGACGCACTGTCGGAGTTCGTGGACGCGAGCTCGCTGCCCGAGAACGTGCTCGGGTCCGGCCGGGTGGACGGCACCCTGTACGCCGTCCCGATCGGCGTGGCCGGGAACGGGGCGGTGATGAACACGAGCCTGTTCGAGAAGTACGACGTGCCGATCCCCGACACGGACACCTGGACGTGGGACGACTTCGACGCCGCCGCCGAGGCGATCACCGAGGCCTCCGGCGGGGAGGTCCACGGCGTGTCCCCGTTCGGCGCGGACTCCTTCAGCCTGGAGGTCTTCGCCCGCCAGCAGGGCGACACGCTGTTCGACGCCGAGGGCGACGTGGCGATCGATCCCGCGGTCCTCGCCGCCTACTGGCAGCGCCGTCTCGACTGGATCGACTCCGGCGCCTCCCCCTCGGCCGCGGCCCTGAGCGAGAAGCAAGGGGTTCCCCTGGACCAGGGAAACCTGGTGGTGGGCGGGACGGCGATGGAGTTCCAGCCGGGCGGCCTCTTCACGGCGATCGCCGCCGCCGCGCCCGACTTCAACTACGAGATCGTGAACTGGCCCGCCGATCCCGACGCCGAGGAGGGCTACCAGTACCCCAAGCCGTCGATGTACTGGGCCGGCTCGTCCCAGTCGGAGCACCCTGCCGAGGCGGCGCTCCTCATCGACTTCCTCTCCAACGACCCCGAGGTCGCCGAGGCGTTCGGCACGGAGCGCGGGATCCCCGCGAGCGAGGAGTTCCAGGCGGCGGTCGAGCCCTCGCTCGACGAGGCGGGCCGCAAGGCCCTGACGTTCACGGAGCTGGTGACGAAGGAGGCGGGCGACGCCCCGCCCATCACCCCGAACGGCGCCAGCGAGGTCGACACGATGCTGTCCCGCTACAACCAGCAGGTCCAGTTCGGCGAGCTCACGCCGCAGGACGCGGCCGAGCGGTTCATCGAGGAGCTCCAGTCCGCGATCGACGCCACCGGCTGACGTGGTCGACGGCTTGATCCGCGTCTGACCAGGATGTTACGTTGCTCGACTTTGCCTCGACAGGAAAGAAGAGCGATGCCCCTCCCCGATGTGCACGAACGTTTCCTCGACGGTCTTCTCCCCCGCGTTCGATCGGACTCGCGCATCGTCGGCGTCGCTGCCGGCGGATCCGTCGCCAACGGCGTCCCCGACGAGTACTCCGACGTCGACCTGGTGCTCGCGGTCGAGGACGACGCGTTCGACCAGGTGATGCGTGAGCGGCTCGCACTCATCGAGGCATGGTCGCCGCTCGTCGCCGGGTTCACGGGAGAGCACGTCGGGGAACCCCGGTTGATCATCACTCTCATGGGCCCCGAGGCGCTGCACGTCGATTTCAAGTTCGTCCGGTACACGGACTTCACGTCGCGAGTCGACGAGCTTCAGGTGCTGTGGGAGCGAGACGGACGCCTCTCGACCGCGCTCGCAGCGACTTCTCCCTCTCCTCCCCGGCTGGACCTTCAGTGGATCGACGATCGGTTCTGGGTGTGGATTCACTACGGCGCCACAAAGCTGGCCAGGGGCGAGCTGTTCGAGGCCATCGGTTTCATCTCGTATCTCCGGGAGACCGTGTTCGGACCTCTGATCCAGTACCGACACGGAAAGCTGCTCCAGGGAGTGCGGCGCCTGGAGACGACAGACCCCGACGCCGCACGGGCGCTCGAAGCGACCGTGTGCGGACGTGACACCGGCGAGATCGGGCGAGCGCTGCTCGCCTGCGTCGACCTCTACGACCAGTGGACCGACGGCATCGACATCGCCTTCCATCGCAACGACGCCGCAGCGAGGCTCGCGACGCAGTACCTGGACCAGGTCGTCGGCCGGCTCGGCTCAGGGCCTGCTTCGGACTCCCGCGCGGCCGGATGACCGCACGGGAGACAGGGCCCGTGCTCAGGCACGCATGGCGAGCTCGAGGGTCACGTACGAGTGGGCCGGCAGGTCGACCTCCAGCCCGCCGTCGCGCACCCGGACGCCGTCGTGCTCGCGCGGGACGACCGTCTCGGGAGCGGACGCCGTGTTGTGCGCCGCGAGCTCCGGCGAGGTGAGGACCCGGACCCGGTGACCCGTGACGTCCCGGCCCCGGAGGTCGAGCGTCACGGTGTGCGCGCTCTCCGCGTCGAGGTTCGACAGCGAAACCAGTGCGGAGTCTCCCCGGGTGGACGCCGACGACGAGACAAGCGTGAGCGACCGGCCGTCGGCCTCCCGCTCCGGCGCCCCCTTGAGGTGCACGGCCAGCGCGGCGGCGTCGTGATGCCCGCGGTTCATCTCGAAGACGTGGTACGTGGGCGTGAGCACGAGCGCGCCCGACCCGGGGTCCGTGAGGATCATCGCCTGCAGCACGTTCACGGTCTGCGCGATGTTCGCCATGACGACCCGGTCGGCGTGGCGGTGGAAGGCGTCGAGGTGCACGGCGGCCACCAGGGCGTCGCGCAGCGTGTTCTGCTGGTACAGGAACCCCGGGTTCGTGCCCTGCTCGACGTCCCACCAGGTGCCCCACTCGTCCACGACGAGGCCCACCTTCTTGCCCGGGTCGTACCGGTCCATCACCGTGGAGTGCCGCGAGACGAGCTCTTCCATCCAGGACGCGCGGCTCAGGGCGAGATACCACTCGTCGCTGCTGAACTCCGTCGCCCTCCCCTTCTCCGCCCACGTGCCGGTCCGCGTGTAGTAGTGCAGGGACACCGCCTGGAACGGGGTGGCCGGCCGGTCGTCCTGGTCGAGCGGGTCGAAGGACCGCATCAGGGTCTCCGTCCAGGAGTAGTCGTCCTCGTGCGCACCGGCGGCGATCCGGTACACGCGGTTGTCGGCGTGGTCCCGCGTGTACGTGGCGTACTGGCGGGCGAGCGACGCGAACTGCTCGACGCGGAGGTTGCCCCCGCAGCCCCACGCCTCGTTCCCGAGTCCCCAGAACGGCACCTTCCAGGGTTCGTCACGGCCGTTGGCCCGGCGGAGCGTTGCCATGGGCGAGTCGTCCGCCCGCGTCAGGTACTCGATCCAGTCGCTCATCTCGCGCACCGAGCCCGACCCGATGTTGCCGCTGATGTAGGCGTCGGCGCCGAGCAGCTCGCACAGGTCCATGAACTCGTGGGTGCCGAAGGAGTTGTCCTCGACCACGTCGCCCCAGTGCGAGTTGACCATGCGGGGCCGCGCCTCACGCGGCCCGATCCCGTCCTGCCAGTGGTAGTCGTCGGCGAAGCACCCACCGGGCCACCGCAGGTTCGGGATGCCGAGCGCGCGCAGCGCGTCGACGACGTCGCGCCGGATGCCGCGCACGTTCGGGACGTCGGAGTTCTCACCGACCCAGAAGCCGCCGTAGATGCAGCGTCCGAGGTGCTCCGCGAAGTGTCCGTAGACATGGCGGGAGATGGTGGGGCCGGGCAGGTCGAGGTCGATGACGGCGGTGATCGTGGCCATGGGTTCTCCTGGTGGTCGGTGGTCGGTGGTCGCGGCCGGACGGCGGGCAGGGCGGCGGCGCGGGGAGGCGGCGCAGGACAGCGGCGCGGGGAGGCGGCGCGGGGCGGGCGGTTGCTCAGGGCACGAGGTACCCGCGCAGGCCGGACAGGGCGCCGTCGCGCGTGAAGACGGGGACGAGGTGACGCGGGGCGTCCGCCTCGACCCACTGCCCGCCGGCGTGCGTGGCACCCGTGTGCAGGTCGGTCCAGCGCGCCCCCGCGGGCAGGTACACGGCTCGGGACGTCGCCCCGGGCTGGAGGACCGGTGCGACCAGCACGTCCGGGCCGTGCATGAACTGGTCCCCCACCTCCCACGCCTCGGGGTCGTCCGGGAAGTTGTGGAAGAGACCGCGCATCACGGGCTGACCGTCCTCGTGCGCGGCGCGCATGACGTCGCGGGTGTAGTCACGCAGGCGCTCGCGGAGCCGCACGTACCGCGCGAGGATCTCGTAGTTCTCCTGGCCGAAGCTCCACAGCTCGTTCCCCGAGCCGGAGGGCAGGCGGCGGCTGCCGTCCGCCGCCACGACGGGCACCTGCGGGGCCCGGTCCCCGTGCAGGCGCATCACCGGCAGGAACGCCCCCATCTGGAACCACCGGACCAGGAGCTCCTGGAACGCCGGGTCGTCGGTGCGGCCGCCGCCGAACCCGCCGATGTCCGTCGTGAACCACGGGACGCCCGCCGCGCCTACGTGGATGCCCGCGGTGATCTGGCGCCGCATGGCCGTCCACGAGGAGTGGATGTCCCCGGACCACAGGAGCGCACCGTAGCGCTGGCTGCCCGCCCAGGCGCACCGCACCAGGTTGACGATCTCGGACTCCCCATCGCTCTGCTGCCCCTCGAACACGGCGCGGGAGAACGCCTGCGGGTAGATGTTGGTCACCGCGAGCGCCTGCCCGGCGTCGTACCGGTAGGCGCCGAAGTCGTACTGGCCGAACTCCGGCTCGGCCTCGTCGAGCCAGAACGTCCGGATGCCGTGCCGCCCGTACCCGGCGCGGAGCTTGTCCCAGAGGTAGGCGCGGGCCCGGGGGTTGGTCGTGTCGACGAACCGGCTGGGCCCCTCGAACCACATCTGTACGTCGATGCCGCGGTTGGTGGCCACGAGCAGGCCCTGGCGGGACATCTCGTCGAAGTTCTCCGACGTGAGCGCGACCTGGGGCCAGACGCTGACCATGAGCTCCACGCCCAGCTCGCGCAGTTCGTCGACCATCCCGCTCGGGTCGGGCCAGAACTCGTCGTCGAACCGGAAGTCGCCCATGGCGGGCCAGTGGAAGAAGTCGGCCACGATCACGTCCAGCGGCAGGTCGCGGCGCCGGTGCTCGCGGGCGACCTCCAGCAGCTCCTCCTGGGAGGAGTAGCGCAGCTTGCACTGCCAGTAGCCGAGCCCGCGCTCGGGCATCGGCGGGGCGTGGCCGGTGGCGTCGGCGTACGCCCGGGTGATCTGCGCCGGCGTCGTGCCCGCCGTGACCCAGTAGTCGATCTGGGGCGCGGACTCGGCGGACCACTCGGTGCCGTTGCGGCCGAAGGTCGCTCGTCCGACGGCGGGTGTGTGCCAGAGCATGCCGTACCCGGCGCTGGAGATGACGAAGGGGACGCTGGCCTGGGAGTTGCGGTGGGCGAGCTCGAGCGAGCAGCCCTTGAGGTCGATGTGGTCCTGCTGGTACAGGCCCATCCCGACCAGCTTCTCGTCGGCCGGGCTCTCCAGGAAGAGCGCGGTCCGCCAGCCGCCCGCGGGGAGCGCGTCGTACTGGCGGGCGCGCAGGGCGAGCGCGCCGCCGGACTCGCGTTCGGCCAGCAGCTCGCGGCCGTCGGCGTCCTGGAAGCTGACGTGACACCGGAAGCGGCGCTGGCCGCCCTGCCAGTGGTAGTGGTCGTGCGCGGTCAGGACCACCCGCAGACCGCCGTTGACCAGGGTGGCGACGGGGCCGTCGAGCTCGATGCGGGCGTCCTTCGCCTCCGGGGCCGGGAGCAGCGCCCAGTCGGTGTCGACGACCTCCCCCTGCGCCGACCGGACGCGCGCGCTGTCGGCCCCCCAGGGTTCGACGACGAGCGTCTCCCCGCCCCCGCGCCAGGTCAGCCGGGCGCCGTCGACGTGCCACGGGGTGGCGGCGTCCGGCTGCGGTCCGGTGGTCGCGGACGGCGGTGTCGTCGTGCTCATACCGTGCTCTCCTTCGTGAGGTCGTGCGGTGCGGCCGTGCGGCCGTGCGGTGTGGCGGGCGTCGGCAGGATGCCGCTGCGCCGCAGGCAGAACGTGGTCGCGAGCGCGGGCGCGGCCACTCCCAGCACCGGGACCAGACCGGGCACGAGGTAGTAGGCGGCGAGGATCACGCCGCCGGCCGAGGCGGTGCCGAGGGCGATCACCGGACGTGCCAGGACGAGCGTGGCGGCGCGGCGCAGGTGCAGCACGGCCGCCTCGTCGTAGTGCGCGGCCAGCGGCCAGACCTGCGCGGAGACCACCGCGAGAAAGACGGCCGCGAACCACAGCAGGCTCCCGGCGGCGCCGGCGAGGCCGCTGCCCGCGCCGGCGAGCAGCTGACGTTCGACCAGGAGCACCGCCCAGAGCAGGGTCAGCGCGTAGCCGAGCACGTTCGCCGTGCGCAGGTTCGCTCGCCAGGCGGCGTCGAACTCCGCCCGGAGCCCACGCCGCTCCGCGATGTCGTCGCTCATCAGGTCGTGCCGCAGCACCTCGTGCACCGCCGCGGTGGCGGGGAAGACGCCGAGGACGACGCCGCCACGCACCGTGTGCAGCAGCCAGAGCAGGTGCAGCGTCAGCAGGCGCCAGCCCCAGGTGCCGACGTGGGTGTGCAGGGTGACGAGCCGGTCGATCATCCCTTCACCGACCCGATCATGACGCCCTTCTCGAAGTACTTCTGCAGAAAGGGGTACAGCAGGAGCACCGGCAGCGTGGAGACGATGATCACGCCGTACTTGATCTGGTCGGCGAAGTCCTGGCCGTAGGCACCGCCGGAGCCGCCCGCACCGCCGGCCCCGCCGGCGAAGGCCTGGTTGGAGAGCAGGATGTCGCGCAGCACGATCTGCAGCGGCTGCAGCTCGTAGTCACGCACGAAGATCAGGCCCGTGAAGAAGTCGTTCCAGTGCTGCACCAGGTAGTAGAGCGCGATGACGGAGACGATCGCCTTGGACAGCGGGAGGGCGATGTTCAGGAAGTACCGGAAGTAGTCGACCCCGTCGAGGGTGGCGGCCTCGAAGAGCTCCTCCGGCAGCGCGTTCTCGAAGAAGGCTCTCGCGATGATGAGGTTGTACACGTTCAGGGCCGTCGGGAGGATGAACACCAGCCAGTTGTCCAGCAGCCCGATGTCGCGGTACAGCAGGTACTGCGGGATCAGGCCCCCGCTGAAGAACATCGTGAACGCGAAGAACAGCATGAGCACGCGCCGGGGCCGGAACTCGCGACGCGAGAGGGCGAACGCCGCCGGCAGCGTCACGACCATGTTGAGCGCGGTGCCGACCACCGTGTAGACCACGGTGTTGCGATAGCCCGTCCAGATCCGTTCGTCGGCGAAGATCTGCTCGTAGCCGAACAGGCTCACGTTCTGCGGCAGGAAGGTCACCTGGCCGGTGGCGACGAGCCGGGGCTCGCTGATCGAGGCGATCGCCACGAACCAGAGGGGATAGATCGTCGCGAACAGGATCGCGGCGCAGACGACGGCGAGGACCACCGAGAAGGCGATGTCGCCGGGCGTGCGGGCGCGGAGCGCGGACAGTCGTGTCATGTGCCTCACCACAGGCTCGTGTCGGCGAACTTCTTGGCCAGCCAGTTCGTGACGACCAGGAAGAGGAAGTTGATGACCGTGTTGAACAGCCCGATCGCCGTCCCGAGGCTGAACTGGTTGCCGAGGATGCCGATCCGGTAGGTGTAGGTCGCGATGACCTCGCTCACGGGGAGGTTCAGCGCGTTCTGCATCAGCCAGATCTTCTCGAAGCCGGTCGAGAGCACCCCGCCCATCGTGAGGATGAACAGGATGATCATCGTCGGCACGAGCGCCGGGATGTCGACGTGGCGGATCAGGTGCAGGCGGTTCGCCCCGTCGATCCGGGCCGCCTCGTAGAGCTGGGTGTCCACCGAGGCGAGGGCGGCGAGGTAGATGATCGAGTTCCACCCGCAGTGCTGCCACACCTCGGAGATCACGTAGACCGGGACGAAGAGATCCGGGTCGCCCAGGAGGTCGAGGTCGAGCCCGACTCCGCTGAACAGGCGTGTGACGGTGCCGTTCGAGGGGTTCAGGAGCACCTGGATCATGCCGACCACGACGACGACCGAGATGAAGTGCGGCAGGTAGGTCGCCGTCTGCATGAAGCGCTTGCGCGTCGCGTTCACGATCTGGTTGATGATCAGCGCCAGGGCGATCGGCGCCAGGAACCCCACGACGAGGGTCGCGATGCTGATGGTCAGCGTGTTGCGCAGCACCGTGGCGAACATCGGGCTGTCGAAGAAGATCTCGAAGTACTTCAGCCCGACCCACTCGCCCCCGGTCAGGCCCGCCTGGAAGTCGAACTCGCGGAAGGCGAGCTGGATCCCGTACATCGGCACGTACGCGAAGACCACCGTGAAGGCGATCGCCGGCAGCAGCAGCACCCACAGCTGCCAGTAGCGACCCAGGTGCCGCCGGGCGCGCTCGGCCCGGCCCGGCGGCGCGCCCCGGCCGGCGGCCGCGGCTCCCGGCAGGTCCGCCCGTTCTCGGAGCAGGGTCATGACCGGCTCGCCACGTACTCGTCGTAGTAGCGCTGGTAGATCTCGACGTTCTGCGGGAGGCCCGCGGACTCCAGCTGCGCGACGTAGTCGTCCCACTCCTCCTCGACGCCGCCCTCGGTCACCCAGCGCCCGAAGGCCGTCATGGCGAGGTTCATCACGGTGGTGTCGTTCAGGGTGATGGTGCTCTGGTCCTCGGTGGAGATGTTCACGTACTTGAAGGGGTAGATGTCCGTGACCGGGTCCACGGTCGCGAGCGCCTCCCGCAGCGGCTCCGACTGCTCGGTGGCCTCGGCGAGGTCTGCGGGCGGTTCGACGTCGACGTCGTCGCGGATCCAGTGGGGGCCGGCATCGGCCAGCGTCGTGGTCCACTTCCAGGTCGACGGGTCGCTGTTCTCGTCGGCGGGCGGCAGCACCCGGTATCCGTCACCGTCAGGTTCCACGTTCTCGCCCAGGTCACCCCAGAGCACCTGGACCGAGATCTCGGGGTCGTAGAAGGCGTCGATCACGGCGAGCGCACCGTCCCGGTCCGCGGTGCCCGCGGACATCACGACGTGGTTGGGGCTGAAGTTCTCGGTGTCGTAGTTCCAGGTGACCGGCGTCGACTGCCCCGCCTCCGCCTCGAGCGGCGCCATCGACGTGTACTGGTCGGCGAGCCGGGCGCCGAACCGGTCCGACGCCGTCCAGCCCCAGCTGAAGCCGACCTTCGCGACGTCGCCGTCGCCGCGGCCGACGGACTGGAAGGCCGAGTAGTCCTGGGTCATCACCTGCTTGCTCACCAGCCCGGCCGCGTAGGCGCGGTGCGTGAACTCGATGACCTCGCGGTACCGCTCGTCCACGAGGAAGTTGAGGACCTTGCCGTCCTCGACCACGTACCCCTGACCGCCGCCGTAGGTGGTGGCCAGGCCGAGCCCGCTCAGCAGCATGGTGGGCTGGCCGGCCGCGAACCCCGCCGGGTCCACCGGGTTCCAGTCCCAGGGGATCTCGTCGTCCGGGTCGCCGTTGCCGTTCGCGTCCTGCTCCTTGAAGGCGACGAGCACGTCGAAGAGCTCGTCCCAGGTGGTCGGCACGTCGAGGCCGAGGTTGTCCAGCCACTCCTGGTTGATGTACTGCCGCGAGATCGTCTCCGGCCAGTAACGCTTGTAGCTCGGCAGGGCGTAGATCTCGCCCGAGGATCGCGTGGCCATCGCCGCCAGCTCGGCGTGCGAGTCGAGCATTCCCTGCACGTTGGGCAGCGCGTCCATGTCGTCGGAGAGGTCCTCGAACAGGGACGAGTAGGTGGCGAGGTCCGCGTTGGTGACCGCGTTGCCGCCGACGATGAGGTCCGGCACCTCGCCCGCGGCGAGCATCGTGGCCTTCTTCTGGCTCCAGTCGGCCGAGACCTCCTCCCAGCGGATCGTCACGCCGGCCTTCTTCTCGAGGTCCTTCACCCAGGCCATGTCGGCCATCGGGCCGGTCAGCCCGTGCTTGACGACGAGGATGTCGATCGTGCCGTCCGCGGAGCCCTGGTCGTCGCCGCCGCCACCGGTGCAGCCGGCGAGGAGGAGCGCTCCGGTCGCCAGCACGGAGCCGGCCAGGCGTGTTCTGCTCTTCATTGAGTCCTCCGGATGTCGTGCGCGTGCACCACTGGGCCGGTCGGGTCGTCGGTGACCCGCCGTCGTCGTGCCCGAGCGGCACGATGATCGCGAAGATGGTTCAGCGTTGTCAATGGTTGTCGACGAGTTCGTGACAACGCTGTACGTTGGCCTGCGACAACCCGGCGACCGCGCGACGCAGCGCGGAGCCGGGGCCGCCCGAGGCCCCCGAGAGAGGGTGCGAACCGATGACCACCGGCCGGAACGACGTCACGATCCACGTGCAGGAACCCACCGGCACCCGGGTGAGCCCGGACCTCTGGGGCCTGTTCCTGGAGGACATCAACTACGCGCTGGACGGCGGGCTCAACGCCGACCTCGTCCGCAACGGCGACTTCGAGGCGACCGGCGCCGACCGCCCCGGCTGGGGCCCGCTGACCGGCTGGGACCCCGAGGCCGACGCGGACGGCGTCCGGGTGCGCAGCGACCGCCCCGTCTCCGCCGCCAACGCGACCTACGTCCGGATCGGCGCGGGGTCCCGGCTGACCAACCGGGGCTACGACCCCGAGGGCATGCTGGTGCGCGAGGGCGCCTACCGGCTCCGGCTCGCCGTGCGCCGCGCCGCGCCGTCGGCGAGCGCGCACGCGTCCCTGACCACTGCGGACGGCGGCGCGCTCGCCCGGGTCGAGATCCCGGCCGCCGCGGACGCCTGGAGCTGGGTCGAGGTAGACCTGACCTGCACCGCGACCACCCGCGCCGCCCTGAGCATCGACGTCGGCGAGGGCGCCGTCGACGTCGACCTGGTCGAGCTGCGCCCCGTCGACTCCCAGGGCCGCGCCCGCCTGTTCCGCCCCGACCTGGTCGAGACGCTGCGGGCGCTGCGCCCGGCCTTCGTCCGGTTCCCCGGCGGCTGCGTGGCCCACGGCTACGGCCTCGACAACATGTACCACTGGAAGCGCACCATCGGTCCCCGCGAGGACCGCGTGCCCATGCCCAACACCTGGGGCTACCACCAGTCGATGGCGATCGGGTACCACGAGTACTTCCTGCTCTGCGAGGAGCTCGGCGCCACGCCCATGCCGGTCGTGGCGGCGGGCGTGTGCTGCCAGAACGTGCCCGGCGGGCCGCAGGCGATCCCGCAGCAGCGGATGCCCCAGTACGTGCAGGACGTGCTGGACCTGGTCGAGTACGCCAACGGCGGGCCGGAGACGCGCTGGGGCGCCGTCCGGGCGGCGGCGGGTCACCCCGAGCCGTTCGGCCTGCGCTACCTGGGCATCGGCAACGAGGACGTCGTCGACGCGCAGTTCGCCGACCGCTTCGGGCAGCTCTTCGACGCCGTGCGGGAGCGGTGCCCGGACGTCACCGTCATCGGCACGCTCGGGCCCAAGCCCTACGGCCCGGACTACGACGCCGGCTGGGAGCTGGCCCGTCGTCTCGAGGTGCCGATGGTCGACGAGCACAGCTACCGCTCCCCGCGGTGGCTCCTGCAGCACCTGGACCGCTTCGACCACTACGACCGGTCCGGGCCCGCCGTCTACCTCGGCGAGTGGGCCGCCCACTCCTCCACCATGCGCTCGGCCCTCGCCGAGGCGGCCTACATGACCGCCGTCGAGCGCAACTCGGACGTGGTGCGCCTGTCGTCCTACGCGCCGCTGCTCGCCCGGGTCGGCAGCACGCAGTGGCTGCCCGACCTGGTCTACTTCACCGACGACGACGTGCGGCCGAGCCCGAGCTATCACGTGCAGCGGATGATGGCCGAGGTGCGTGGCGTCGAGGTGCTCGGCTGCGCGACCACGGGACACACCGACCGGCCGCAGTCGCCGCCCGCGATGCAGCGGGTCACGCTCCGCTCCCCCGGCTCGACCACCCGGTTCACCGCGATCCGGGTGGGCGGCACGGAACACCCGGACCAGGTGGTGGGAACCGAGGGCACGGCGTCCCTCACCACCGACGGGACCGAGCTCGAGCTCGTGGCCACCCGGACGGAGGGCGAGGAGGGCTTCGTCGTCGGGTTCGGCGGGGCGGACGGCGAGACGGTGCACGAGTTCCAGGTCGGAGGCTGGCGCAACGAGTCCCTGGTCCTCGCCCGGCGCGACGACGGCATCGGCAACGAGGTGGACGGGCCGCACCCGTTCGACGGCGTCCGCACGGAGGTACCGCTGCACGTCCGCGTCACCGTCGAGGGCGCCCGCATCCGGGTGTGGCTGGACGGCGCGCTCGTCCACGACCACGAGGACGACCTGCGCCCCTGGCCCGACCTCGTGGCGGGCGCCACGAGCGGGCCCGACGGCCGCACCCACGTCACGCTCGTCAGCCTCGCCGACGAGGACCGGACCGCGCACCTGGTCGTCGACGGCGTCCGCGGTGCGGCACCGGCCACGGTCACGACGCTGGCGGGCGGCTCCCCCGACGTCGGGCGGCCGTTCGAGGCCAGCCCGGTCGAGCCGGTCGCGACCGTGGCGGAGCTCGCCGACGGCCGGGCGGCGGTCCCGGTCCCGGCCTGGTCGCTGGTCACCGTCCAGGTGGGGCAGGCCACCTGACGCCTCACGACACCGGGTCGGACGACCTCCGGATCATCACCTCGGCGCCCGTGCGCACGGACCGCGCCGGTCCGTCGTACCCGTCGAGCCGCTCGACGAGCATGCGCACGGCCGCCGAGACCATCGCCTCCGGTTCAGGGCTCACCGAGGTCAGCGGCGGGCTGGCGAACTCGCTCTCGTCCGTGTTGTCGAAGCCGGTCACCGCGACGTCCTCGGGGACCCGGCGGCCCAGGAAGCGCAGGGCACGCACGACTCCGATGGCGGTCGCGTCGTTCGCGCACACCGCGGCGTCGAACTCGACGCCGGTCCGCAGCAGCCCGACCATCGCCTCGTAGCCGGACTCGCGGCGGTCCCAGTCCGACCCGACCGCGAACAGCGCCGGGTCGGGCTCGATCCCTCGCTCGGCGAGGGCGTCCACCACTCCGGTGTAGCGCCCGCTCTCGGTGCTCAGCCCGTTCCAGATGATCGCCAGGCGCCGCCGGCCCGTGTCCAGCAGGTGCCGCGTGACCGCAGCGGCCCCCTCGTACTCCCCCATGACCACGCAGTCCAGGGACGAGGTGGCCGGACCGCCCACCTGGACGACCGGGCGGTCAGGAGCCCGCCCGCCGAGCGCCGCCGCCCGGAAGTGGGCCGGGCAGATCATGACGGCGTCGGCATCGCGCGTGGTGGAGCCGATGACGGCCGCCAGCTCCGCGTGGACGTCACCCGCGATGCGCAACGTGGTGGTCAGGCCCTCGTCCTCCAGCGCGAGGATGAGGCGCTCCGCCATCTCGGCGAAGTACGGCTGGAAGAGGTTGGGCACCACCACCGCGATGCGGCCGGTGCGCCCCGACGCGAGGCCCCTGCCCGCGTGGTTCGGCCGGTACCCCGCGGTGGCGGCGGCAGCCCGCACCGCGGCCCGGGTGCTCTCCGAGACGTTCGGCCGGTCCAGCATCACGTTGGAGACCGTCTTCGCGGACACGCCGGCCATCCGCGCGACGTCCTCCAGGGTGGGGCGCCGGTTCATGACATCCCCATGGTCGACTCGCGGCGCACCAGCGTCACGGGCAGCGTGATCTGACGGGGCGCGGCCGGCGACCCGCCCCGCAGCCGGTCCGTGAGCAGCTCCAGGGCCGCGCGGGCCAGGCGCGCCGGGGACGGGTCGATCGTGGTGATCGTGGGCGTGGAGAACTGACCGTCGGCCAGGTTGTCGTAGCCGATGATCGCCACGTCGTCCGGCACGGCCACGCCCCGTTCGACCAGGCAGGACAGCGCGCCGATCGCCACCTCGTCGTTCACGCACAGCAGGGCGTCGAGATCCGGGCGCACCTCGAGCGCCCTCGCCGCCGCACGCGCACCAGCGCGCCGGTCGCCGACGCCGCCCAGCGAGACCCGGGGCACCGCGCCCGCCTCGATCCCCACGGCCGAGAAGGCTGCCCGGAGCGCCGCGGACGGGCTCTCCTGGTCCGAGTCCGACCGTGCACGGTCAGGCCCCAGCAGCACGGGCCGCATCCGTCCCATCACGCCCAGGTGCCGGGCCACGAGCCCCGCGGCCTCGACCACGTCCTCGTCGACGCGGTCGACCGGGGCTCGCCACCGGCCGCCCTGGACCACGACGACGGGCTGCGGAGCCTGGTCCCACGCGACAGGCTCCAGGTCCTCCGGGTCGATCAGGAGCACGCCGTCGTACAGGTGACCGCGCTCCCCCAGGACCTCCGCGACCCGCCCGGGACGACGGTGCGTCGGCTCGACCGTGGCCGTGAGGCCCAGCCGCTCGGCCTCGTGGACGAGGGCCTCCACGAGCATCGCGAGGTACGGCCGGCGCAGCTCGGCCACGACGATCCCGATGGTGCCCGTCCGTCCGGTCCGGAGGTTCCGGGCGCTCGGGTTGGGGATCCAGCCCAGCTCTGCGATGGCGGCCTCGACCCGCGCCATCGTCTCGGGGCGGATGTGGGGCTCCCGATTGACTACCCGTGAGACGGTCTTCAGCGACACCCCGGCCCGGGTCGCCACTTCCTTCATGGTGGCGGGCATGGTCCAACTGTAGGCTGCGCGCGGCACCGGGCGGCGGACACGCTCCGTGCGAGACGCGCTGACGGTCGGTTCGTCGACGTCCGGGAGCTGGGCACCTCAGACGAGCGTCCGCTGTGCCCACGTGCGGAAGTCCGTGGTGGGCAGGCCCAGAGCCCGGACGTGTTCCGGCCGGGCGGGCGTGCCGTTCTCGTTGATCCGCTCGACCTCGTTGACCACGGCGGGCAGCATGCCGCGCTCGACGGCCTGCTGCGGGGTGAGCACGGGCGCGCTGATCGTGCGGCCGGTGACCTCACTGAGGATCTCGGCGGTCTCGGTCATCGTCAGCATCTCGCCGGCGAGCTCCACGTCCATGCCGTCGAACCGGCCGGGTTCCGTGAACGCGACGGCCGCCGCCTCCCCGATGTCGTCGACCGCGATCCAGGGGATCTGGGTGTCCGCGGCGAACCCGGTGATGATCGTGCCGCTGGACCAGTCCCCGAACAGGTAGGACCGGTGGGTCAGGTTCTCCATGAAGGTCGCCGGCTTGAGCACGGTCCAGTGCTCGAAGCCGGCGACACGAACGGCCTCGTCCACAGCGGCCTTGCTCTCCCAGTAGTGCTCGTCCCAGCGCCCCTCGGACCAGCCAGGCTGGGTCCGGTGAAACTCGCCGGCGCCGTCGACGCTGCTGTGCACGACGTGCGAGACCCCCGCCTTGCGGGCGGCCTCGACCACGTTGCGGCCCCGCGCCACTTCCGCATCGCCCGCCGGGTCCGTGACGTCGGGGTGCGGGACGGAGAACAGGCCGTCCACGCCCTTGGCCGCTGCGAGCAGCGACCCGGCGTCGTCCAGGTCGCCGGTGACCAGCTCGGCCCCCCGTTCCCGCAGGGCCTGAGCCTTCGCCGAGTGCGGGTCGCGGACGAGGGCACGGACCTGGACCCCGCGGTCGAGCAGGGCCCTGGCCGTGGCCCCGCCCTGGTTGCCCGTCGCTCCGATGACCAGAACCTTCATGCTGCCTCCCAGATAAGTGGGGTGGTACCCCGGTTATCGCTCCGGCTAACATAAGGGCCACCATCCCGATGTGGCAACGGCGGAGCATGAGGGCTGACGCACAACGCAACTACGAGCGCATCGTGAGCGCGGCCTCCGAGGCGATCGCCTGGCACGGCGCCGAGGCGTCACTCGAGGCGATCGCGCGTTCGGCAGGCGTCGGTTCGGCCACGCTGCACCGGCACTTCCCGTCCCGGTGGTCGCTGCTGGAGGCCGTCTTCCGGGACCGCGTCCAGGCCCTGTGCACCCGTGCCGAAGAGCTGCGGGCAGCTCCGGACGCCCTCGAAGCCCTGGGGTCCTGGCTCCGGGAAGTGGCCGCGTACTCGACGACGACCCGCGGCCTTGCTGCGTCGATCCTGAACGCACCACCCGAGGACGGCACTTCCTGCGCGACGATGCTGGTCGCGGCGGGCGAGCCGCTGCGACGCCGAGCGGTCGACCAGGGATCGGTGCGAGCGGACGTCGCCACGGCAGACCTCTTGACCCTCGCCAACGCCATCTCGCTCGCCACGCAGGACGCCGGAGCGGCCGAGGCGGAACGACTGGTCACCCTGGCACTGGAGGGAGTCGGCCCGCGAAGCGAGTGAGCTCGCATCACCCAAGCCCTCGAGCAAGCCCGGCATCTCCTCGCGCTGCCGGCTGCGCGACCACGTCGGGCCGGTCACCGGCGCACCGCCCGGCGCCGGACGGCTCCCTGCCTACGTAGGTCTCACCGACGCGACCACCCGCGCCGACGCGAGAAGTTCCTCCCATGGAACGACGCACTGCCCGCTGCACGCTCGACGTCGGGGCGCGCCCCGGCACGCGCCTGCCCGCCGCCATGGACGTCGACGTCGTCGCCACACGGCACGACCACGCCTGACGCCCCAGCCGACCGGCTTCACACCGCTCGAAGCCCTGCCTCCGGACCGCCTCCACCGCGATCCGCCGGACCCGAACCAAGGACTGACATGACCATCTCCAGCATGCCCCGCCGCACCTCCCGCATCACCGTCGCGCTCGCCACCACGCTGACGACCGTGCTCGTCGCCGCCGGATGCTCCGGCGCGCAGGACCATGACGCCGACGCCTCCGCGAGCGCTTCGGCGGCGGACGTCCAAGCGCCGGAGGTCCAGGCGCCCTCCGTCGGCCAGCAGTGCGCCGGGCAGGGCATCGACGACTCGGCCGTCATCACCCGCGCCACCGAGATCCTGATCGACGCCCCGCTCGATCATGTCTGGGACGTGCAGACCGACGTCGAGTCCTGGGACGAGTGGCAGGACGCCGTCCTGACCGTCGACCGTCTCGACTCGGGCGACTTCGCGTCCGACTCACGGTTCCGATGGACCACGCCGGTTCCCGAGTCGGACTTCGCCCCTGCGGACACGCTGTCGATCACGTCCAGCGTGCAGGAGCTGGAGCCCGGCACGTGCATCCTCTGGGAGGGACCAGCCGTCGGGGAGTCGATCACGATCGACCGAGGTGTCCACCTGTGGACGTTCACCGAGACGGACGAGGGC
The DNA here is from genome assembly GCF_044547525.1 of Promicromonospora sp. NPDC052451. Taxonomy (NCBI): domain Bacteria; kingdom Bacillati; phylum Actinomycetota; class Actinomycetes; order Micrococcales; family Promicromonosporaceae; genus Promicromonospora; species Promicromonospora sp. NPDC052451. The sequence continues at coordinate 26,128 of NZ_JBIUAP010000011.1, forward strand.
ACGCTCGTGCACACTGAGGAGTCCTGGGACGCCGAGATCCTGGACGCGCTCGAGGGACCGGACCACGAGACCGTCGCCGCCATGCTCGGAGGAGGCCTGGACATCTGGCTGCAGGCGCTCAAGGACGAGGCAGAGAGGCAGGCCTGACAGCCGGGCGCATGGGGAGGCACGCCTCCGACCGTGGAACCCAAGGAGCTGGGATCCCCGCCCCCAGGCCGAGGTCCCAGCTCCTGCCCGAGCGTGGGCCCAGACCACCTCGCTCGGGTCCCGACCCGAGACATCTCCCGGGCCTCTGCCCTGTGGGGAGCCTACGCGGGTCGCAGACCCTGAGGTCGATCCAGGACGGGTGAAAGCTGCGACCAGCGTCAGCAGTGCTGCAGACCTGGCAGCTCTGGACACGGACCACCCCGGACGCGATCACGTCGATCCGCGAGGCCGCCCGGGCAGGCGGCAGGGACGGCCGGCGTCGACCGCTGAGGCCGTTCAGAACCGGTAGTGGAGGATGCGCGCGCCTTGGCGGGACATCGCGGTGCTGTGCGCCATGAGGCGAGTCAGCGCACGTACGGGCTGCGGGAACGCCGCGACTTCCGGGGCGCGGGTGAGCAGCCGTTCAGAGACGAGGGTGAGGCCCGCATTCCAGCGTTCCGGCTCGCGGGGGTCGTCGAAGCCTTGGGCGGCATCGATGCCGAGGGCCTTGATGGAGGCGTCGTACCTCATCGCCCAGGCGGCGAAGCGGGTGTAGCCGTTGAGCGCGAGCTCGCCGGCCCGGAGCCGGGTGGTCAGCCGGCGGATCATGGCCTGGAAGGAGTCACCGGGCAGGAAGGGCAGCACGCCTTCGGCCACGATCACGGTGGGCCTGTCGTCCGGCAGGACCTCTGACCAGCTCTCCGCGGTGATGTCCGTGGCGACCAGGTGTGACCGACCCGGGAGATACCGCCGGCGCAGCTCCGTGACCTCGGGAAGATCGACGTCGTACCAGTCGACGCCGGCGGGTGGGGTGCAGCGGGCCATCCGGGTGTCGAGGCCGCAGCCCAGGTCGACGACGACCGCCTCGGGGTGCGTGGTGGTGAACTGGCGGACGACGTCGTCGAGCTTCTTGGCGCGGAGCGCGGTGCTGGCGACGAGGCTCGGTCTGACCTTGAGCCTGCCGAAGTCGTAGCCGGTGTCCTGGGCGATGCGGTCCGCGATCGCTGCAGCGAGGGTGTCGCCGAGGATCGGAGCCGGTGCCCTGCTGTCCTGTGCTCGTGCGTACAGGGTGAGCAGCAGCGTCTCCTGGACCGGGCTGAGGTCGAGCTGGAGGGACGGCATGGCTCTCCTAGCGCTTCAGGGGGTTGCGGGCCGCGATGTCGCGCAGCCAGGTCAGGGACTCCTGGGCCGCCTTGATGCGGCCGGCGCCTTCGCGGCCGACGAGGGCGAAGCCCTCCTCGGCGATGCCGCCGAACGCGCTCAGGCTGTCGAGCTTGCGTTCGACGACCTTGCGCCAGGCGTCGTCCTCGATGCGGTAGTAGGCCGTGCGGTCACCGGGACGGCGCACCTTGCGCACCAGTCCGATGGCGGTGAGCAGGCGCATGTTCGAGGTCAGAGACGCCCGGCTCGCCTGGATGGTGTCCGCGATCTCGCCGGCGGACTGCTCGGGCGGGTCGCAGATCATCAACCAGCCCAGGACTCGCCCGGTGATCGGCGGCAGCCCCCACTCCTCCACACAGAAGGTGGCCACCTGTTCCACCCATCGCATGAGCTGGTCCTGGCGCTCCTCGCTCATGGCGTCCTTGCTATGCGTTTCAGCCACGACTGAAATCTATAGCAGCGTCGCGCCCGCCGTCCAGACGTTCGGGCTGCACCGCGGAGGACAGCCCCACCGGAACGCGGCGGTGTGCACCATTCCGGGACATCAGGCCCGTTGCCTAGCTTCGGCCCCATGGAGACCACTTCGCCGCGCCCGCTCCCGCGCCAGGCGCTCTACCTGGCCACTGCCGCCCTCGCGACCCTGATCGGCGTGCACATGCTGCCCGGTTCCGGCGGTGTGGACCCGGTCCGCGACCTCATGTCGGAGTACCCGGTGCGCACCGCAGAGCCCGGCGTGGCCTACACGCTGGCCCTGCTGGGAGCGAATCTCGCCGTCGTCCTGCTGGGCGCCCACTGGGTCCGCGACGGGCTCCTGCGGTCCCGGCCCGTGGCGACGACGCTCCTCGGGCTGTGGTGCCTCAGCCTGCTGGGGCTGACCGTCGTCCTCAAGGACCCGGTCGGAGGCCCGGGCACCTGGTACGGCACGGTCCACATGGTCTGCACCGTCGTGAACTTCGTCAGCCTGCCCGCGCTCTGCGGACTGCTGTGGTGGCGGCATCGAGGCGATCCCCGATGGCGCTCGCACGCTCGGGCCGTCGGCGTCGTGGCCGGACTGACCATGGCCTGCGTGGTGCCGTTCGCCCTGGTCCTCCTGGCGGACAGCGGTCCGGGAGCGCTCAGCGACTCGGCACTCGGGCTCGTCGAGCGTTGCGTCGTGGTCCTCGACGTCGTGGCGATCGCGGCGCTGGCCCGCTGGTCGCGAGCAAGCGGAACCGTTGTCGTCGGGCGATAGCGAGATCGAGCGCTGGGCGATCAGCCCTTTCCAGCCACCCGGAGCGCACGAAGCCGACCACGTCGTCGCCGGCGATCTCGAGGTAGTGATAGGGCCGCGCACGGCAAGGAGGGATGCGCCGTTCGGGCTGGAGCAGACCGGCGTGACCCACGTCCCGGCGGGTGACGTGGGCCGCTACGCTCGCCAGGCGATGAGCTACCTCGATGAGAATGTGACCGCGGCGACTTCAAGGGAAACTACAAGAATGCGTTCTTGGACCACGACACGACGCGGCATGTCCGGCCTGGTCGCCGCGCTGTGCGCGGCTCCGTTCCTGTTGACCGCCTGCGGCGCCGGCTCGACATTGCTGGACACCGGCGCACTCCCCCGGGTCGAAGAGACCACCGATGGCGACATGGGAGCACCAGGGACCGGCTGGTGCGACGCGCTCGGCTACCTGGAGTCGAAGCTGTCGAACGCCGCCGACGGGACGACCGGCGAGCAGTACGCGCTCGAGAACGGTGACGTCGTCGGCGCCACCGCGTTCGTTCCCGGGGGCGGGTACTATCCCGATGCCGAATCGATGCTCGCGGCCATCCAGGCGGCTGTCGACGACTGCTCGGCCGACGCCGAGGAGGGCGACTACGGCGAGGCGACCTGGGAGCAGATCGGCGGTCTACCCGACGGGGCCCTGGGATTCACCTTCACGAGCGCGTCGTCGAACCCGGTGGAAGTCGGCAGCATCGCGTTCGCAGAGGCGGAGGACGGACGCCTTGTCGGCGTCGGGGTGACGCACAGCGGGAGTGGTGAGGCGTCGGTGGACGTGACGGATCTCCTCACCACGGCGCTCGAGCGAGCTGGCGAGGTGGAACCCACGAGCTGAGTCCGTCGCACGACACTGCGACGACCGCCGCCGACGAGCGGCTGCTTCACCGTCCCAAGGCCTGCCATTCGGGAGCGAGGACCGCCCAGACCTGCTTGTCGTAACGCCTGCCCTGGTACGGCCAGGCCTCGCGCCGAACACCCTCCAGCGTCATGCCGAGCCGCTTGGCCACCGCCGAGCTGCGGTCGTTGTCGGCACGGCAGTGCCATTCGGCCCGGTGCAGCCCCCGCGACGCGAAGGCCCAGTCCAGCAGGACACCCGACGCCTGGGTGATCAGACCGTGCCCCTCGGCGGACGGTTCCAGCCAGCATCCGATCTCGCACACGCCGGAACCGGCGTCGAGATCGGTGAACATCACGCCGCCGACCAGGACACCGGCACGCCAGATGCCGTACAGGCGGCCGCCGTCCTCAGCCTGGCGCGCCGCGTACCGCCTGAGCGTGCTCCGTGCCCCGTCCAGATCGTCGGTGACGAACGTGGGGCCGACCCACGGTCGGATGTGCTCACGAGCTCGGTCCATGTGGGCCGCGAACTCCTCGGCATGCCAGACCTCCAGCGGGGCGAGGTGAACACCGTCGCGCAGCACCAGCGAGAACATGAGGACTCCTCCATTCGCATAACAAGCGTTTGGACAATGTACCGTGGCAGCATGCCGCGTCCCAAGGGAGATCACGAGGCCCGTCGCCGTGAGGTGTCCGAAGCCGTCTGGCAGGTGATGGCCACGCGCGGCTTCGCCGGCCTCACGCTGCGCGCGGTGGCGACCGAGCTCGGCGCGACCACGGGTCTGCTCACGCACTACTTCCCCACCAAGCAGGCCCTCGTCGCGTACGCCCTCGATCTGCTCGAACGGCGGACCATCGCCCGCCCGCGCCGCCCCGCCGGCAAAGGACTGATCGCCCTGAGGCACGCTCTGATGGACATCCTGCCGCTGACCCCAGAAGCCATGGACAGCAACCGGATCTGGGTCTCCTCATGGGACGCCGCACTCTCCGACGGCGCCCTGCAGGCCGACTACGCCCGCAAGTACGCCCAGAGCCGCGACACGTTGCGCGAACGGGTGACCGCAGCCCAGGAGCTCGGCGAGCTTCCCCCAGGCAACCCGGCAGACATCGCGGCCGGCTCCCAGTCCTTCACTCTCGGCCTCGTGGTTCAAGCCCTGCTCGACCCTGCGACGTTCACACCACAGCGGCAGGTCGAGCTTCTGGACGACTACCTCGCCGCCCTGGCCACCTCGCGCCCGCCCGAGGATCGCCTCTGACCAGCTGCGTCGTCGGCGGGTTCGGTCTCGATGTCCCGGTCAAGCTGCTGGGCGGCGGAAGGCCAGGGGCGCCACGGCACTTCCCTGCACCTCTGGTGTTCGGCCGGGTCGGCGTCCAGGTCTCGTCAGGGCCGTGGCGTGCCCCGGTCTGCTACGGCTCGAGAACGCCGGTGTGAGCCGTCGTCGCAGGTGCGGGCGCGGTTCGTCCCTTGTTGATCGCGGCGTCCACTGCTGCGCCGATGCGCGTCAAGGCCATCAGGTCGCGCGGATCGAGCGAGTCGATCAGATATTCGCGGACTGCCGCGACATGCCCGGGCGCCGCCGCGACCACGACGTCGTACCCGGCCTGGGTCAGGGTGGTGTTGGTGCGGCGACCCGCGCCGGGTATCCGGGACCTGGCGAGGAGCCCTCGCTTCTCCAGTCGTCCGACGACGTGCGACAACCGCGACAACGACGCCGACGTGCGCACAGCGAGAGAGCTCATCTGCATGGTCCGGTCCGGCTCCTCGGAGAGGACCGACAGCACCATGTACTCGAAGAAGGTCATCCGGGACTCGCGCTGCATCCGCGCGTCCAGGGCGGCGGGCAGGCTGATCATGATCGCGGAGTTGGCCAGCCAAGCAGCCAGCTCATCACCGTTCAACCATCGCGGCTCGTCGTCCGACTCGACGAGCGGCTCCGCACCGGCCGCTGTGCCGTGAGGCTCTTCTGTGGCCGCCGTCGGTGTCACGCGGGACACGGAGCCGCCCTCCTCGACTCTCTCGTCGCGCACCTGAGCACCCGCTGCCTTGGCCATGCAACCAGCCTACGACGGCAGTTATTGACGCATCAAGTTCGAGAGGGTAGAACTTGACACGTCAAGTTCATCTTGATGCGTCAAGTTCTTGTCCGGTCGACGTGCCGGCTGTGGGCCTGGCGAATCGACCCCGAGAGGAACACTCGATGCAGACCACGTCACTAGGCGGGCTTGAGGTCTCGCGCCTCGGTCTAGGAGTCATGGGCATGTCCGCCTTCTACACGGGCAAGGACGAGTCCGAGGAGGACTCCGTCCGCACCATCCAGCGCGCTCTGGACCTCGGTGTCACCCACCTGGACACCGCCGAGGCGTACGGCGAAGGGGCCAACGAAACCCTGCTGGGTCGCGCAGTCAGGGGTCGTCGGGACGAGGTGGTGCTCGCCACCAAGTTCGGCCTGGTCTCGCACACCGGCCGGCCCGGGGCCGACAGCACGCCGGCGAACGTCCGGCTCGCTGTCGAGGGGTCGTTGCGGCGCCTGGGCACCGACCACATCGACCTGTACTACCAGCACCGAGTTGACCCGGACACCCCGATCGAGGACACCGTCGACGCCCTGGCCGACCTGGTCACCCAGGGCAAGGTCCGCTACATCGGCCTGTCCGAGGCCGGCCCCGCCACCATCCGCCGCGCGCACGCGGTCCACCCGGTGGCTGCGGTCCAGAGCGAGTACTCGCTCTGGACGCGCGACCCCGAGACGGCGGTGCTTCCGGTGCTGCGCGAGCTGGGGATCGGACTGGTGCCGTACTCCCCGCTGGGTCATGGCTTCCTGACCGGGCGCATCCGTTCCCTGGACGGTCTGGACGCCGGCGACTGGCGTCGTACCAACCCGCGCTTCACCGGCGGCAACCTCGAACGCAACCTGCGCATCGTCGACGAGGTCCGGGCCGTGGCGACCGAGACCGGAGCCACCCCCGCCCAGATCGCCCTGGCCTGGCTCCTGGCCAAGGGCGAGGACATCAACCCCATTCCCGGTACCCGACGCGTCGAGCGACTTGAGGAGAACATCGCTGCAGACGGGATCCGGCTCACCACGGACCAGGTGAGCCGGCTGGACGACCTGACGCCCGCGTCCGGCGACCGCCATGACCGCGACGGCATGGCCGCCATCGACCGGTGAAGGCGGCTCGACGACCGAGCCGAACCGCACGAGACGACCGCGTCTCAACCGCAGAAGAGTTGAGCAGCAGACCGAATGGAGCAGCAGATCATGGCAAGCAGTGTGATTCGTGTCGGGATCATCGGCGCGGATACGAAGGCGAGCTGGGCCGGCGCATCGCACGTCCCCGCGCTGGCGGCCCAACCGCAGCTCGTGCTGGCGGCGGTGGCGACCCGGCGTGAGGAGAGCGCACGAGAGGCCGCCGAGGTGTTCGGTGCCGAGCGTTGGTACGCCGACCCGTACGAGCTGATCAACGACCCGTCGATCGACCTCGTCACCGTCGCCGTCAAGGTTCCGGCACACCGCGAGCTCGTGCTCGCGGCCCTCGCGGCGGGCAAGGCCGTCTACTCGGAGTCCCCGCTGGGCGCGAGCGTTGCCCAGACGGAAGAGATGGCCGCGGCGGCCGGTACCCTGCACACCGCGATCGGGCTGCAAGGGAGCCTCAACCCGTCGGTACGCCGTGCGGCCGAGATCATCGCCCAGGGCCGGCTCGGGCGACTCTTGTCAGCCCGAGTGACCGCGACGACCTTCGGGAACGGCCCGGAGTCGGTGAGCGCCTATGAGTACTTCGACAAGGCGGACGCCGGCGCAGGCTTCATGACGATCGCGGTAGGCCATGTCCTGGACGTGATCGAGACGATCCTCGGTGACATCACCGAGATCGATGCGCGCACGGAGCTGCTCTGGCCCGAGGTGAAGCTGACCGACACCGGCACGACCACCACCCGCGAGGTCCCGGACCATCTCGACGCGATCCTCAAGACCTCGTCCGGAGCTGCCGTCGGAGTGCAGGTCCTCGCCGGTGTCCCGGTACCCGATGCCCGGTTCAGCCTCGAGGTCCGAGGCGCCGACGGCTGGCTCAGGCTGACCGGCAACCACCCCGCCGGCGTCCAGGTCGGCGACCTCACACTGACCTCGAACGTCGACTTCGAGGCGCCCGACAGCCCCGTCGCCACGGGTACCGGACCCGCCGCGGCCGAGATCTGGACCGGTGCCGCCATCAACGTGGGCGAGGTGTACGCGAGCCTCGCGCGCGACATCACCGACGGGACCCACCACACCCCCGGGTTCGCGCACGCCGCTCACAACAGCCGCCTGGTCGCCCGGGTCGAGCGGGCCGCACGAACCGGTGTCCGAGAGTAGGTGTGCCGGCAGGAACAAGTCCTGGTGTCCGCAGCAGTCTGCGCGGACACCAGGTCGCACCCGGCGCTGAAGCCATCGAGGTGGCCTCCACAGCGCCGCGCCCCGGTGTCCGCCGACCCGTCCCAGCCTGTGCGGACCAGGCTCGGCGTCGTCGACCGTCAGGATCGGCTGGGCAGGATCGTCAGCTGCCCGATCCGGTCCATGTTGGCGTATCCCCATTCGCACAGCGGGCGCAGCGTTTCGGCGAGACTCGCGCCGAACGGTGTCAGGGAGTATTCGACATGAGGCGGAAGCTCCTGGAAGTCCTTGCGGACGATGACGGACGCAGCTTCAAGGTCTTTGAGCGCGCCGATCAACACCTTCTCCGTCACGCCGTCGACCAGGCGGCGCAGCTGGCCGAACCTCTGCGGGCCGTGTGCGGCGAGCTGCCAGAGCACCAAGGACTTCCACCTGCCGCCGACGACGGACAGTGCGGCGTCCAGTCCGGAGTAGAACCCACGCTCGGTCATCTGGATCGACCTTTCCACCAGCCGCCACGGAAAAGCCTCGCCCGTGGGACGGAAACTCGCTGTTGATTCTCTCGGCCGAAGGGATGGATTCGGCGGTCAACGGTCCCGCCAGGCGAGCATCTTCTCCAGCTCGGAAAAGTTGAACCCGTTCTCGTCGGGATGGATCTCAGTGGTGAACAGGGTCACCCCCTCGGCGACAAGAGCGTCAGAGGTGGCCTCGTCGGTCCAATCAACTCCGCGTTCGATCGTCGCCTCATCTCGCCCGGCCTCCTCGACGAGGCCCTTGAGCAATTCGTTCTTGCGACGAAACTCCTCGATGGGCTCGAAGCTGTGCCAGATGTCGGCGTAGCGCGCCACGATCGGCAGGGTACGGCGTTCGCCGCCACCACCGATGAGGATGGGGATGTCGCGCACCGGAGCCGGAGTGAGCTGCTGCAGCCGGTTCGTGATGCGCTCGAGGCTTTCCTCGAAGTGGTCGAAGCGCGACTTCGTCGTGCCGAAGTCGTACTGGTAGACCTCGAAGTCCTTCTGGTACCAGCCGGTCCCCAGACCGAGGATGAGCCGACCGTTGCTGATGTGATCGACCGTGCGCGCCATGTCGGCGAGCAGGTCCGGGTTGCGGAAGGCGACGGCCGACACGAGGAGCCCGATCTCCGCCCTGCTGGTGATCTCGCCCCATGTCGCCAGTGCGGTCCACCCTTCGAAGTTGTTGACGTCTTCTTGCACCTCGTGCAGCTTCGGGACGCCGTCGACGATGTCGACGAACGGCTTGTGGAGGTGGTCGTAGCCGAAGACTGCGTCGGCGCCCAGCTCCTCGGCGTGCTGCACCGCTCGGCGCCAGGTCGCGTAGTCCGGTGTGCCGCCGGGCCAGAGCTGGACGCCGATGCGCACGCGGTCGGGCCGGCTCTCGGCAGTGGCGATGTCGGTGGTGCTGGACGTGCCAGGCATAAATGTGCCTCTCGTGTATTCGTGTGGGCTGCATCCCCCACGCCGGCGCTCAGACGCCACGGCAGAGAATTTGACGGCTCGGTCTGTTCGCCTGCGCCGGAATCGAGTGAACATGCCGTCACTTCCCGTGGACAAGTACCTACTTTTTTGTAAGTACCCCCGGCGGTGGGTTTCCGGGACGGCCAGCTCGTCCAGATTCAGGTGCGGACCCAGCCCGTCCGCGGGGTGTTCGATGAGTGCTTGCCGTTGACGAAGACCCCGCGCTCTCGGGGGTCGCTCATCGTGGTTCGCCCCATCGTGACCAGGGCCGAGGATGGCAGCGGTTCCATGATGGGATCGCACCAGCTGACCGAGCGGAGGAGGAGCAATGAGAGGGCATGCCCCGACCCTGCGGGACGTCGCCGACCTGGCTGGCGTGTCATCCACGACGGTGTCGCGCTTCATCAGCCGCAGCGGCTTCGTCAGCGCAGGAGCGCGTGCGGCGATCAAGCAGGCGATCGACGAGCTCGGCTATGTCCCGTCGGCGTCTGCACGCGGACTCGCATCGCGGCACACGGGTATGGTCGGTCTGTGCCTGCCCGTCGTCGAGGCCGACGCCGACCTGGCGGATCGCCGGTCGTCCCGCCCGGCGCGCGGCGCTCCGGGTGGCGAGGCAGTGACCATGGTGGTCGACGCGGAGCCGGACTCCCTCGTCTCCTGGGGCGGCATGTACTTCGGCGAGGTGGTGCGTGGCGCCGAGTTCGCGGCCTGGGACGCGGGGCTCGCGATCACGGTCGCGATGACCCGGACCCCCGACCTCGAGGCGCGCGTGCTCAACATGGCCGGCCGGGTCGACGGCATGGTCGTCGTCAGCGGGACCCTCCCGGAGGACCTGCTCGACCACGTCGCCCGCCGCGTGCCGGTCGTGCTTCTTACCGGGCTGAGCCCGGCGAGCGCCCACGACCGCGTGACCGTGAGCAATGCGGAGGGCGTGGAGCGCCTTGTCGACCATCTCGTGGCGGACCACGGGATCACGACGTTCGAGTACGTGGGCGCGTGGGCCGGCACGCCCGACGACGACGAACGCTTCCGCGGATTCCGCCGCGCTCTGCTGCGGGCCGGCCTCGAAGCGCCCGAGGCTCCGCGGCTGCGGGGTGACTTGGGCCGGGGGCGCGGGCGGGAGATCGGAGAGGCACTCGTCGCAGGACGGAGCCACGGCGTGGCACTGCCTGGCGCGCTGGTCTGCTGCAACGACAACACGGCGCTCGGGCTCCTCGACGTCTTCGCGGCGTACGGCATCCGCGTCCCGGACGACGTGGTGGTCACCGGCTTCGACGGCATCGAGGCCACCCGCACGTCCACGCCGCCGCTGACCACAGTGGAGCAGCCGATGGCCGAGCTCGGGCGTGCGGCGGTGGAGGTCCTCACCGCTCGGATCGCGGAGCCCGCCCGCCGCACGGTGACCAGGAGCCTCCCCGTCACCGTGGCGCTCCGCGCCAGCTGCGGCACCCACCGGGCGAGTCCCTGACTCTCTCGTCGCCCGGTGCTACCGCGAGAAGGGTGGGACTGCCGCATGGACCGGCGCCGTCGAAGATCACCAGCCCGCCACCTCACCCGACCGCCGCCTACGGTGAGCGGGGCGGTTCACCGCGGGTCAGGCCGGCCATTCCTCGGCGAGCAGCCCGAACCGCAGGACGTCCATCCACACGCCTGAGCGGTGCAGCTTCGCCTTGCGGCTGTGCTCCTCGCGCCGCATCCCGATGCGCTCCATGAGCCGCCACGACGGCTCGTTCTCGGCAAAGCACCGCGCATGCACCCGCCGCAGTCCGAGAGCGCCGAAGCAGACCCCGACGATCGCCCGGACGGCCTCCGTCGCGTAGCCGCGACCACCGTAGACAGGGTTCAGCGTCCATCCGAGCTCCGCCTGCGAGCTGCGGGCGGCCTCGACGGTCTCGCGCTGCGCCGACCCGTCCTCGACGCGCACCATCATGTCACCGAGGACCGTGGCACCCTCGGCCGTCACGAGCTCGATGACCAGCAGGACCGCGAGACGTTCGGGCCGCACCAGCTCGGCGCGGAACGTGTCCAGGTCCTTCGGGTTGTTGGAGATCCACTGCGTGACCTCGGGTAGCCGCCGATGCCGCCACAAGGCCTCCGCATCGTTCGATGTCACCCGCCGGATACGAAGCCGTTCGGTGCGGACCGGCCACGGGACCACGTCGAGAAGATCAGGCACGCAGACACGATACGTGGCGGTCGACGCCCGGACGTCGACGGATCGCCGTCCTGATCACCCTTGCACTCCTCATCCTGGCAGTCTGCGCCAGGGCCGCCCCACCGGTGGACTCGGCCATCAGGTTCGGTCGGCGGCCGGGACATCTCGCTCGGCGCGGTCGCGGCGAGCGCGGTCGCCTCCGTGCTGCGACGGCCCGTGCGTCGGCCGGCACGACCGGTGCCCGTTCCATCCGCGGCGGGCACGCGTTCGCCCTCGTCAGCGGCGTGTCGCGGCGCTGTGCGGCACCACGAGCGGGCGGCCCGTGAGCGGGTCGTCGATCACCACGGCGGGCAGGCCGAACACATGCTCGACGAGGTCGGCCGTGACGATCTCCTGCGGAGCGCCGGAGGCGACCACGGCGCCGTCCTTCATCACCACCAGGTGGGTCGCGTAGCGGGCCGCGTGGTTGAGGTCGTGCAGCACCGCCACCAAGGTGGAACCCTCGTCGTTGAGCCGCGCGAACAGGTCGAGCAGCTCGATCTGGTGGGCGATGTCGAGGTAGGTGGTGGGCTCGTCGAGCAGGAGCAGCGGCGTCTGCTGGGCGAGCGCCATGGCCACCCAGACCCGCTGGCGCTGGCCGCCGGAGAGCTCGTCGACGAGCCTCTGGGCGAGCTCCTCGGTGCCGGTCGCCGCGAGCGCCGCGGCGACCGCGGCACGGTCGGTGGCGGCGTCGCGGTGGAACAGGTCCTGGTGGGGGTAGCGTCCTCGCGCAACGAGGTCGGCGACCGTGATGCCGTCGGGTGCGACGGCGGTCTGCGGCAAGAGCCCGACCTGGCGTGCCACCTCCTTGGTGCGCAGCTCGGCGACGGAGCGTCCGTCGAGGACCACCTGCCCCGCGGTGGGGCGCAGCAGGCGGGCGAGTCCGCGCAGCAACGTGGACTTGCCGCAGGCGTTCGGGCCGACGATCACGGTGAACGACCCGTCGGGTACGGCCAGGTCGAGGCCGTGGGAGACGACACGGCCGTCGTAGGCGAGCGTCACGTCGTCGGCGCGCAGCCGGGATCGTTCCATCGGTTCCTCCGGGTGGTTCGGGTGCGGCGTCGGGCGGGGTCCGGGGGTGGTCATGCACGCCTCGCCTCCCGGACCAGGACGCCGAGCAGGTAGAGGCCGCCGAGCACGACGGTGACGACGCCGACCGGCACGGGCTGGGCCGGGACGTACTGCGCCAGCAGGTCGGCGCCGAGCAGCAGGAAGGCGCCGGTCAGAGCGGAGTGCACCAGCGGGATGCCGGCGCCGGTCCGGAGCCGCCGGGCGACCTGCGGCGCGGCGAGCGCGATGAACGCGATGGGCCCGGTCGCGGCGGTGACCAGCGCGGTGAGCAGGATGCCGAGCCCGATGATCGCCAGCCGCGTCGGCTCCACCCGTACGCCGTGCGCGGCGGCCGCGTCGTCGCCCAGCTCGAGCTGCCGCAGCGGCCGGCTCGCCCGGACCACGAGCGGCGCGGTGATCAGCAGGACCCCGACGGCGGGGACGACGTCGGACCACGAGGTGAGGCTGAGCGACCCGGTGCCCCAGATCGCGGCGCCCATGGCGACCTCCTCCTGGGCGCGCAGGAGGAGCCAGGTGTTCAGGGCGTGCAGCATGGCGGTGACGCCGATGCCCACGACGATGAGCCGGAAGCCCTGGACGCCGCGCCGGTAGGCCAGCAGGTAGACCAGGATCGCGGTGCCGAGGCCGCCCAGGAGCGCGCCGGCCGTCGTCGTCACCACGCTGGTGCCGAGCACCACGGTGACGACGACGACCCCGGTGTAGGAGCCGGTGGCGAACCCGATCAGGTCGGGCGAGCCGAGCGGGTTGCGGGTCAGTGTCTGGAACAGCGCGCCGGAGACCGCGAGCGCCGCGCCGAACAGGACCGCCGCGGTGACGCGCGGCAGCCGCCACTCGAGCACCATCGTGGACTCGAAGCCGCTGGTCCCGGTCAGGGCGGTGAGCACCTGGGGCACGGTGAGCGGGTAGTCGCCGAGCATGAGCGCCACGACGGCCAGCACGAGGGTCGCGACCGCGAGCAGCAGGGCGATGGCCGTCGGGCCGAGCCGGGCCGGACGCGGCCCGGCGGCACGAGTCAGCCGGACGGCGCTCACAGCGCGAACGCCTTCTGCCGGCGGACCAGGGCGATGAGCACCGGGGCCCCGACGAACGCGGTGACGATGCCCACCGGCATCTCCCCCGGCCAGAGCACGACGCGGGCGAGGACGTCGGCGGTCAGCAGCAGCACGGGCGCGAACAGCACGGTGAGCGCGATGATCCAGCGCTGGTCGGGCCCGGCGACCCAGCGGGCGACGTGCGGCACCATCAGTCCGACGAACGAGACGGGTCCGACGATGGCCGTCGCGCCGCCGGCCAGGAGGGTCACCGCCAGGACGGCGCCCACGCGGGTGAGCCAGACGGTGGAGCCCAGCGCCGTGGCGACATCGTCGCCGAGAGCGAGGGCGTTCAGCGACCCGCCCAGCAGCAGGGCCGTGACCAGACCGATCGCGAGGAACGGCAGCACCGGTCCGGCGACCTGCCAGCCGCGGTCCACCAGGGACCCGGTCTCCCAGCTCAGGAGCGTGTTGAAGGTGCGCGGGGCCGCGATGCGCAGGCCGGAGACGATGCCGGCCAGCACTGCGGTGAGCGCCACGCCGGCGAGGGTGAGCCGCACGGGGTCGACGCGGGCACCGCCGGAGCCGCCGACCAGGGCGACCGCGACCGTCGCGACGAGCGCGCCGGCCAGCGCGAGCCAGACGTACTGCTCGGGACTGCCGAGGCCGAGCAGCACCACGCCGAGGGCGACGAAGAACGACGACCCGGCGGTGACGCCGAGGATCCCCGGGTCGGCGAGCGGGTTGCGGGTGACCGCCTGGACGAGTGCGCCCGCGACGCCCAGCGCGATCCCGACCGCGCAGCCGATGACGGTGCGCGGCACACGCAGCTCGACCACCGCGTGCCGGTCCCCCGCGGGGACGTCCTGGCCGAGCAGGGCGGCGACGACGACGTCGGGCGGGACGGGCCTGCTGCCGACGGCGAGGCTGGCGACGATCACGACGAGGAGCGCGACCGCACCAGCACCGAGTGCGAGGTAGCGGGCCGCGACGGGGTGCTGAACCGGCGAGTGGGACATAACGGAGGTTAGGCTAACCTAATTGCGACGCCGCTCCGGCACCGCGTCCGTCCCGCACGTACCGTTCCACGGAAGAGAGCTCCGCCCCGATGCGTTCCCCACGCCTGCTCACCGCAGTCCTGGCCCTCCCCGTCCTCGCGCTCGCCGCCTGCTCCGCCGCGGAAGGCTCCCCGTCCGCGGAGGGCTCCGCGGACGCCGGCGGGGCCTATCCGGTCACGATCGACACCACGTTCGAGCCGGTGACAATCGACGAGAAGCCGGAACGCGTGGTCGCGCTCGGCTGGGGCGACGCCGAGGTCGCACTCGAGCTCGGTGTGCAGCCCGTCGGCGCGTCGGACTGGCTCGCCTTCGGCGGCGAGGGCGTGGGCCCCTGGTCGGCGGGCCTGTACGACGAGGCGCCCGAGATCCTCGGCACCCTGGAGCTGTCCTACGAGGCCGTCGCGGCCCTCGAGCCCGACCTCATCCTGGACACGCACAGCTCCGGCGACGAGGAGCGCTACGAGCGGCTCTCCTCCATCGCCCCCACCGTCGGCGTCCCCGAGGGCGGCGAGTCGTACCACACGGACTACGACGTGCAGGTGACGATGATCGCCCAGGCGCTGGGCGTGCCGGAGCAGGGCGAGGAGCTGCTCGCCGAGGTCGACGAGGCGTTCGAGCAGGCCGCCGCCGACCACCCCGAGTGGGCCGGCACCACGTTCACCGCCGCGACCCGCACCAGCGAGGGCTGGGGCGCCTACGTCAACGACGGGCGCTCCCTGCTCATGGAGCGGCTCGGCTTCGAGGCGAGCCCCACCATCACCGACCTGCCCGTGGAGGAGAACGGCTGGAGCGTCCGGATCTCGCAGGAGCAGCTCGACCTGCTGGACTCCGACCTGATCGTCGCGTTCCCCATCTGGATCGACGCGAAGGAGATCACCGAGGACGCCGGCTGGCAGCAGATCCCGGCGGTCGCCGACGGGCGCGCCGTCGTCATCGGCGACGACCTCTCGGCCGCGTACTCGCTGGGCACGCCCGCCGCCCAGCTCTACGCCCTGCAGGAGCTCACGCCTCTGATCGAGGAGGCGCTGGGCTGATGGCGATGACGCTCACGGCACCGGCCGCGCCGGCGTCTGCGCTCGCGCCCGTACGGAGGCCGCTCAAGCCCGCCGCCGCGCAGGTCCGCACGTTCGAGGTGGTCGCGAGCCGAACCGTCTCCCCCGGCTTCCGCCGGGTCACGCTGCGCAGCACCGGGGACGGCTTCGAGGACGAGTTCGAGCACTTCGGCCACGACCACTGGTTCCGGCTGTTCTTCGCCGACGTCGGCCAGGAGCTGGACCTGCCGTTCGGCCCCGCGGACGGCTGGTACGCGCGGCTGCTCGCGATGCCGGAGGTGACCCGCCCTGCCGTCCGCAACTACACCGTGCGCCAGGCGCGCCGGGTGGGCAGCCGCTGGCAGCTCGACGTCGACGTCGTGGTGCACCGGGACGCGGCGGGCCAGGTCGACGGCGCCGGCGCCCGCTGGGCACAGCGGTGCCGGAACGGTGAACGCGTCGGCCTGCTCGACCAGGGCCGCATCTTCGACGCCGACGCGCACACCGGCCCGGTGCTCGTGATCGCCGACGAGTCCGGCCTGCCCGGAGTCGAAGGCATCGCGAACACCCTCGACGGCCGCGCAGCCACCTACCTGCTGGAGGTGCCGCACGCGGCCGACCGGCGAGCCCTGCCCGCCGCCGACGTCCGCTGGCTGGTGCGCGAGGATGGCCGGCCTGCCGGCTCCGCGGCGCTCGACGCACTGCGCACGACCCGCGTGGACCCGGCCGCCTACGTCTACGTCGTGGGCGAGGCGTCGTTCACGCTGGCGGCGCGGGCGCACTGCCTGAGCGCTGGCGTACCCAAGGCGCGGATCGACTTCTGCGCGTACTGGCGCCCGGGCCGGAGCCACTGAGCCACGGTGGCCGGCGGCGCGGTCAGGACACCGCGGTCGGGGCGATCGCGATGGCGCACGCTACCGCTGCGCGACAGCGGTGGTCGCCGGAGCCCCCGGCCTCTCAGAAGGTGGTCGTCATTCCGCCGTCCACCGTGAGGGTCTGGCCTGTGATGAACTCGGCGGACGGCCCTGCGAGGAAGACGACCGCACCGGCGATCTCGTGCGGGCGACCCCAGCGCCCCAGGCTCGTACGCCGCTGCAGCCACTGCTGCCACTTCGGGTCCTGGGCCAGTGGGGCGTTGGTCTCCGTGGCGAAGGTACCCGGGGCGACCGCGTTGACCCTGATCCGGTGCTCGCCCAGCTCGGCCGCGAGCGCCCTGGTCATCCCTTCGACCGCCGCCTTGGCCACCGGGTAGCCGACGTCGCCACGGCGACCGAGCTGTCCGATCACGGACGAGACGTTGACGATCGCGCCGGGTGCTGCCCGTTCGATCAGGCCGGTCGCGATCTGGCGGCTGAGGGCGTAGGCGGCCACGACGTGCACCTGGAGCAGCTGGTTCAGTGCCTCCGGCGTGATCTCGGCCAGGCCCCGGCGGTCTCGGTGCCCGACATTGTTCACCAGGACGTCTACGGGCGGATGCTGCTCCAGGACGGCAGCCGCCCGAGCCGGGTCGGTCGCATCGAAGCAGACCGCGTGGACGTCCAGTGCGTGCGCACGGAGCTCCTCGACGGCCCGGTCCAGGGTGGCCGGGTCGCGCCCGTTCATCAGGACGCGTGCTCCGGCCTGCGCCAGACCGCGAGCGATCTCGTACCCGAGCCCGCGCACCGAGCCCGTGACGAGCGCGACCCGTCCGCTCAACCCGTACATGGCCGTCAAGCCGTTGCCGTCTCGGGCTGACACGTCCACCTCCGCTGAAGCGCCCTCGTCATGGACTGTAGCGACCGGGTGCCTGAAATGTCGCCACCAACGATCCTGCGATCGCCGCCGGTGTCTCGGACGCCGCACGACGTCTGGCGGCGCCTGGTTGCTCAGGGCCGTGCACAGGCTCGGGTTGGCTGGGCCTGGCGGAGGCTCAGGCCCCCCGTGCACCCGAGGAGAGTGCGTGCTCCAGCAGGACCTCGGCCGCAGCGCGAGCGTGACGACCGTAGGCGGGTTCGTCGAGCACCATCGCTCGGCTGACCGCCCCGTCCGAGAGGGTGACGAGCTGCTCGGCGAGCGACTCCGGCTCGTCGACCCCGAGCTCGTCGAGCAGGGCGGTCACCAGCGTGAGCATCTCCAGCTTCTGCTCCCGCGCGAGGGCGTGCACACGGTCGGCGGGGTCCGGGTGCTCGGCCGCTGCCTGGATGAACGGGCAGCCCCGAACAGCGCCGTCCGACCTGGGTGGCACGACGAACAGTGCCAGGAGGCGGTCACGCGGCGGGAGATCGGCACGCCTCAGGGTGTCGAGCAGCGTGTACCCGGAGTGCAGCAGGCCGTCGAGCTGCGCCAGGACCAGCTCCTCCTTCGTCGGGAAGTGCGCGTACAGGGTCCGCTTGGAGACCGGGGCCGCTGCCGCGACATCCTCCATCGTGGTCGCCGTGATGCCCTGCCTCGCGAACAGGCTGCTCGCCGCGCTGAGCGCCCGCTCTCGTCCTCCGCGCCCGGCCCGGCGTACGGGTGTCTCGCTCATATCGTCAACTATACGCCAGCGTTTACTTCGGCGCGATGGTCAGTTACGGTGGCTCAGGTAAACGGAATCGTGTACTTAGGAGCATTCGTGGCAGTCGTGTCCAGCGACCTCACCCGTACGGCCGAGCGGCTCATCCGCGGCCGACACGCGACCAGGGCGTTCCTGCCCGACCCTGTCCCAGCGGAGACGATCGAGGCCCATGACGCGTCCCCTCCCAGGAAGGTTCAGCCGATACCCCGAACATCGTGGTCGACGACCCGGATCCTAGGCCGACGGCCAGTTCGCCGCGGAGCAGCCAGGTCCCGACCTGGAGCGAAGACCCCGAAGTCGGAAACGTGACCCGCGTGGCGCGGTATGGATCGGCGACATACCGGTCCTGACCTGGAAGTTTGTCGCCGGTTCCCTACGGCTGCCACCACGGGGCTCGCCCACCGTGACCGGCCTAGCGGCTCCCCGGGGACGGCACGAGAGCCATGAGCCGCTGCAGCCTCTCGGAGCTCTCCGTCCCGCGCACCGCGGTATACACCGACAGGCGATGGTGTCGCTCCGGGTCGGCCAGCGACTGGTAGTTCAGCTCCAGCGCACCGACCTCCGGATGCACCAAGCGCTTCACCAGTGGCGGGATCGCGACCTCATGCCTGTGCCATACCTGCCTGAACTCCTCGCTCTGGTCCAGGAGCAGCTCCACGAAGTACGCCGCCCGGGACCCCGGGCCGCGCAGCGTCGCGACCTGACGCAGCCCGGACACGAAGACCCGGGTCAGGAACACGTGGTCCTCGCGCGCATACAGCTGCCGCGTGGCCGGATCGACGAACCACCGGTAACCGACACTACGCGCCGGCCCACGATACGACGTGCGGTCCCCGGTGAGCGCGACGTGCAGCGGACTCTGGTAGAGGGTCTCACCCAGCTCCGTGCTGATCTCGGCGGGCACGTCACCGATACGGTCCACGACGTGCCGCAGACCGGGGCTGAGCTGCGAGCCGTCCGGACCACGGAGAGGTGCGTTCAGCCCAGCCAACCGGAACAGGTGGGCCCGCTCGTCCACGGACAGCCGCAGACCTCGCGCGATCGAGGCGACCATCTGTTCCGACGGCCGAGGCCCACGCCCCCGTTCGAGCTTCGTGTAGTAGTCCACCGACATGGTGCACAGCTGGGCCACCTCCTCGCGCCGCAGCCCACTGGTCCGACGTCGTGCACCACGCACGATCCCGAAGTCCTCCGGCTGGAGCGCCGCTCGTCGCCGTCGAAGGAAATCGGCCAGCCCAGCCCGGTCGATCATCATCCGTGGTCCCCCGTGTCGTCTCGTGCCAGCACCGGTCCGTCTGTACCGTCTCCGCCCGTGCCGTGTCAGCACGATCGATCTCGCACACCCTGCCCGGGCTCTAGGCGCGGCCGGCCCCGGCCTCGATCGTGACGTGCGGGAACGCCTCGAACCGCACTCCCCATACCCCGCCGGCCCGCAGCGCCGGACAGACCACGGTACGAGGCCGGAGCAGCCCGATCGCGTCCGCGACCGGATCGCTCACCTGCAGCACGGGCAGGAAAGTAGACGATGCGTAAGGAACGGCAGACGGCACGTTATGGATCCTAGCCGTGCACGCGCTCAGGCTTGCCCTGCACCCGCACCTCGATCGCCACCGGCGACACGAGGCGACCTGCGTGACACAGCACCACGAGATCGGCGCACGCCTGACCAACACCGGCACCCCGGTCAAGGAATGGCTCGGCGTCACTCCCACCGGCGCCTCCTTCGAGATCACCGAGTACGCCCTCTACCGGGTCCACGACGGGCGGTTCGTCAACATGACCAACCTCCAGGACACCGACACCGCCAGGGAACAGCTGAGCGACTGACCACGAAAGCGGCACACCGGTCTAGGCAGGTACGTGCCAAGGGCGGATCGTCAGGCCCTGAATAACGCGGTCCACGTCAATCACAGTGGGAGCTGACAGCCTGACTTCTAGGAGTGGACCAATGTCACGCAAGACCATCGATATCGTGATCCCCGATCTGTCGGGAAAGCTTGCCGTCGTCACGGGCGCGAGTGACGGCATGGGCCTCGGCATGGCCGCACGCCTCGCGGCGGCGGGCGCCGAGGTGATCATGCCCGTGCGCAACCCCCGCAAGGGAGAGGCTGCGATCACGACCATACGGAAGTCCGTGCCCGGTGCGAGAGTCTCGCTGCGGGACCTCGACCTGTCCTCGCTCGCGTCCGTCGCCGCACTCGGTGACACGTTGCGCGCGGAAGGCCGCCCGATTCATCTCCTGATCAACAACGCGGGTGTCATGACCCCACCGGAACGGCAGACCACGGCCGACGGGTTCGAGCTCCAGTTCGGCACGAACCACCTGGGTCACTTCTCCCTGGTCGCGCACCTGATGCCGCTCCTGCGGGCCGGCCGCGCGCGGGTGACCTCGCAGGTGAGCATCGCCGCCAACCGGGGCTCGATCAACTGGGACGACCTGAACTGGGAACGCAGCTACGACGGAACGCACGCCTACAGCCAGTCCAAGATCGCGGTCGGCCTGTTCGGCCTGGAGCTCGACCGGCGCAGCCGGGCGAGCGGCTGGGGTATCACGAGCAATCTCTCACAGCCTGGGGTCGCTCCCACGAACCTTCTCGCGGCACGTCCCGAGCTCGGCCGTGGCGAAGAGGTTCCCTCCCGGAGGATGATCCGCTTCCTGTCCGAGAGGGGCATCCTGCTCGGGACGGTCGAGACGGCCAAGCTGCCCGCGCTGATGGCCGCCACGGACCCCGCCGCCAAGCCCGGGGGTTTCTACGGCCCGAGCTGGCCTGGTCGCGTCGGAGGGCCGCCCGCCGAGCAGAAGCTCTACTCGCGGCTGCGCAGCACGGACGAGGCTGCACGCGTCTGGGACGTCTCCGAACAGCTGACGAAGAACACCATCGGCGCCGTCTGAAGGAAGGCCCGGACGCCGTGGGCAGGCGATGCCTCGGCACTGCCTGCCCACCGTCCGCGTGCGAGGTCAGGCGGGAGCGAGAACCGCCTCGATCAGGTGCGGGCCAGGCGTGGCGACGGCGTCCCGGAACTGGTCGTACAGCTCCTCGACGGTCGTCGCCCGGCTTGCGGGGACGCCCATTCCCGTGGCGAGCGCCACGAAGTCCAGTGCCGGGTCGTCGAGGTTCATCAGCCGTGCGGCCGCGCCGTTGTGCGGTGCCCCGACCCGTTCCAGCTCGGTGCGCAGGATCGCGTAGGAGCGATTGCTGAGGATGACGGTGGTGACGTCGAGGCGTTCGCGCGCCTGAGTCCACAGTGCCTGGATCGTGTACATGGCGCTGCCGTCCGCCTGCAGGCAGATCACGGGCCGGTCAGGGCAGGCCACCGCGGCACCGGTGGCGACAGGCAGCCCCTGGCCGATCGCGAGGCCGGTCAGCCCGAGGATGTCGTGCGCGGGTGCGCCTGACAGGGCCTCGTTCAGGTTCACCATGCCTGAGGTGACCGACTCGTCGCTGATCACGGCGTCGGGCGGAAGGAGCGCGCCGATGACGGGCGCCCAGTTCGACGGCGTCAGGACGCCGCTGCCGGTCTCCGGCCGCCTCGGCGCGGCGGGCTCGGGTTCGACGCCGTCCGCCACCAGGCCCGCGAGACGGACGAGGGCGTCCTCGACGTCGATGTCGGTGCGCCCACCCAGGACCATCCGGTCGGCGGCGTGCGGCGCGGGCCGGCTGTCGACGCCCGGGTAGGCGAAGGCCGGCACCGGGACGCCCGTACCGGCCAGCAGCAGCAGCTCGGTGCCGTGCAGCTGCCGCGCGATCGCCTCCGACCGGTAGGCGAGCGGTTCCACGGCAGGTACGCCGGCGCCCTGGCGGCGGCGTGCGGGCCACAGCTCACCCAGCAGGCGGGTGCCGGTGGCTCGTGCGATGCGGGACGCTGCGCGGAGCCCAGGTTCGCCGAGCGCCCCGCCGCCCAGGAGCAGCACCGCCCGCCGCCCCGACCGCAGCGCGACGGCCGCGTCCACGACGGACTCGTCCGACGCCACCGCGGTGGCCGGGACGTCCACCGCGGCGGCGTCCCGCGCTCCGGTCGACCAGGACACGTCGGCCGGGACGACGAGCGTGGACACCCGCCCCGAGGTTCCAGTCGTCACGTGCGTGGGATCGTCGTCGGCGGGAGCCCAGGCCGCGCGGCTGGCGGCCACCGCCGCGACCACCGCGGGTCCGACGTCGTCGACGTCGGCCACCCTGCGCACCGCCCGCGAACAGGTCGCGGCGAGGGCGATGATGTCGGACTCGAGCGGCGAGTCGAGCGCCTTGTGGTCGTCGGTGTGGTCGCCGACGACCACCACCTGCGGGCTGTGCGCACGCCGGGCGTTGTGCAGGTTGGCCACTCCGTTGGCCAGACCGGGCCCCAGATGGAGCAGGGACGCGGCCGGGCGCCCGGTCATCCTGGCGAAACCGTCGGCCGCGCCGGTGGCGACCCCTTCGAAGAGACACAGGATCCCCCGCATCTGCGGCACCGCGTCCAGAGCGGCCACCGTGTGCATCTCTGACGTGCCCGGGTTGGTGAAGCACACGTCGACCCCCGCCTGGCACAACGACCGCAGCAGCGCCTCGGCGCCGGTGACGGCGCCGGCCGCCGGACCAGGGGGCGGCGTGAGCGACGACGAGCTCACTGTCCTGGATCGCGACCGGGTGAGCAGCGACTCGGAGCGGGCGTCGTCGACCGACGCGTCATTCATACGACTGGGCATGGTGTCTCTCCCTGGTGGCGGGTAGGGCGTGCGCGACCGGCCGGCCCGCCGGGTCGCCGGCGAGCGCTCCGGGGCGCCGGGTCAACGGAGCGTCTGCGTACCGATGACGGACAGGACCTGCAGCTTCTCGTAGCTCTCGGAGCCGGGAACAGCGGTGTAGACCATCAGTGCGTGGGCCTGGTCGGGATCGACCAGCCGCTGGCAGGTGAGCTCAAGGGCACCGACCTCGGGGTGCACGAAGTGCTTGACCTCGTGCGGCCGGATCCCGATCTCGTGCTCGTCCCATACCCGGCGGAACTCCTCGCTGCTGCCCAGCAGCAGGTCAGCCAGATACGCCGCCCGGGAGTCAGGGCCGCGCAACGTGACCAGCCCTCGTAGACCCGCGGCGTACATCCGCGTCATGAAGGCGTGCTGCTCGGGCGCGTAGAGATCCCGCGCCCCCGGGTCGGTGAACCACCGGTATCCATTGCTTCGCGCAGGCCCCGTGAACCGGGTCGTGTCCCCGGTCAGCGCCACCCCCATCGGAGTCTGCCGCAAGGTCTCGCCCAGCTCCGTGACGATCTCCGCGGGAGTGTCCTCCAACCGGTCGAGGATGCGCAGCAGCCCCGGGCTGATGTGCTCGCTCGACGAGCCTCGGGCCGGCGGGTTGTGCCCGGCGAGCCGGAACAGGTGGTCACGCTCGTCGATCGACAGGTGCAGGCCCTGCGCGATCGACGCGAGCATCTGCAGCGACGGCTGCGGTCCACGCTCCCGCTCCAGGCGGGAGTAGTAGTCCGCCGACATGTTGCACAGTGTCGCGACCTCCTCCCGCCGCAGCCCGCTGGTGCGACGACGCTGCCCACGCGGCATACCCACGTCCTCCGGCTGCAACGCCTCCCGCCGACTCCGCAGAAACCCGGCCAACCCGGCACGATCGATCACGACACTCCCCCTTCTGAGAGTTCCGCCTCGTTCCTACCTTGTGCGGAGCACGGTAGCCACGGACTGACAAGCCCCCTCTACCGCGCGGAGCAGTCGCCCCGGAACCTGTTGGATGGACCTCTGTCGATCCGATGACCATTGAACGAGTGACGAAAGAGGACACGATGCGTGCTGTCCGGTACGAGGCTTATGGTCCGGCGGAGGTCCTCCGCACGGTTGAGGTCGAGGTGCCGCAGGTGGGCCGTACAGACGTAGAGGTCACCGTGGGTGGTGCGAGCGTCAGCGGCGCCGAGATACCTGTCCGCAGCGGGAACCTCAGGCGAGTTGTCCGCCAGCGGATGCCCGCCGGCACCGGTGTCGACTTCGCGGGCACGGTCACGTCGGTCGGACCAGCCGTGACACGGGTTTCGGCCGGCGACACCGTGTGGGGCGTCATGCCGCACCTGACGTTCGGCGCGGTCGCCGAACGAGTCGTCGTCCCGCAGCGGTGCGTGGCACCAGCACCCAGCAACGTCTCCGAGATCGAGGCGGCCGCTCTCGCCTCCTCCGGCACCACCGCACTGCATGCGCTCATCGCCAAGGCTGACCTCCGCCCAGGTCAACGGCTCCTCGTCCGAGGCGCGACCGGTGGTGTCGGTGTCGTCGCCGTTCAGCTCGGCGCGACGCTCGGAGCACATGTCACAGCCCTGGCCCGTGCCGACAGCCTCGACTGGATCCGCAGTCTCGGCGCGGACGAGGCCCTCGACTACCGGACCACGCGGCCGGAAGACCTCGCCACGTTCGACGTCATCGTCGACCTGGTCGGAACCCAGCTCCGCGCATTCCGCCGGCGCCTCGTCCCGAAGGGCGTCATGGTGGCGCTCGCCCTCGACTCACGGCGCCCCATCCGCTCCGCGCTGGCCGTCGCCGTCGACGGGCTCGACAGGAGGACACGGCTGACAGCGTTCAGCAACGACCCGACGCCCGCCGACCTCGTTCGCCTGCGCGGGTTCGTCGAGTCCGGTGCGATCCGCCCGGTCGTCCACGACGTGCTCCCGATGCATGAGATCGTTGCCGCGCACCACCACCTCGCGCAGGGTGGGGTGCGCGGCAAGATCGTCATCGACGCCAGGAGCCGCTAGGTCGGCGGGCCAGCTGCGGTTCAGGCCGGGTCGATGAAGAAGTTGTCCCGGAACAGACCGGCAGGGTCCCAGTGGGCCTTGAGGTCACGTAGCCGTTCCAGGTGAGCGGCCGGGAAGGCACGGGCAACCGCCTCGGGGCCGGTGTCGGTCTCGAAGCTGATGTACATCCCTTCCATGTGCTGCTGCAGCCGCGTCCACCGCTCCTCGAAGTCCGCGGTTCCTCCGCCGAGGGTGACCACGAGGAAGTTCGCATCACGCCAGGCGTAGGCGGTCGCATCCGACGGGACGTTCGCGGTGGCACCGCCCGCCGAGCGTACGGAGAGGATGAAGCCGGCGTCGGAGGCGAGCAGTTCCGCCAGGCCGTTGGCGACGTCGGTGTCCAGGTGGCGCGCCAGGGCGGAGTGTCCGTGGGGCTCGCCGTGGCCGTGCTGGGTCTCGGTCCCGAGTGGCGGGACGAGCAGGTCGCTGTACGGGACGAGCTGGACGGACTGGTTCGCGAGAGGAGCCAGCTCGGCGAAGGGCCGGAGTCGTTCGACGATCGTGTCTGGGTCGTCGGAATCGACGACGATGACCGCCTGCACCGCGGTCTGGCGTCCGCCGGGGCCGATCATGAGCGTTCCGGTGACGCTGGGATGCGCATGCTCGATCGCGGTGCCCCAGTCCTGGAGGAAGACAGCGATGTCCTCGGGGACGTAGAGAAGGAGCGCGAAGCCGACCTGAGGGCCGACGGGGTCGGTGTCGAACTCGAAGGACACCGCGATCCCGAAGTTCGCGCCGGCTCCGCGCATCCCCCAGAACAGGTCGGGGTTCTCGTCCACGCCGGCCCGCACGAGCTCACCGTCGGCCGTGACCACCTCGACCGAGCGGAGATGGTCGATGGTCAGCCCGTGCTCACGCACGAACCAACCGATGCCGCCCGCGGTGGCGAGCCCGCCGACCCCGACGGTGCCGGCATCCCCGGAGGTCAGTGCGAGGCCGCGCGGGGCGAGGGCACGCGCCACGTCGCCCCAGACGGCTCCGGGTCCCAGGCGGATGCGGTTGCCGTCGAGCAGCTCGATGGTGTCGAGCGCGTCGACGGCGATGACGATACCGCCGTCGTTCAGGGACCTGCCCGACAGGCCGTGCCCTCCGCTGAAGATGCCCAACGGCACCTCCCGGTGCTTCGCGGCGTAGCGCACGGCGTCCTGCACCTCGGCGGCCGACTGCGGCCGCAGCACGAGCGCGGGGCGCGCGCCCCGGAAGTAGCTGTGCGTGTAGCGGGCATACCCGCGCTCCTGCGGCGTGAGCGCACGGTCGGCGAGCGAGGCGGGAACAGGGTCGCCGCCGATCCCGGCACCGGCCGCTCGGGAGCTGGCCGAGGCCCCGGCCGCACCGGCGGTGTCACGGGCCTCCGCGACCCGTTCCCGGACCTCCTTGGCGGTGACCTCGGCGAAGCGGCGCAGCTCGTCGGGGTCGTCGCTCGCGAGGATGAACACGCTTGCGCCGTCCTCGATCGCGAGCCGGGCGAGCTCGTCCGCGCGGTCTCGTGCGCTGACGTTCAGCAGCCGCACGATCTGCTTCGGAGAGCGTCCGGCCTTCCGGGCGGACTCGTCGATCGTCCGGTTGCCACGGGCGAAGTCACCGGGTTGCAGCCACGGCAGGCTCGGCAGCCATCCGTCGGCCTTCCGTCCGATGATCCGCAGCATGCGGGGCCTGACCGCACCGACCCAGATCGGGATGTCGTGCGCAGGCCGGGGGCCACGGCGCGGGCCGTCGACATGGTGGATGCGACCAGCCACCCGCAACGGTGCCGGATCGTCGACGTCCCAGATGCCACGCACGATCTCCAGCGCCTCGTCCAGGCCCGACACGGCGTCGGGCGGGGTGAGCAGCGGGCCACCCATCTCGGCGATCGCCTCGTAGAAGCCGCCCGCCCCGATCCCCAGCTCGAACCGGCCGCCGCTGAGCAGGTCCAGGCTCGCCGCAGCGCGAGCGAGCACCGCGGGCTGCCGCAGCGGAAGATTCAGCACGTTCCCTGCGACATGGATGCGCTCGGTACGCGCAGCGACCCATGACAGCAACGTCCACGTGTCGTGGAACACCGCCTGATAGGGATGATCCTGGCACGTCACAAGATCCAGGCCGATGTCCTCGCTGACGACCGCCAGGTCGGCTGCGTGCCGAGCGGGTGCGGCGAGGGGCGAGATGAAGCTGCCGAACCGCAGCGGATGTCCGTAATCAGGCATGCAGTCAGTCTCGGCAGAGCGCACCCGGCCCGCAAAGCCAGAGTAACTGAGTTACTATTGGTAAGTGACTTCCTCGCCAACGTCCCCGCCCTCCACCTCCTGGCGCCACGCCGACGAGGCGCAGTGCCGGCACGCCAGCAAGGTCCTCGAGGTGGTGGGTCAGCGTTGGTCGCCGAGCATCCTGCTCGCGCTGGGGCGCGGCGTCGAGCGCTTCGGCGAGATCATCGCGATGACGGCCGGCCTCTCACCGCGGATGCTCACCCTCCGGCTCAAGCAGCTGGAAGCCGCTCACCTGGTCGAGCGCACCGTGATCCCCACGACGCCAGTCACGATCCGTTATCGGCTCACAGCACAGGGGCTGGATCTCATCGACGCGCTCCACTCCGTCGCCGGTTACGTGCAACGCTGGGAGGTCGACGCCGCCGCACCCCTCCCCTCGACCTGACGAAGCAGGGTACGGGGAGACCTGGCAGCACGGTCGGGAGAGCGTCAGGAGGGCCGGTCGTCGCGTCGGCTCGTGCCCGCGGTCCGACCCGGCGGTCCTGGGTGCGTCGCACCCAGGAACCCGGCAGCCTTCCTCGGCCGGCACCCGGCTGCCAGGGTGCCGCCATGACGACGAACACGCCCGCGCGCCGGCGGATGGCCCTGACGGCCGCCGCTGCTGTCGCCGTCGCGGCGCTCGGCGCTGCTTGCACGGACGACGGCGCAGCGCAGCGGTCACGCCCGCCCGCGGTCCAGGGCACGGAGCGACCTCCCGCCGGGCAGACCGACGAGCGGGGCACCGACGATCCGTTCGTCCTCCGGGGTGCGACGGTCATGAGGACTCCCACCACCTCGGTGCGCGAGGACCTGTATGTCGCTGACGGAGTGCTCGTGGAACCGACCCGGGACGAGCACACCGTGGTCGATGCCTCGGGCACGTACGCGGTCCCGCTCACGGTCGAGAGCGCAGTGTCCCGACGACCCGTGTCGCAGCGGAACATCCATGACCTGGTTCCCGGCAACCGGGCGACGTTCGCGCTCGTACGCCGCCCGGTCGGCGAGGTGCAGGTCCGCACCATGCTCGTGATCGACCCCGCTGACCTGGCAGCGGTCTACGTGTCCGGGCACCTGGAGGCACTCGACGGACGGCCGACTCGCCCGGCCGGCGCAGACCTGACCGACCCGGCCGCGGCGCAGACCTGGGTCGGGACGTGGGTGGACCCCGCCCGTGACGTGGAGCAGCACCTGCTGGCCGACGGACGCTACTCCGAGACCCGTAGCGGCCGCGCGGATGCCTACACGGGACGGTACTGGGTCCGCGACGACAGGATCACCTATCTGGACGACAGCGGTTTCTGGGCGTTCGGTGAGCTGCTGGACGGCACGCTCCACCACGCCGGCCTCGTGATGGACCGCCCCGATCTCAGCCTGGGATCGGCAGAGCCTGGATGATCCCGCTCCCGATCGCCAGCCTTGGGGGCAGCCCTCGATCAGCACCAACCAAGGGAACCGAACATGATCATCAAGAACGTGACCGTCATCGACGGCACCGGCGCCGCCGGCCTGCCGGCCATGGACGTCCGTATCGCCGATGGGCGATTCGAGGACATCCGTCCCTCCGGCGCGGACACCGCCAGGCCGTCGAGCGAGGGCACACACGACGACGACGTGGTCCTGGACGGGCGCGGCGGCTATCTCCTGCCCGGCCTGTGGGAGAGCCACACCCACCTGACCGGGCTCGACATGTCCCTTCCGGAGGCCGAACGGCTACCGCAGGTCCTGAGCACCCTGTCCGGCTACCTGGACTCGGGCATCACGTCCGTGTGTGACCTCGGGGGCTCGGTCACGCAGGGCCGTACCATCCGCGAGGCCCGCCAGGCCGGCCACACCGCGGCATCGCTGTTCTTCGCCGGACCGGTCCTCACCGGTGTCCAGGGCTGGCCCCTGTCGTTCCACGGCGAGCGTTCCATGGCCGTCGAGGTGGGCAATGCCGACGAGGCACGTCGGCAGGTCGAGAAGCTGCTCGATCAGGTCGACTTCGTCAAGTGCATCCTCGACGGACGACCCACCGGCGGCGAGCGACTCCCCGTGGCCGCACTCGAGGCGGTCGTCCAGACCGCGCACGGTGCAGGCAAGAACGTACTGGTCCATGTGGCAACCGGCACCGACCTGCGGGACGCGGTCGCGGCTGGAGCCGACTGCATCGAGCACGCTTTCATTCCGCAGGACCCCACCGACACGAGCGAGGCCGAGCAGATCGCCGACCTGCTCGCCCGCACGGGAACGCTCTACTGCCCCACGCTCGTCACCTGGGAGCAGCTGGGCCGCAGCGGGGACCCCGCCCACCTGGACAAGCTCGTCGTCGACGGCATCTCCTCGGCCGAGGACGCGGCCGCGATCGCGGCTCGCCCCACCTGGGGCATGCCGTTCCCCCATCACCCGGCCGACGAGTCACTGACCCGGTTCGACCACGCCGTGCGCACACTGCCCCTCTTCCACGAGGCCGGCGTCAAGCTCGTCGCCGGCAGCGACATCACGATCGGCATGCCCACCCCGGGCAGCGCCCTGCTGCGCGAGCTGCAGCTGTTCGCCCAGGCCGGGCTGCCCCTGTCCGAAGTCGTCACCACGGCCACCAGCCACGCCGCGGAAAGGGTCGGCCAGCGGGACAGCGCGGGCACCGTGACCGTGGGCGCCGTCGCCGACGCCCTGCTCCTGGACGCCGACCCGCACACGGACATCTCGCACCTGATCGATCCACGCCACCACCAAGCCGTCATCAGCTCCGGCCGTCTCGTCCGGTCGATCGGCATCTGACGCGGGCGCAGGCAGCCCGGTCCGGAGCAACGCGGGAGCCCGGCCGTCCGCCGGGCTCCCGCGTGTGGCGTCAGTTGCCGGGCACCCGCAGGCCCGCGGCAGGTTGTCCGACCTGGTAGGCCCCGATCGTCGTCTCGTGGACCGAGCCCTGCGGGTTCGACGCCTCGACGTCGAGCGAGATCTGCTCCGCTCCCGACGGCGCCGCGACGGTCAGCACGAAGGTACCGTCGCCCTTCGGCCTGGCCACGGCACGGTGCCAGGTCGCGCCGTCGTCGGACGACCATCGGACCTGGGCCGACGTCGCCGCCGAGCCGGCTCCGCCGTCGGACGCACGCGCATCGATGGTGATCGTCGTGCGCCGCGGTGCGATCCCGTCCAGGCCGAGCCCGGCGACGGCGTAGTCGACGTCGAGCAGCGGCAACAGGGAGTCGAGCTCTCCGGCCGGGCCGGCGGTGAACTCCCACACGCCCGTCACCCGCGGGGCTGTGGGCCAGCCGTCGTCGCGCGTGCCCGAGTACTCGAGGCGCAACGGCGTCGGCTCCTGCGGCATGGGGACGACCACCCGTGCGCCCTGGGTGTCGCTGACCAGCTCGCCGTCCTGCCACAGGCGCACCCGGTGGTCCGCGTCCCAGAGGCTGCTCCAGTGGTCGTCGCCGTCGGTCCAGCCGGAGAGGGTGACCAGGAGGTTCTCCCTGCTGTCCCGGACCTGTGCGCTGCTGGAGTGGACCGCACCGCCGAACACGGTCGTGTACCGGCTGCCCGCCACGTAGGACGTCGGTGCGGACACGTACGCGCCGTGGTCGACGATGTCGCCGTCCTCCGTCTCCTCGTCGAACGTCGCGCGCTTGGTCCATTCGATGTCACCCGCGAGCAGGTACTCGGTCCGTGCCGTGCCCGGTGCCACCGTGTCACTGAGGCCGAAGCTGGCGGGGAACCCAGGCAGCGCCGCGAAGCTGGACACCCACGCCGTCGCACCCTGCGGGGCGTGCCCGTAGCCGGTGCGGACGGTGGCCAGCTCGTCGCGGCGCACGTCGAACTCGAGGTCCGTGCCAACCTGATGCTGGAAGGCGAGGTCATAGGTGTAGGTGGGCTCGTGTCCCGCCTCGACGGGCTCCCGCAGCACAAAGAGGTTCATCAGCCGGACCTCGCCGGCCGTCGCGGCACCCGAGTCGGCGAGGTACAGCTCCGTCTCACCGGACACTCCGTAGTCGTACGGGTAGATGTTGGTGCGTCCATGTTCGTCCAGCATCAGGTAGCTGAACACGCTCCGCACCGCCTCCGCGGGCCTCGGCGTGCTGACCGAGACCGGCATCGCGCCCTCGGCGCTGAGGGTGACGGTGGTGTCGTCGGTGACCCGGACGTCTGCGTCCGCGACACCGGTGACGGCGTCGAACTGCCACGTGTCGTAGTCGCCCTCGCTCAGCGCGCCGACGACGCCGTAGGTCCCGGCGGGGACGCGCACGGTGAGCTCCCCGTCGAAGACATCGAAGGACTCGCTGTACCGCGTGTGGTCGTCGAGGTTCATCAGGGAGAGCGAGGACCAGCCGTCCATGGGCTCGCCGTCCCGGCCCTCGGTCCGGATCGTCAGGTCGAACCGCTCGGGCAGCTTCTCGTAACCGAGCGCGGTGCGCACCGTCGCGCCGGCGGACGGCCCGCCGACGACGGTCGCGGTGACCGCACCGGAGTACCGGCCCACCGGCCCGACCGAGTTGTCGAGCATGACGTCCACCGAGGCCGTACCACCCGCCGGGACGGTCAGGACCTCCGTACCGAGGGTGACCCCGCCGTCCACCGGCGCGCCGTCCGGGCCGCGGAAGTCCGTGGAGAGGGCAAGCTCGAGGTCCTGGTCGGACGGGTTGGCATAGGTCAGTGGCTTGGTCGCTGCCCCGTCACGGCCGGTCTCCAGCGCCCCGAAGGACAGCGAGGCCGGCTGCGCGGTGGCCGGGAGGTCGAGCGCCCCAGGGATCCAGACCCGGCCGGCGCCCTCGTCCCAGACCGTCGTGCCCGCCGGTCCCGGCCGGGCCGAGCCCATCAGCCGTGCCTTGAGCTCGTCGGCGCCCCACCCGGGGTGCGCGCTCTTCAGCACGGCGGCCGCCCCGGCCGCGTGCGGGGCCGCCATCGAGGTACCGCCCACTTCGGTGTACCACTCGTTGACGACCGTGCCCATGCTCGTCCCCGCGGCCCGCGCGGCGACGATTCCCACGCCGGGTGCGGTCACGTCCGGCTTGATCGCACCGTCGCCCACCCGTGGCCCCTTGCTGGAGGTCGCGGCCAGCACGTCGTGGTCATCCAC
The DNA here is from genome assembly GCF_044547525.1 of Promicromonospora sp. NPDC052451. Taxonomy (NCBI): domain Bacteria; kingdom Bacillati; phylum Actinomycetota; class Actinomycetes; order Micrococcales; family Promicromonosporaceae; genus Promicromonospora; species Promicromonospora sp. NPDC052451. The sequence goes on from NZ_JBIUAP010000011.1 coordinate 58,379, forward strand.
CGAGCCGACGGTGAGGGCGGCGTCCGCGGTGCCGGGGGACCCGATCGACCCGTTGGTGCGCCGGTTGCCTGCAGAGACGACGAACAGGGTGTCGTGCTGCGCGGTCAGCTCGTTCACGGCGGTGGCGAGCGGGTCTGTGCCGTCGGTGGCACCGAAGTTCAGGCTCATGTTGACGATGTCGGCGCCCTGGGCCGCTGCCCACTCCATCCCGGCGATCACCGTGGACTCCTCGTCGTCGTAGCCGTCCGTGACCTTTCCGAACAGCAGGTCCGCGCCAGGCGCGACGCCCTGGTTCGCGCCACCGGACGCCTCCCCCGAGCCGGCCACGATCGATCCGACATGGGTTCCGTGCCCGTTGTGGTCCGCCACGCCACCAGATCCGGTGAAGTCCCGGCTGCCGACGATCGACTGGTCGAGGTCGGGATGCGTCACGTCGACACCCGAGTCGAGCACCGCGACCGTGACCCCTTCCCCGGTATGGCCGGCGTCCCAGGCGGCCGGAGCGCCGATCTGCGGCATCGAGTCCGCGTCCGACGACTCGACCGGCTCGTCCAGGTACACGTGCGCGACGCGGCCTGCCGCCCTCTCGGCAGCGGCTGGGACCCGGCCCGCGGCCGCGCGGGCCATCACGCGTACGCCCGCACCCCCGCCAGGGTGCGTCGCGCGCAGGGCATCCAGGAGGTCACCCGCGTCCTCCGCGTCCAGGCGGGCAGAGACCGCGCCGATGGACTCCAGCCGGTGTTCCGGATCGACGCCCAGGGCCGCCCAGTCCGGCTCGGCCCCGGCACTCGTCCTGGCCGACGACGCCGGCGCGGCCGGACCGCCGGCACTCGCCAGGATCACCGGGACGTCGGTCCGGTACTCGTCGTGCTGGATATCGGCGAGCTTCGCCACGTCGAACAGGTCGCGGTCCAGGACCTCCGGCACCAGAGGAGCAACATCGGCCGGTACGACGTAGAGCGCGTCACCCACCGCCTGCTGCCGGACGACCATGTGCTCCCGGCCCGGTCCGTGCAGCACCGTCGCCGTACGGCGCCCGTCCGCGGACGTGGACACCACCACCCGGTCGCCCGTCAGGAGGGTGACCGTCCGGGCCGGCAAGGCGGCCTCGGAACCCCGGGCTGACGACGACCCGTCGGCCGTCGATGTCGTGGTGGGTGATGCGGCGTTCGCCGCGACGTACCCTCCCAGGGCCGTGGTCGCGCTCAGCACTACCGCGATCGTCATGGACGCTCTTGCTCTGCCACGCACTTCTTGCTCCTCGCGTCGTCGGAATGGGAGGTGGTCGGAACGTGCTCCCCCCTCAAGACGCCGCTGATCAGCGAGATGTGGAGTCCGGACACCCACGACTTTCGTGGTCGACGTGCGTCAGGAGCAGAAGGTGACCGATCTGACGGGGCGAGGCTGACACGCGCCTTCGCCACCCTGGACCCCATCGGAAGCACATCTACTTCGCGCGGACTCCGCGGTAGATCAGACGACTGATGACGTGACGTTCGAGAAGGTCATCAACCTGGACGGAGTAGCGGATGTCGCCGCCGGAAGCGTGAAAGACGTGCAGCCCGTCGCGGAGAGGGCCCAGCACCGATCCCCACGCATGAGACGGAGAACGCCAGGTACGAGTCCCTCTCCCGCGGAGCGATCTCGCGATGTTGCGGGCGACCAGCTCGGCACCGTTGTTGCGCGCTGTGGAGCGCAGCGGGTCGCTGGCCGCCACGTCACCCACGGCCCAGATCCCGTCGTGACCCGGCACGCTCAGGTTCGCCTCGACCCGCACAAAACCCTCGGCACCCAGCAAGGTGCGGGGCAACCACTCCGTGTTGGGGCGGGCCCGGCCGATCGCCCAGAGGACGAGAGCAGCCTCCGCCGGCGCCTGACCGGTGGCAAAACGTACGGGTCCCGATGACAGCGACGTGTCGGACGGAGCCTCCGCACGGTGACGGGGATGCAGGCGAACGCCGAGCCCCTCAAGCCGGGACCGCACCAGGTCCCACACGCGAGGGTGATGTCTCGTCAAGGCACGGTCGCCCGGGAAGTAGACGGACACCTGCTTGTGCCGGAACGCCTCGGCGAGCTGAGCGGCGCTGCCCATCGCGGCAGGGCCGCCGCCGACGATAGCGATCGACTCGGCCGCCGCGACCCGTGCGTGCATCAGGGCCAGGCCCTTTTCGATGCCGGCTTGGTTCTGCAGGTCAGGGCGGCGCCAGGCTCCGTTGCGCACGCCAGTGGCGATCAGAAGCGCGTCATAGGGCTCACGGTTCGTGGCCCCCTCGGCCGACCGCACGGTCACCGTTCGAGCTCCCTCGTCAAGGCCGGTGAGCGTGCCGTGCACCACCCGGGTCCGGTCCAGAGCGCGGAACCGTGAGAACGCGATGTTGTACTGGTCCGCCCACCTGCCGGGTCGAGCCAGCCGCAGACCGAGGTCCCGTCCGCTGAGCCATGCGGACGTGGTGGAGATCCCCACCACGTCGATCTGGCGGTCGTACCGAGCGAGGTTCACCGCGGCGATCAGGCCGGTATCACCAAGCCCCGCGACCACGACCCGGGCACGACCGGTAGTTGCGGACACAGTTGACCTCCATCGTGTAGAGCGCACTGGCGCACGGTCGCGGGACCGACACCGGATCGCCTCGTCCAGGGCGTCGCGAAGCTGCTCGTCGAAGCCGGGCAGCGACATGGTGCTGTGATTGCTCAGCCGGGGTCAGCCCAAGCTCTCGACCAGCGCAGCGACGATGTCGCTGGACCGCTGGTCCGGCAGCGAGCCGAACTGGCTGGGCAGATAGGCGAAGCCCACCCGGGCGTCTGCGTCGGCGAAGCACAGGCCGCCGGCGGCGCCGTCGTGCCCAAAACTGCTGGCGCCGAGCAGCGGGTGTGCCTGCGAGGCCGTCATGAAGCCGGTGCCCCAGACGGTGTGCGGCGCGGGCAGCTGGGGCCCGGTGATCTGTGGTCCGGAGCTCAGGGCGCGCCGGGCATCTTGGAGCGTGTCGGGCCGCAGCAGGGGCCCACGCGGTTCGCCGGCGCCGCTGTCGACCTCGGAGACGAGAGCCGCATGCAGTTTGGCGAAGCTACGGGCGGTGCCGATGCCGTTGCCCGCGGGCACCTCGGCAGCCCATAGGCGCGCGTTGTTCCAGGCGCTCTCCATCGACACCCCGACCAGCGGGATCGGCACCGCGCCGTTCAGCGTGACGGCTCGGATGGCCGTGTCATCGGTGAGCATCACGGCGAGCTGCTCCCGCAGCTGATCCGGGACGTCACGTGGATCGGCCGGCAACACTGTCGCGACGCGCGAGTGCTCAGCCTCCGGTAAGCCGATCCACAGGTCCAGCCCGAGCGGCTCGCTGAGCTCGCGCCGGAGTATGGCGCCCATGGTGGAGCCTGTAGCGCGGCGCACGACCTCGCCGAGGATCGTGCCAAGGGTGATGGCGTGGTAGCCGTGCGCGGTCCCCGGCTGCCACAACGGCTTCTGGTCCTCGAGCGCCCGCAACACGGGCTCGCCGTCCACGACGTCGTCGAACGTCAGGGGCGCGTCAACCACCGGGACCCCGGCGCGGTGCGCCAAGACCTGCCGCACCGTGACGTCCTGCTTGCCGTTCGCGTCGAACTCGGGCCAGTACGTCCCGACCGTGGTGTCGAGGTCGATGCGCCCCTGATCGACGAGGTGCAGGACGACGATCGTTGCGATGCTCTTGGTGCAGGAGTACGCAAGGGTCATCGTGTCACGACTCCACGGCCTGCCGGCCGTGACGTCGGCGATCCCGCCCCAGACATCGACGACCAACTCCCCGTCCTGGTAGACGGCCAGTGAGGCACCGCCGAACGGTCCTGCATCCAGGCTCTTGTCGAACGCGTCAACGACGGGTTCGAACCGCGGGTCGTGGTAGCCGTGGGACGGTCTGCTCATAGCATCCTTCTTTCGTCAGAAGTGACGGTTGCTCTTCTGCGAAGAGGGTGCCTGGCGGCCTCGACCGGCGACCGCCTCGATCACCCCATCGGGCGCGAACAGCCTCTTCGGGCGTCTGTCTATCGGTTGCGGGCAGCGCTAGCCACGCCCTGCCGATCCCCCTCACGCCTCACAGGCGCGGCCCGGTCCGCATCTGCCATCCAGGTCGAACACGGCCAGTTGCGTGACGAGGCCGAGTTCGGCCAGGCGGACATGGCCGTGCGGGCTGCGGGCCAACCGCCCGTGAGGCCCGGGGCGAGGCGCCGTGTTGCAGAAGCACTCGACCGGTTCGGCCTGGACGAGCGTCCACAAGGCCACCGGCATCCCGGTGCTCAGCACGCCCGTCACCCCGACGAGCTGATCGACCGCCTCAAGACGGGGCGGCCGCTCGGTGACCGTCGTCGGCGATCCCCGACTGCCGGCACGGTACTAGCGGCGGGTCCGAGGGAGGCAGATCACGCCGTTGCCCCGGTTCAGGGGCGCGCCTTGCCGAAGTACATCAGCTCCCACAGCGCGTCGGCGGCGTGGCTCTCGACCAGCTGCCCGGCCTTGTACCGCTCGACCCGCATCTCTCCGGTGAACCGCAGGTAGGCGCCGTCGAACCGGGCGAGCTTGGCGGCGGCCTTCTTGGGCCCCTCGAGGTTGTCGACGAACTTGGACGCCGTCAGGTCGTGGTACCGGTTGTACGTCACGACGTAGCGCTCGTCGCCGTCCGTGTAGGTGTAGCGGGTCACGTTGCCCACGGGCTTACCGGTGTGCTGGTCGGTGTACGGGCCGAGCTCCTCGAAGGTCACCTTGGCGCCGTCGTCGCCGATGAGCCGTCCGTCGCGGGCCAGCATGAACACCGGCAGCTCCGCGTACCCGTAACGCTTCTCCGCGGTGATGTAGGAGGCGATGACCGAGTACGGGCCGGCCGCGCCGCGCGCCCAGTACCAGTGGTGCATGAGGTCGAGCATCGAGGCGTTGCCCCAGTTGTGGTCGTGGTAGCCGACGCCGCTCGTGGTGACCGCCCGTCCACCCGCGCTGTAGGTCACGTCGACGGCGCCCTGCGGCACCGACGGGAGCCAGGCGAAGTAGTCGCCGTCGTCCCCGAAGTACCAGCACCCCGTCTCGGGGCGCCAGGCCGGCACCTGACCGGTCAGCGTGATGTCGACCTCGACGTCCTCCAGCGTGGCGCGGATCGTGTAACGGTGCAGGTCGCCGGCGAACACGTTGTCGCCGATGCGCACGTCGCAGGCCTCGGTGGAGGCCGAGAAGGCCTCGGGATCGAACTCGACGAGCTTCTGGATCGCGGTGCCGTCCGGGAGGGTCAGGTCGATCCGGATCGTCGGGTCGAGCGACTTCTTCAGGTCGGTGAACTGCTTGGTGAAGAAGACTACGACCAGCTTGGCGCCGTCGGCCAGATGGGCGTCGAAGTACCACCACTCGTAGGTGCCCGCGGAGCCGTCGGTGCGCATCCCGTCCTCCCTGGGCTCGATGTGGCCCGGAGCGATGCCGAGCCGGGCGTAGTCCTCGGGCGTGCTGCCGAGGCGAGCCGGGACGACAGTGCCGGTGACAGACATGGTCCTACCTCCTGTGGGAACGGATCCGTGCTTAAATATCCATGTGTCTATTATCTGCCTACCGACAGCATGACCCACGTGCCGGGTCCAGACAAGCGGCGTGATGAATCGGCCCTTCCGACGGCACCGCGCGGACGAGGGCGCCCCCGGACCGGACAGGAACCCGACTCGGACCGGTTGCTGCAGGGCGCCCTGGACGCGTTCGCCGACCAGGGCTACGACGGCACGTCCGTGCGCGAGCTGAGCCGCCGCCTCGGCGTCAGCCACGCCCTGCTGACCGCGCGCTACGGCTCCAAGGAGGGCCTCTGGTTCGCGGCGATGGAGCACGCCCTGGCCCAGTCCGAACGGACCTGGAGAGACATCGACGAGTCGCCCGCCCTCGACGACCTCGAGGCGCTCCGGCAGGCGCTCGTGCGCCAGGTGATCTTCTCCGCCACGCACCCCCAGGTGCTGCGGATCATGAATCGCGAGGGGTCGATCGACAGCCCGCGCGTGCGGTTCGTCGTCGATCGGTTCGTCAACCCGCTGCGCCCTGGCGTCGAGCACCTGCTCTCCCGCCTCGTCGCAGCCGGACGGATCCGCCCCATGCCCTACGCGACCCTGCACTTCCTGGCGGTCGGAGGTGGCGGCGCAATCTTCGCCAACGACGTCGAAGCAGCACTGCTCGGCGCCCCATCACCCCCTGACGCCGCCGACATCCGCGCTCACGCCGAAGCCGTGGCGGACATCTGCATCGCAGGGATCGCGGTCGCACCGTCAGGCGCTGAGCCCGCATCAGAGCTGTCGTCCGAACGGGGCAGCGGCAGGACTGCCTGACGCAGACGTGTTCACCGTCGGGGCCAGCGACCGCTCGGGGGCCCAACTCCCGCCCGCGTTCCTGGTCGAGCGTGCCAAGTCTCCAGATGGGGACGTGAGCTTCTCGGCCTCTGATGTCCCGAGCTCGTCGTAGATGGCGTGCACGTGTGCGTAGTGGTCGACAGCGCCTGTCTGGACCCGGTCGTCCGCTCAGCGGACGCCGGTTGGCCGTGGTGGTCGCTCTCGCAGCACTGTTCAACCTGTCGAACGTGAACGGGATGAGGGGACTGCATGATGACTGCATCGCAATACGACTTCGTGGTGTGCGGCGCTGGGTCGGCCGGATCGGCGGTGGCCGGGCGCCTGGCGGAAGATCCCGCCGTCTCGGTGTTGCTGATCGAAGCGGGTGGCGACGACCGGGACCCGGCCATCACCAACCCGGAGATGTGGCCGTTGAACCAGGGCACCGACAGGGTGTGGGATTTCACCACCGCACCCGAACCGGCGGTCAACGGCCGGTCGTTGCCGTATGCCATGGGCCGCGTGCTGGGTGGCGGCGGCAGCGTCAACGTCTCGATCTGGATCCGCGGGCACGGCGACGACTGGGACTTCTTCGCCCGGGAGACCGGCGACCCGGCCTGGAGCCACGACAACGTCCGCCGGTTGTTCGATCGCATCGAGAGCGGCCCGATGTGGGTGCAGGACACCCAGGACATCCATCCCTACGGTGAAGCCGTGCTGGCTGCGGCCCAGGAAGCCGGCTTCCCGCGGTACGCCAATCCCAACGGGGCTCTGACGGAGGCCGATCGCGGAACCGCGCCGCGTCAGGAGATCATCCGCGACGGGCGACGCCAATCGCCGTACCAGTCCTATGTGGCTCTGCGGCCCCGGCCCAACCTGACCGTGCTGCACGACGCACTGGTCACGGAGGTGCTGTTCGAAGGGAACCGCGCCGTCGGGGTCAAGGTGCGGCACTCCGACCAGAACCTCGAGATTCACGCCACGGCCGAGGTGGTGCTCTCGCTCGGAGCGGTCGGTACGCCGAAAGCGCTGCTGCTGTCGGGCGTGGGCGACGCAACGCAGCTACGCCGGCACGGAATCGCCGTACGAGCGCACCTGCCCGGCGTAGGGCGTAACCTCCACGACCACGCTGTGCTCCCCCTCGTCTGGCAGGCTGCCCCCGACGCGGACCTCAGCGGTCCCCTCGAAAGCCGGGCCGGGGTGTTCTGGAACCTGACCGACGCCGCCGGCGATCCACCGTCGATCCTGTACTCAGCGATGGGCGCACAGGTGTCGCACACGGTCGCGGCGCGCGGCGGGCTGCCTGAGCACGCGGTTACCTTCCTGCTCGGCGTCAGGATGCACGACACGGGCCGCGTCAGGCTCGCGTCGGCCGACCCTTCGGTCAACCCGATCATCGAGACCGGCTTCTTCGCCAACCCGGCTGACGTCGACAGCGCGCTGCGCGCTCTCGACACCGCGCGGACCATCGGCAGGGCCGACGCCCTGAGGGCGTTTCTGGGAGAGGAAGCCCTGCCTGGCCCCGTCGGCCGCGACGCCCGCGCCGACTACCTGCGTGACGCGGTGCAGACCTTCTGGCACCAGAGCGGAACCGCACGCATGGGCCGCGACGACATGGCCGTGCTCGACTCGCGTCTCCGCGTGATCGGGTGCGAGGGACTACGGGTGGCCGACGCCTCGGCCATGCCCCGGGTGACGGTGGCCAACACCATGGCGTCCAGCGTGCTGATCGGCGAACAGGCCGCGGAGTTCATCCGAGCCGACCACGGCCTGTCCCACGGAGCGGAGGTCAGCTCGGCAACGCCGTGAGGCGCTGCAGCGAGGCCGCTGCCCGGTGCACCATCGGGGCGAACCGGTCCGTGGACCGCGGCTCGACGGAAGCGATCTGCAGGGCCGCCCGTCGCCCCGAGGGCAGGAATACCGGGACGGCGTAGCAGGTGAAGCCTTCCTGCACGGCACTGTGATCGGAACTGACACCGATGCTGCGGTGCTGCGACGAAGGCCCGCGTTGGTCGGCGAGGACCAGGCCGGGCGCGCTGAAGTGCGGCATGGTGTCACCCGGGCGGTGCCCGACCGGCAGGCTCGTCTGGCCGGGCACCGTCTCCAGCACGACGAAGGACGAGCTGTCCGGGACCACCAGCGAAGCCGTGGCGCCGGTGCCCGCCCGTAACGTCCGGAGAACGTCGGCAGCCGATTCGCGCAGCCCGGCGTACGGCTCGACCTGACGCGCCAACCCCATGAGCCCGGCCGCCAACGTCCAGTGACCCTCGATGAGATCCACGGCACCGGCCTCACGCAGCTGCGCCAGCAACCGGTGCACCGTCGGCCGCGGAATCCGCGTAAGCCGGACAAGTTGCGCCACCTGGCCGTTCGGCGTCGTCTGCGGCAACGCGTGAAGGAGCTGGAATGCCCCTTCGATCACGCCCCGGCCTGGCGACCTGTCCGGCGTACTCTCCTCCGACATCGTCATCTCACCCTCGCAGCTGCAGAAGATCATCTGTCCATCGGTTGCGGACAGGGCCAGTACCACAGGCAGCAACTGCACAGTCCACAGGTCGCCTCCCCCGTGTCCAGAGTTGCCCCTGTCATGTGGTGCCCATTCCCTCGCGTCGCACGATCGGCGACGGCACCGATCCTCCCGCGCGCTGCTCAGGCCCATACAGGCCCCGCCGATCCCAGGATCGCGAGGTCACTGTGTCAGTGTGCTGCCGGACGTGGCGACGCTCGACAAGCTCGTTGACGCCGTCGTGGAAGCGGGCGGGGATCAGTGCCGGGGTGACCTGGTGGTCCGGGGCCTGGTGGAAGGCGGACCTGGCAGGAACACGACCTGCCGGCGCCGACACGGGAAAGACAGCGTGATCCCGCGCTTCGGTGGCCTCTTGTGTGAACTCTTGTGTGGCCGGGGACGGAATGGGGACAACTTCCGCCGTCGAGCCCGGTCACATGGCTACTCCCGGGGGAACAAGAAACGCCCCTCACCTGCAACAACAGGTGAGGGGCGATCGGTCGGGCTGACAGGATTTGAACCTGCGACCCCTTGGAGGAATCGAAGGCCCTGCAGCACGACCGAACAGCTCTAGAAAGTCACGGGTTTCATTGGAATCTTGCGGATCGGCTCGCACCGACATGTCACAGGCTAGCGGGTCACGTCGGGTCTGCGCGGGTTGAATCTGATGAGTATTCGATGACCGTCCGGGGCAGCTCCGTAGCACCAACCTGGGGCAGGTCGTCGTAAGCGAAGCAGGGCCGCCTCAGACCATGCCGACCGTCCCGTGCGTCCCAACTGCTCGAAACCAGCAGGGCGGCACGCGCCGCTTGCGCGACCCAGTCACCTATCCGTGCAGCAGTCCCCCACAACAAGTCGGTGCCACCCGGCTGGGCCACCACGGACTGCTGCGCCATCGGCGTCGGGAACCCGGCATGGGACGAGACACTGACCTGGCTCATGAAGCGAACGGGCGCATTCCAGCACGACGTGTGATACCAAAGCCGCGGAACCTCGTCAGACTCATGCCACAAGGCACTCACCGTCACCGCCTCCTCTCACAACCTCGCGCACCCCGAACGCCCACCGCGCTCACCGCCCCGTCAGGACGAGCTTCGTGATCGCCATGAGCTCCCGCACGTAGTCGACGGGGATCTGGTGCCACGGGGTGTCCGCGTGTGCGTGGGTGCCGCCGACTCCCGCTCCCTGGGCGATCTCGCCCGCCCGGTACACGTGGTAGTCACTCGTGATGAAGACCGTCGTGTAGTCCGTGTCGAAGCGTGCGTCGAGAAGGCTCTTCGCGAGGACGAAGTTCTCGTACGTGCTGGTCGACCGGTCCTCCCGGATGATCCGGTCCCCCGGGACCCCGTGCGAGAGCAGATACCTCTCCATCGCGAGCGCCTCGGTGATGGACTCCCCGGGCCCTTGGCCTCCGGCGACGACGATGACGGCTTCCGGGTTCGCGGAGGAGTACTCGACGGCCACGTCCAGCCGGGAGCGGAGCGACGGCGTCACCTCCTCGCCCTTCAGTGCCGTCCCGAGGACGACGACGGCATCCTCCTGGTGCGAGGTGGTGTCCGTCCTGCCGTGAGCCGCGATGGATACGAAGAAGAGGAGCATCAGGACGCTGACGGTGACGACGAGGGCGTCCACCCGCCGAAACGGCCCTCGTTGAGCGGTGCCCCCGATCCTGTCCCGGTACAGTCCGTAGCACAGGTAGAGGACGCCGAGCCCGAACGTCGCGATGACGCCGGAGTTGAGGCTGACCGTGACCAGCACGAACAGGGCATCGACGATCAGGACCGCTCCGACGACGACCCAGAGGATCTTCGCGAGCCTCACCACCCAGACTATGGTTCGTCCAGGCGGCTGACGACAACGTCGAGCGTCGGCCACGGCGGGCCGGCGCGCAGCACGCGCAGGAGCTCCTCGCCGAACAGCTTCCCCCTCGGGAACTGGTCGCTGACGTCCCAGCGCCAGGCGGCGACCATCGCGAGGACGAGCTGTCGGCACTCGTCCAGCAGGTCCCGGTCGACGCCCGGGTAGTGCTCACTGATCGCCGCGGGAACATGGGCGAGATCGAACTCGACAGGTCCCCGGCAGCCGGTCTCGAGGTCGATGAACAACGGCCCGTGCCTCGTGCTGAGCACGTTGCCCGGGTGCGGCTCACCATGCAGGAGCTGCTCGACGGCGCCACGGGCGTCGATCGCTCGTCGCAGGTCCGCCAGTCTGCCGCCGAGGAGCGTGCGGTCCGTGTCGGCGAGCTCCGGTGAGCGGCCCGGGTCGGCGACGATCTCCTCCGCCTCTGTGATCCGGTCCGTGAAGCGAGGGCTCGGCAGGTCGACCGTGCGCATGCCCTCGTGCAGCCGTCTCAACGCCTTGGCGACGTCGACCGGTGACGGCTGGGGTGTCACGGGCTCGTAGTAGGTCCACAGTGTCACGGCGAAGCCGTCGCGCGTGTACACCCGTGGGGCCACCCGGGGCTCCAGGTGAGCCAGCGGCGCTCCGATCTCGACGAGCCGCTGGGCGAGGTCGACCTCGAACCGTGCGACCTCCTGTCCCACCGGGGCGATGCGGGCGAAGACGTCGCACGGCGTCAGCCGCAGGGCCAGCTTGTTCGAGCTGTGGAGCACGACGGCGTCGTCGGCAGGCAGGTGCAGGGCTGCCGCGACCGAGGTCGCGGCCGTGATCGCACGCGTGACGTCGGTCATCTCCACCACCGCATCCTGACACGAGCGGGCAAGCGCCTGATCACACTGGACGACGCGGTGCGGGTGCTGCGGCCGCACCACCACGACGATCGCCTCGACGCCTTCGACCGGCAGCTGCTCGGCGTGTGGCTCAACGTGGCAACGGGCGCCGTCGACGTCGAGGACCGGTTCTGGGGCCGCACCGTCGGCGACCTGCTCGCCGCCGCCGAGACTGCTCGCCTCGACAGGGATGCCACACGCCACGAACTCGCGCAGTATCGGCACGCACTGGAGGCGGTGAGCGCCCGGCGCTGATCGAGGGAGATCTACTGTTGAGGGGCGGGGCGCCGCGCGCTGAGGGGCACGCCTCGGCCCTCGCCAGCATCCAGGGGTGTGGACCGCATCTCAGACTCATGACGGTGCATGAGCACGAAATCCAGACCAACGCCTTGGTGACCTACTCCATCACCGCCTACACCATCGGTATCGTGACGGCGCCCCCGCCATCACCCTCCCCGCTGGGCGCACCAACCGCCGCACCCTGCTGCTCGGCCTGGTCGCACTCATCCTGATCGGCAACGGGCTGTCCGCCATCGCGCCCAACCTTGCCCTGCGGGTCACGTTCCGGATCATGGCCGGCAGCGTCCAGGTGGCCTGGCCGCCCCGCACCCCTGAACTGCACGGCGGCTCCATCCGCAGTCGGCCGTTCAACTGGCCTGGGTGGTGGGCATCACGACGGCAGTACCGAGGTCGAGACGCCGTCAACGAGGCGCCCGAGCTTGTGCCGATGGGAGCGTCGGACCGCTGTCGGCAGTGCCGTGCTGGTACCAGTAGGCGACGGTGGCGATGTCGTCTGTGCGTTCGAACAGCCCGCGGTCCCAGGCGCCGATCTGCTGGAGGGTGACCTTGAGGCTGGTGTCGAAGTAGATCGGGTCGGGCACGTGCCAGCGGTACAGGCCGTGCATGGGTGGTGCGTCCTGGACGAACGGTGACGCGCCGCTGGTGTCGCGGCGGACGTACTGCGGGTAGCCGCAGTACGGGGCACTGAAGGTGATGACCTCGGGGTCGGGCGCATTGCGGAGCTCGTCCTGGAACGCCCAGGCCCCGCCGGCATAGTCCTCCAGGCCGGTGGAGCACAGGGTCGGCAGGTCGGTGTCGTCGTCGACGAAGAACTTCACCTCGCCCTCGCCCCACCAGTAGCGGTGCAGGGAGGTGAGGGCGACGAAGGTGCCGAGGTAGGTTCCGCGTCCCTGGACGCCGTCGAGGATGATGTGGTCCTCGCCGAGTGCGGTGGTGCCGTTGGACCGGCGCCACTGGGCGTGGAAGTAGGCGGCGTCGTCGTCGATCTTGTCCCCGAGGGTGTAGTCGACCTGGTAGAAGACGTGCGGGATGGGGCCGTGGTGCTGGTTCTCCAGGGTGATCCGGGCGCCGTTCCGGAAGGGCATCTGGATGTAGCTGTTCATGCCGCCGGTGGGGGCGACGACGATCTGGTCGGAGGTGACCAGGGCGCGTTCGCCGAATCCGTTGCAGAAGAAGTCGCCGAGCGGCACCTCCACTGAAGGGTTCGGCGCCCCGTCCCAGTAGGCGCGCAGCACGAGGTTGCGCAGGACGAACGGCCCGTCCGCGGTGCGGTCCGGCACGGTCATCCAGAGGTGGCGGATCACGCCCGGTCCTTCGATGTCGGCGAGGGTCAGTGTCTGCCCGGTGTCCATGGGCAGGAAGGCGGAGCCCTTGCGGCCGGGGCCGAGGGGTGAGGCCGCCGCCGCCCCCGCCCCGGGCCGGCCGTCGGGGTTCTCCGCGTTGATGGACCGGCTGACGATCTTGGTCGTTGGTCGGTTCCACAGGTCGGTCATCGTGCGCCTTTCGTCGGTGCGGCCGGCGGGGTCGCTCGGCCCGGGGTCACTTGATCGCGCCGGCGGTCACGCCGCGGCTGAGCGTGCGCTGGAAGATGAGGAAGAACGCCAGGGTGGGTATCAGGGACAGCAGGGAGCCGGCGTTGAGGACGGTGATGTCGATCGAGTGCTGGCCGCGTAGCGTCGACAGCGCGATCGGGACGGTCTGGGACCCCGGGTCGGCCAGCAGGACCAGCGGCACGTAGAACTCGTTCCAGGTCCAGATGAAGAAGAAGACGACCAGCACGGCGAGCGTCGGCCGCAGTACGGGCATGACCACGCGCCACAGCACCTGCCACCGGCTCGCGCCGTCCAGGGCCGCGGCCTCCAGGAGCTCGCGCGGCACCGTGGACATGACGCTGGACAGCAGGTAGGTGGCGAACGCGGCCTGCAGCACGGTGAACACGATCACCACCGACCAGATGGTGTTCAGCAGCCCGAGCGCTTGCGCGCCGTAGAACAGCGGATAGATCAGCGCCTCGTGCGGAAGCATCGTGGCCAGCAGCAGCACCGACACGATCAGGGTGCTCCCCCGCACCCGGCCCACGCCGATCGCGTACGCCGCCAGCAGGCCGATCGCCACGCCGAGGAACGCCACCAGGACGCTGATCACCACCGAGTTGGTCAGGGCGACCGGAAAGTTCACGCGGGACAGGTATCCGGTGAATGCGTCGAGCGTGAACGACGTCGGCCAGGCCAGCGGCCCGTTCGCGCTGTAGTCCGCACTGGACTTGAACGCGTTGAGCACCAGCAGCAGGAACGGCGCCGCGGTGACGACCGCCAGGAGACATACCACGGCCAGGATCACCCACCGCAGGGGGCCGTGCTTCCGCCGGCGGGCGGTGAGCTCGGCGGCCGGCGCTGCTCGGAGGACCGGTGCGCTCATCGGTTCTGCTCCTCTCGGTCCGCGCGGCGCTGCCACACGAGCAGCACGCTCGCCGCGAGGAAGATCACCAGCGACATGACCGTCGCGATCGCCGACCCGTACCCGACCTGGGAGAGCTCGAAGAAGTTGCGGTAGGCGTAGTAGGACGGCACCACCGTGGAGCCCTCCGGCCCTCCCCCGGTGAGGATGAGGATGGGCGCGAAGACCTTGAGGGCCGCCACCGTGGCGGTGAGCACCACGACGAAGACCTCTGGGCGGATCTGCGGGATGGTGATGGCGCGGAACCGGCGGAACCACCCGGCGCCGTCGAGCTCGGCGGCCTCGTACAACTCCGGGTCGACGCGTTGCAGGGCGGCCATGAAGATGACCACCGGGTAGCCGATCTGGAGCCAGATCAGCATGACCATCACCGAGAACAGCGCCACATCGGGGTCGCCGAGCCAGTCGGGTGTCGCCCCGGCACCGAGCTCACGCAGGATGCTGGTCACGACGCCCTCCCGGGAGTCGAGCACCCACGCGCAGATGAACCCGGCCACCGCGATCGGGACGATCTGCGGCAGGTAGAACGTCGCCCGCAGGATCGCGGCGGTCCGGGCCCCGAACCGTTTGCCCAGGTAGTCGAACAGCACGGCGGCGAGCAGGACGCCGGCCGCCGTCGGCACCACGACGATCGCGACGATCATGTAGAGCGAGTTGCCCAGTGACGCCCAGAAGACGTCGTCACCGAGCAGCTCGGTGTAGTTGTCCAGCCCCACCCAGCGCAGTGGCGCCATGCCGCCACGCCAGCTGTGCAGGCTGATGAGCACGTTCGCGAGGAACGGCGCCGCGACCACGGCGGTGAACCCGACCCCGATCGGGAGCAGATACCACCAGTAGCCTCTCCTTCCGGGGCGGGCGGGCCTGTGTCGGGTGGCGGACGCCGGCGCGTCAGGGCGCGCCGGGGCCACGTCGGTTGGTGTCATGGTCTTCCTTCCGGTCCGGCGCCGGGTCGGGCTCAGTCGCCGACCTGCGCGGCCTTGCCGTCGTCGTAGAAGGTCTGTAGCTCATCGAGGTAGCCGGCGGCGTCCTGGTTGCCGTTGGACATGGCCTGCATCTGGCCCTGGATGAAGTCGAGGAATCCCGGGACCGGGTAGTCCGGGTAGAACGACATCTCGTCCGCCTCGGAGAGCTCGACGAACCGCTCGGTAAAGGCCTGGATGCGCTCGTCCTCGATCGTCGCGGGGTCGCCGGCGATCGGCAGCCCGCCCTTGTTCCCGATCAGGTTCTGCACCTCGGGACTGAGGGTGATCTCGATCCAGTCGTAGGCCAGGTCCTTGTTGTCCGCCTTGGCCGGGACACCCCACAGGTGCCCGGAGGACCCCATGGTCAGGTTGGCGCCGGGCATCGTGAAGTAGTCCCAGTCGAACCGGGCGTCCTGGCTGATGCGCGCGAACTCGCCGTTGTTCCAGATGAGCATGGCCGCGTCGCCCTGGAGGAAGTTGACGGTCGCCTGCTCGAACGAGAGGCCCGCGAGGTTCTCGCCGACGTACCCCTTGTCGATCCACTCCTGAAACTTCTCCGTCCCCGCCGCCCACGGGCCGGCCGTGAAGTCCGTGTCGCCGGTGAGGAACATGAAGTCGTCGATCTGCTGACGGTCGGACATGGCCGAGACGAGCGAGTACCAGACCCACATCTGGTTGAAGCCCTGGCTGGAGGAGGCCGAGCTGGAGATCGGGGTGTGTCCGGCCGCCAGCAGCTTGTCCATCACGACTTCGAACTCGTCGAGCGTCGTGGGCAGCTCGGTGATCCCGGCATCCTCGAAGATCTCCTTGTTGTAGTAGAACATCACGTACTCACCGATGTTCGGGATGCCGTACCAGTTGCCCGACCCGGCGTTCCCGTTCTCGTCGTAGCGCGCGAACGACGCCATCGAGCCGGTCACCTTCTCGTCCCAGCCGAACTGCTCCACCTGCTCGGTGAGCGGGTCGAGCAGGCCCTGCGCGGCGAGCTGCCCGCCGTCGGCGTTGCCCTTGTTGAACTCGAGCACGTCGGGCACGTCGTTGCCCGACAGCAGGATCTTCGCGTTCTGCCGCATCGCGTCGAAGCTCGTGGTCTGGAAGTCGACCTCGACGTCCGGATGCTTCTCCTGGAACAGCTCCAGGGCCCGCTGCCAGCCCTGCCCCTGGGCGGTGTCCGGGTTCTCGTACTGCAGGACCGTGAAGGTCTCACCCGAGTTCTCACCGCCGCCCGGGCCGGCGCAGGCGCTCAGGGCGATCGCCGTGATGCTCGCGGCAGCGACCGCCGCGGCGTACGTGCGCAGGGTCTTTCTGGTCATGTCAGCCTCCTTGCTGGGTCATGCTGTTCAGTGCCGAATGGTGCAGTTGACTGGTTCAGGCTGGTGGGGCGACCGAGTCGCGTTCGACGAGGCCGCACACGATGCGCTCGACGGCGGCCGGGCCGGTCTCGGTGCCCTTGATCCGGGCGATGGCCCGCCGCGCGGCCCACTCGCCCATCTCGAAGTGCGGGAGCTGCACGGTCGTCAGGCCCGGCATCATCGCGTCGGCCACGAACTGCTGGTTGTCGAAGCCGACGAGCGAGAGATCATCCGGGATACGCACGCCGAGGACGGCGGCCACCTGCGCGAACGCGAGCGCGATCTGATCCGAGAAGCAGAAGATTGCGCTCGGCCTGCGCGCCGAGCGCAGGACGTCGAAGGCCACCGGGATCGCGGCATGCGTGGACGGGTCCGGCACCGTGAAGGTCAGGCCAGGATCGACCTCCAGGCCCGCGTCGGCATGCGCGGTCTCGTAGCCGCGCTGGCGCAGCCTGCTGGCCACGTACGTCTCTCCCGATACGTTCACCAGGCCGATCCGGCGGTGACCGGCTGCGATCAGGTGGGCGGTGGCGGCGTGCGCCCCCGAGACCTCGTCCGGGACGACGGCGTCCGCGTGCCCGGGGTCGCTCGGCCACCCGTCGAGCACCACCGCCGGCACGCTGCGCGGCACCGGCGGTACCACCACCTCCCGGTGGAAGTCCGCGGCCACGACGAGCGCTTCGATGTCGCGCTGCAGGAGGGACTGGGCCGCCGGGAGGTCCAGCTCACGGTTGCCCCCGGTGTCGATCACCATGAGCAGGTAGCCCTCTTCCCAGGCCGCGCTCTGCGCCCCGGCCAGCATGTGACCGGCGAAGGGAACGGTCGCGACCCGGTCCGCGACCAGGCCGATGGTGTGCGACCTGCGGGTCTTGAGGCCACGGGCGAGCAGGTTGGGGACGTAGCCCAGCTCGGACGCCCGGGCCCGGACCCGGTCGGCGACATCGCGCCGCACCCGGCCGCGGTCCCGGTCGTTGAGCACGAGCGAGACGGTCGACACCGACACACCGAGCTCGTCGGCGATGTCTTTCATCGTCAGCACTGACGCGTCCCTCCGTCGAACGATTGACGTCAAACGATTGATGGGACGCTAGAAGCGTCAATCGCCTTGACGCAATCGACTGCTACATGTGGCGTGCATCACACGCCTTCGCGGGTCCAGGTTGGAGCCTGATCCCCTCTCGTCAGGTCTGAGCCGCGGGCCGCTCAGCGACCCGCGGCTCAGTCACCATCGCTGCATGCGGTCACGCCGCCACACGACTGCCCACCGTGCGCAGCCCGGCCATGCTGCCGTACAGCTCCTGCAGCCGGGCAACCTCCTCCAGGTCGGCGAATGTCGCGATGCCGCGGCCGTAGTCCTCGACGGTCTCGATCGCGAAGCGCACGGCCGTCTCGACGTCGTGCAGGTCGGTGGCCCCGTGGCGGACCCCGCCACCGCGGTCTCCGTGACGAGGGCCAGGCCCACGACGGCCGCTCGATCAACTGATCGAGCGGCCCCTCACTGAGGGGTGTGCTTCGCTGGGGTATACCGGTCCCGGGTCGTCAGGCCTCGCGGCGGAGCTGACGGACCCGGATCAGTCCGGCTCCGAGCAGGACGCACAGAAGACCGATCGCGGTCGTCACGGCAAGGTCGGTGTCCGATCCGGTCACGGCCAGCGAGCCTGGGCCACTGGGGCCGGCACCGGTCCCGCCCGTACCTGACCCGTCGGGGTCGCTGCCGCCTGCAAGCGAGTTGATCTCGAACGCGACCGGCTCGGACCGGTCTGAGGTGTTGCCAGCCGGGTCGGTCTGTTGCACGGCGATGGTGTGCTCACCCCGGCCCAGTGACGTGGAGGGTGTGAACGTCCAGTTCCCGTTCTCGTCCACGACGGCGGTACCAGCGGGCTTGCCGTCGATGATGATGGTGACGGTCGACCCCGGCTCGCCGGTTCCGCTGATCGTGGGTGTGTTGTCGGTGGTCGTGGAGCCGGGAGTGGGTGATGTGACCACGGGCGTGGCCGGCGGTGTGGTGTCGACGGTGATCACGATCGGCGGATCGGCCGGGTCCGACACGGTTCCGTCGGTGTCGGTCTGTGTGGCGGTGATCTCACGGTCGCCGTCGGGCAGCGGTGTGGTCGGTGTGAACGTCCACGTGCCGTCGTCGCCCACCACGGTTTCTCCCACGGGTTCGCCGTCGATGATGATCGCGACCGTGGCGCCAGGCTCGCCGGTGCCCTCGATGGTCGGGGTGCTGTCGTTCGTCAGGGTCCGGTCCGTGGGTGATGTGATTGCTGGCGGCGCCGGTGGTAGGGCGTCGACGGTCACAGTGACAGGGTCCGACGGGCCGGAGTCGTTGCCCGCTGGGTCGGTCTGCGTGGCGGTGATCTCGTGGTCGCTCTCGCTCAGCGGGGTGGTCGGCGTGAACGACCACGTGCCGTCGTCACCCACCACGGTCTCCCCCACAGGTTCGCCGTCGATGATGATCGTGACTGTCGCCCCGGGTTCGCCGGTGCCCTCGATCGTCGGGGTGTTGTCGTCGGTGCGGTCGCCGTCGGCGGGTGAGGTGATGACCGGCGGGGCCGGCGCGGTGGTGTCGACAGCGACCGTGATCGGATCGGAGGGTTCGGAGGTGTTGCCGGCGAGGTCTGTCTGGATGGCGGTGATCTCGTGGTCGCCGTCGGTCAGGGGCTCGTCGGGTGTGAAGGTCCAGGTCCCGTCGTCACCGACGACCACCGTGCCTGCTTCCTCACCGTCGATCACGACTGTCACGGTGGCCCCGGGCTCCCCGGTGCCTTCGATGGTGGGTGTGCCGTCGTCGGTCAGGTCGCCGTCGGCGGGTGAGGTGATGACCGGCGGGGCCGGCGCGGTGGTGTCGACAGTGATCGTGACGGGCTCGGACGGATCGGATGTCGTGCCGCCGGCGTCGGTCTGGGTGGCGGTGATCTCGTGGTCGCCGTCGCTCAGAGGCTCGGTGGGCGTGAAGGTCCAGGTGCCGTCGTCGCCGACGACGGCGGTACCAACCTCCCCGCCGTCGACCACGACCGTGACGGTGGCACCCGGTTCGCCGGTGCCCTCGACGGTGGGTGTGCCGTCGTTCGTCGTGCCGCCGTCGTCGGGAGCGGTGATGACCGGCGGCTCGGGCGGCACGGTGTCCACGACGACGGTGACCGGGTCGCTCGGACCGGACGCCGCATCGCCGAGCTCCTGTGTCGCTGTGAGCGTGTTCTCACCCTCGGCGAGTGGTTCGGTCGGCGTGAAGGTCCACGTGCCGTCCTCGGACACGACCGTGGTGCCGATCGGGGCGCCGTCGTCGAGCACGGTGACGGTCGCGCCGGGGACGCCGGTACCCGTGATGGTTGGCGTCGCGTCGATCACCAGGTCGCCGCCCGTCGGGCTGGTGATGACTGGCGGGACCAACCCGTCGCACTCGACACCGCCTGTGGGCGCCGTGGCGGTGGCCACCAGCGGCAGCAGGCCGACGTCGAGGCTGGCGACCTCGACGCCGAACGGTCCGGTGATCGCTCCGGTGAGATTCAGGAAGCTCAGTTCCCCGGATCCGGTGGCGCCCGACGAGGTGTCGGTGAGCTGGCCGACCGACAGTGTCAGGTCGACGGCGAGGACGCCGAGGTCGAGGGAGATCGGGACCGACGCGCCGGCGTTTAGCACGACGGTCTCGCCGGCGATCGTCACCTCGACGGAGTAGTCGTTGGCGGTGACAGACCCGGTGGTCCCGTCCGACTGGGCGGTGATCTGCGGGGCATCCAGCACATTGACCTCGACCAGGCCGTTGATCAGCGACAGCCCGGCGAGCGAGCCGGTCGCGGTGGACACGACCGAGCCGTCCTGCAGCTCGGTGGTGCCGCCGGTGCGCGCGGTGCCGAGGTCGAGCACGCTCAGGCCGATCCCGAGGAGCTGGAGGCCCACGTCCGCACCGGCGACGGTGGTCTCGGACGTCGCCAGCGCCGTCCCGTCCGGCACGCAGGCATAGTCACCGGCCCAGGCCGTGGCGCCCGTGGCCTGCAGCGCGTCGACGGTGAGCACTCCGGGGACGTTGATGCTGCCCAGGCCGGCGTCGTAGCCGTCCTCCCCTGCCGCCGGCCCGGACTGCGCCTCGTCGCTGACCACGGGGACGTCGAGGCCGACGGCGCCGACCGAGACGTTCGCCGACTCGGCGTGCGACCGGGGCTCGGCGGTGCTGTCGACGTCGGTGGCCGAATGGGCCACGGCCGCGTTGACATCGATCGCACCAGCGACCGAGAGGCCGAGCGACAAGATGTCACCCGAGGTACCTCCCGCGTATGCGGCAGGCAGCGGCTCGGCGCGCGCCGTCGTTGGCGCCACGAGGAGCAACGGGGTGACGAGCAAAGCAGCCGCAGCGGCCGCCGGCCTTCGCAGGGACATCCGAATTCCTTCCGCCAGAAATACACCGGTAGAACTTCGGGCCACACGATGGCACCGGGATTACCCGGCAGCGACCGCGAACAGGATCATTCGGACAACGTCTCCTGCCACGATCAATCCGCATACGGCAAAAGCCCAGGACAGCCGCACGAACGACACCTTTTCACATGATGAATTCAACGGCGGCAGATCGGCGGATGCGAGTTATCGGCAGCACGCCAGGCGATGCACCCGACCGCTGCGGCCACCACGAGGTGCGGTGATAGATGCCATCTCATTAGATGCCGACTCATTAAATGTAGAGTGATCGACCTCACCTCATGCCCGCACAGCGCATTCATCGGAAGTAATGGTTCGCCGCTCCGGAATACCGGCGCTCACGCGTACGCGAACCAACCCGATAAGTCGGGTCAACGTGAACTCGGATTGCGACCTCTTCGTGTTTCTGCTCTGATTTCTTCCGCAAGGGGCATTCGGTTGTTACGTACTCCATGGGGGTTATCTTGCGTACACCTGTGAAAGTGGCCCTGGGCGCTTTGACCGCCTTGGTCCTCCTGGTGGTCGTCGGAGTCGGGAGCTGGTCGCTGGCCGTGTCCCGAGCCGACGACACCAGCTCAGCGGCGAGCTCCGCCGACGAGATTCGAATGGGCGTGCCCACCATCGTCTCGGCCGAGGCGCTCGAAGAATTCGCTGCTACGCACTACCCGCTGTACTGGCGCGGCGAGGTCCCCGACACCGAGATCGAGCTCACGCTCACGGCCAACAGCGGCACGTTCGTCCGGTACCTGCCCGAAGGATCCGCAGCAGGCGATCCCTCCAAGCACCTCACCGTGGCGACCTACCACGCCCTGACCGGGTACGAGGGCCTCGAGGGGGCCGACACCGACCTCGCAACAGTGGAACACACCCGGAGCGGGGCGGTGGTGGCCGTGTTCGACAACCGCCCGCTGTCGACCTACTTCTCCTTCGAGAACGCCGCCTTCCAGGTCGAGGTCTACTCGCCCGAGAAGAACGAGTCGAAGAAGCTGACCGACGACGGCGCGATCACACTGGTCGGCGGGGAGACGTCGTGACCTGGTACAGGCGGGCGAGATCCGCTGGCCTGACGGTCGGCGCGGCTGCCGTGCTGTTCCTGGGCGCCGCCCGAGCAGGAGCAGACGTCTCGGGCGGACCGGACAATCCTTGGCAGGAACCACAACCCCCGGGTGTTCGCGGCCCGATCTTCGGGTACCCCGACGCGGGCACAGGTGAGTCAGGGCAGCCCGGCGGCACCGGTCCGACAGGACCCGCGGGCCCGCAGGGCGCCGACGGATCCAGCGGCGCCCAGGGCTCTGATGGAGCGTCAGGCCCGCCCGGGCCACCTGGCCCCCAGGGGGCCGACGGCGCACCAGGTGCCCGCGGTGCGGACGGAGACGACGGCAGCGCCGGCGATGACGGCGCGCAAGGCCCCGCCGGCCCCCGGGGAAGGATCGGGCCCCAGGGCGCCGACGGAGCCGACGGGCCCCCAGGTGCGACAGGCGCACCAGGTGCGGACGGGGCGGCTGGACCCCAGGGTGCGCAGGGGCCGGTCGGACCCCAGGGCACACAAGGAGATATCGGTGCCGACGGCGCTCAAGGACCGCAGGGACCGGACGGCCCTCAAGGCGTTGAGGGCCCTACCGGGCCGCAAGGCGACACCGGCGCACAGGGACCACAAGGGACAGAGGGCGCTCAAGGCGCCACCGGTGCGCAAGGCGCGGACGGTGCGCAAGGCGCGGACGGTGCGCAAGGCGCGGACGGTGCGCAAGGCGCGGACGGTGCGCAAGGCCCCACAGGGCCGCAGGGTCCCGAAGG
>NZ_JBIUAP010000011.1:81308-231831 GCF_044547525.1 Promicromonospora sp. NPDC052451
ACGGGGCCGACGGAGCCCAAGGTCCGCAGGGCGTCCAGGGCCCAGCCGGACCGCAAGGCGACACCGGCGCCCAAGGACCACAAGGGACAGACGGAGCGCAAGGCGCCACTGGGCCCCAGGGCGCAGATGGCGCACAAGGGCCGCAAGGCGGTACCGGACCGCAGGGCGCCGAGGGAGCACAGGGCGGCACTGGCGCACAAGGGCCTCAGGGCACGGATGGCGCGCAGGGTCCGGTGGGGCCGCAAGGGGCCGACGGAGCCCAAGGTCCGCAGGGCGTCCAGGGCCCAGCCGGACCGCAAGGCGACACCGGCGCCCAAGGACCACAAGGGACAGACGGAGCCCAGGGTGCCACTGGAGCGCAGGGCGCGGACGGCACGCAAGGCCCAACTGGCCCGCAAGGGGCCGGCGGAACCGACGGAGCCCAAGGTCCGCAGGGTGTCCAGGGCCCAGCCGGACCGCAAGGCCCCCAGGGTGACACCGGACCACAGGGTGCGAGCGGCGCGCAGGGAGCCACTGGCACCCAGGGACCTCAGGGCACCGATGGTGCTCAAGGCGCCACCGGAGCTCAAGGCGCCACCGGAGCTCAGGGGCCGCAGGGCGCGGACGGGGTCCAAGGATCGCAAGGCGCCGACGGTGAGCCAGGTCCAATAGGACCCCAGGGTGCTCAGGGTGCCGATGGAGCCCAGGGGCCGATCGGTCCCCAGGGCCTCACCGGTCCACAAGGACCGCAAGGACCGGCTGGCCCCCAAGGCCCGCAGGGACTCCAAGGTCCGACCGGTACCCAAGGCGCGACGGGCGCGCAGGGAACGGCCGGCGCGACGGGCGCGCAGGGGGCCACGGGAGCGCAGGGGGCTGCCGGCCCACAGGGTACAGATGGTCCCCAAGGCCCGGCCGGCCCGCAGGGCGCCGTCGGTCCGCAAGGTCCGCAGGGCGCCCAGGGTGCACAAGGCGCAACCGCACCGGCGAACGGTGGCTACTTCTACACCTCGGCGACAACTGGCCAGAACGCCAACACCGTCGTCCCGATGACGACGACCGGCTCGACCTACGGCGCCGGCGTCACGCTCAGCGGTGGCGGGGTGAATCTGGCCGCCGGGACGTACGTGGTGAGCTACTCGTGGTCGGGGGATGCGTCCGGCGACGGCACCAACCCCAACTCCGAGGTGGTCTCCGCCTACCTGGTCCTCGGCGGTACCGAAGTCGCCGGCTCCCGGATCCGGTCCACGACAGCAACCCAGGGTGCCGTCGAGAACGAGGTCAGCAACACGATGACGATCACGACGACCGGCGGCCTGCTACAACTCTTCAACGGCAACCGGGCCGTCACCCACGGCACCACCAACCTGAGCGGGTACACCGGCAGCATCAACGTTCAGCAGGTGGCCCCCTAACCAGCTGTCACCTGACGTGATGGTTCATCGGCAGGACGGCCCGCTGGTCAGCAGAGCAGCGGGCCGCCCTGCCGCGGCCCCTCCTTGACGGCGATCAGGTTCGCCGCGACGTAGGAGATGTCGTTGGCTCGGTCGAACTCGGTCGGGTAGTACGTACGCAGGCCACTGACCTGGAAGCGCATCTGTGGCTGCTCCGGGAAGGCGTGGTCGCGCAGCTTCGCCTGGGTCAGGTACCAGAAGCTGTTCTGGTTCCAGTAGGACACGTGGGTGGGGTCCTGGAACGCGCCGCGACCGTCGGTGCTGGGAGTGAGCGTCAGGACCAGTCCTCCGTGGCCCAAGACCCGGTGGCACTCGGCGAAGAGCGCCGCACGGTCCGGGATGCGCTGGAGCAGCTCGGTGGCCACCACCACCCCCACCTCGCCCTCCCCGTAGGGCAGCAACGGGGCATCGGCGTCGACCTCCAGCTCCGTCGCCCCCGGCACCAGCGCCCGGCCCGGTCGTTGCTTGGTACCGACGTCGATCGCCGCGAGCCCACCGCGCCGTGCCCACGCCACCGCGAGACCGGCGATACCCCGGTGGTAACGCTCGACCGTCTCCTCCTGGATGAGCTTGTTGATCCGGCCGTCACGCTGTGTGTTCCCGTCGTGCATCCGCTGCAGGTACAGGCAGGCGTCCACGTGATGGAAGTCGCCCACCTCGTACAGCCGCATCATCAGGTCCTGGTCGTCGAGCACCTCCAGCGCAGCGTCGTAACCCCCCACCCGCTCGTACGCGGACCGGCGGAAGGCACGGACATGGTTCGGCGCGTACCAGACGTAACCGATGTTGTGCGGGCTCGGAGCCAGTGCACGGCAACGGTTCACGAGCATCCCGTTGACGTTCGCGGGCGCGTACTCCCACCCCATCGCGGGGTTGAACGTGTCGAAGTTGGGCGAACCGTCAGCATTGATCTGGGCGAAGTCGGAGTAGACCAGCACCGCGCCGGGATTCTCCTCGAACGCCGCGACCACCCGCTCCAGGCAGCGCGGGGCCAGCACGTCGTCGTGGTCGAGCTCGACGAGGACCTCGCCGCAGGCCAGCTCGCACGCCTCACGCTTGATGGCACCCACGAAGCCGGTCGACCGCCCCGGGACCACCCTGATCCGGGGGTCCAGAACCGGCGGAGCCCACCTGGCGCCCCCGTTGAGCAGAACGATCCACTCCCAGTCCCGGTGGGTCTGCGCGACGATGCTGCGGCAGCACTCGTCGAGATAAGCCGGCGCGTGGCTCGGCGTGAAGACGGACACCTTCACCGTCGGTGATCCTCCCCGCTGGTGGAGGCCCAGCCGGCCTCCGCTCGACCCGGGCCCGGACAGCCTCATTCAACAAGGTCCGGGACGATCCGGCAGCCCAGGACGGCAGCCGGTCAGGTCCTCTCAGGCGGACGGGCTATGTGTGCCGCCCGGCGGGGTTCGACCGGTCTCTGGCTCGTCAGGACGTGTTCCGGGCTGGTGGCAGGGCTGGGGCGCAAGAGCGGGCGGAGGCTGGCCAAAGGTGCCGGGCAGAACTCCGGATGGGAGGCAGCAGCTGCTGCGCGGGGCACTCGAACGTGGACGGGGGTGCAGGGGCAGTGCCCCGGAACCGCGGGACGCACGGAGAACAGCCAGATCGGGTACGTCCCCGGCTCACGCCTGTGCTGGTGCAGCGCCTGTCGCTTCGTGATTCTCAGCCCAGATGCGCGTGCCCACCGCGGAAGCAGTGGCGTGCAACCACGACCAGTGCGGGCGAGTTGCCCTGACATGCACACTTCACCCTTGACGTAATCAGGTACGCCTCGCCTAAGTTAGGCATACCTAATTCCGTGACGGGCGGTGTCCCGGCGTACAAGGGAGTGTCCGGTGTATCACCTGATCAGAGGCGGCCTTGCCCGCGCCGCGATACCGGCAAGCCGGCGATCCTGGCGCGCCTGGGCCGGGTCGTTGGCCGTCATCGCGCTCCTCATCACGGTCGTGGGTGCGTGCGGGGCGCGGCTTCCCCTCGCGAGGCACGCCGACGACGACCGTGCTGTGGTCGGCACACAGCCGCTGGCCGAGCTCGATCCGATCGCGGATCCCCTCTCCTGGACCGGTGAGATCACCGTCGGCACCGCTGAGCGTGCCGTCGACCCGATCACCGCGAGCCCGGCACCGGACCTGCCCGCCACGGTCACTGACGCTCAGGGCACCGAGGTGACCGTCACGGACACCAGCAGGATCCTCGCGCTGGACCTGTACGGCTCGCTCTCGCGGATCGTGTTCGAGCTCGGCCTGGGCGAGAACGTCGTCGGCCGGGACGTCTCGTCGGGGTTCCCCGAGATCGCCGACCGCCCGGTCGTCACGAGCAACGGTCACGAGCTGACCGGCGAGGCGATCCTCGACCTCGCCCCGACCGTCATCCTCACGGACACCACCCTCGGCCCGTGGGACGTCGTGCTGCAGATGCGCGAGGCAGGCATCCCCGTCGTCGTGCTGGACAGCCAGCGCAGCCTGGAGACGTCCGACGACCTGGCCCGAGCCACCGGGGAGGCCCTGGGCCTGCCCGCCGAGGGCGAGGCACTCGCCGAGCGCACCTCGGCCGCCGTGGAGACCACCCTGGAGCACGTGGCAAGCCTGGCGCCGACCGACCCGGCGCTCCGGCCGCGGGTCGTCTTCCTGTACGTGCGCGGGCAGTCCGGCGTCTACTACCTGTTCGGTGACGAGTCCGGCGCCGACTCCCTCATCGAAGGGCTCGGCGCCGTGGACGCCGCCGGAGAGGTCGGCTGGACAGGTATGCGGCCTCTGAACGACGAGGGCCTGGTCGCCATGCGCCCCGACCTGGTCCTGCTGATGACCGGCGGGCTCGAGAGCGTGGGCGGCGTCGACGGCTTGCTCGAACAGGTGCCGGCGCTGGCACAGACCCCGGCGGGCGAGAACCGCCGCTTCGTGGCCATGGACGACACGGAGATCCTGTCGTTCGGTCCGGCGTCGGCCGACGTGCTCGACGCGCTCGCCCGCGCCTTCTACGCGCCGGAAAGCCTCTCGTGAGTCCGTCCCCGGACGCCCCGCCCACGCTGCCGCGTACCCGACCGGGCCGGGCGACGTGCGGCGAGGCCAGCGACAGGATGAGCGGCGGGCCGAGCACATCCGACGGGCCGGGCATGCCAGCGGACGGACCTCCTGACGCCCCGACGGATCAGGCAGGCCGGGCGGGCTGGGCGGCCGGCCGAGGGATCGTCGTCGCCGTCGGGCTGGTCGCCGTGCTCGGTGTGCTCGCCGTGGTGTCGGCCGGCTCGGGACAGCTCCACGTGCCTCCCGCCGAGGTCGTGGGCTCTGTGCTGCACCATGCGGGGCTCGACCTCGGACCGCTGCCCACGCACCCGAACGGGGACGCAGCGCTGTGGACCATCCGGTTCCCGCGCGTCGCCATGGCGGCTCTCGTGGGCGCGGCCCTCGCGACGGCGGGCGCCGTGATGCAGGGTGTGTTCGGCAACCCGCTCGCCGAGCCCGGCGTGGTCGGCGTCTCCTCCGGTGCCGCCGTCGCGGCGTCCGTGACGATCGTGCTGGGACTCACCGCGCTGGGCCCATGGACCACCGCCGTCGCCGCCTTCACGGGCGGTCTCGCGGCGACGTTCCTCGTCTACGGGCTGGCGCGCTCCGCCGGGCGGACCGAGATCGTGACGCTCGTGCTCACCGGCGTCGCCGTGAACGCCGTGTGCGGCGCCGGCCTGGCCCTGACCACGTTCCTCGGCGACACCCAGGCCCGCGAGCAGATCGTGTTCTGGCAGCTCGGCTCGTTCAACGGGACCCGGTGGGCCCATGTCGGCGTGGTCGCACCGCTCGTGCTCCTGGGCATCACCGGCGCGCTGGCCCTGTCGCGACGGCTGGACCTGCTCGCGCTGGGCGAGCGCTCCGCGCGCCACCTCGGCGTCGACGTCGAACGCCTCCGGGTGCTGAGCATCGTGGTGGTCGCGGTGCTCACCGCCGCGGGCGTCGCGTTCTGCGGGATCATCGCGTTCGTCGGCCTTGTCGTACCGCACCTGATCCGCATGGCGGTGGGTCCCGGGCACCGTGTGCTGGTACCGCTCAGCGCGCTGGGCGGGGCGGTGCTGCTGCTGTCCGCCGACCTGGTGGCGCGCACGGCCGTCGGATACGCCGACCTACCCATCGGGATGCTGACCGCGCTGGTCGGCGGGCCGTTCTTCTTCTGGCTCATCCGTCGCACCCGGCGCAGCGCGGGAGGCTGGGCATGAGCCGCGAGCCGGTCCGGTCCGTGCTCCTGCAGCTGACCGGCGTGCGAGTCAGGGCCGGGCACACGGTCCTGCTGGACGACGTCGACCTCGACGTCCGCCAGGGCGAGGTGCTGGTGGTGGTCGGGCCGAACGGCGCAGGGAAGTCGACGCTGGTCTCGGTGCTGGCCGGCGATCGTGCACCCGACGCCGGCGAGGCTGCCTGGACCGGCACGCCGCTGGGCGCCGTCCGGCACGCGGAGCTGGCCCGGCTGCGGGCCGTGCTGCTGCAGGAGAACCAGGTCAGCTTCCCGTTCCGCGTCATCGACGTGGTCCGCATGGGGCGTGCGCCCTGGCAGAGCAGCGCCGGCGCCCTCAGCGCGGCGGACGACGACGCCGTGGTCGCCCGCGCGCTGGAGGCCGCCGACGTCGCCGGCCTGGCCGAGCGGCGCTACCCGAGCCTGTCGGGCGGCGAGAAGGCCCGCACGTCGTTCGCGCGGCTGCTCGCCCAGGACACGCCGGTGCTCCTGCTCGACGAGCCGACGGCGGCGCTCGACGTCCGGCACACCGAGCACGTGCTGCGTCGGGCGAGGCGGCACGCGGAGGGCGGGGGCGCCGTCGTCGTGGTGCTGCACGACCTGGCGCTGGCAGCCGCCTGGGCCGACCGAGTGCTGGTGCTCCACCGCGGCCGGGT
This sequence comes from Promicromonospora sp. NPDC052451, assembly GCF_044547525.1. Taxonomy (NCBI): domain Bacteria; kingdom Bacillati; phylum Actinomycetota; class Actinomycetes; order Micrococcales; family Promicromonosporaceae; genus Promicromonospora; species Promicromonospora sp. NPDC052451. The sequence goes on from NZ_JBIUAP010000011.1 coordinate 87,616, forward strand.
CGCGGCACTCGGGACGCCCACCGACGTGCTCACCGCCGACCTGCTCTCGCGGGTCTACGAGCATCCGGTCGACGTGCTGCCGCATCCGGTGACCGGCGGCCTGCTGGTGCTTCCCCGCTACGCCGGGAGCCGGCTGCCCGGTCCGGGTCCAGCTCCAGGTCCAGGTCCAGCTCCAGGTCCGACGCCAGCCGAGGCCCGAACCCTGCCCCACCTCCAGCCCCAGCCACCGACACCGACACCGACACCGACCGAGGAACTCGCATGACATCCCGCCGCCTCCCCCGCCCGGCGCTCCCGCTGATCGCTCTCGTCGTCGTGGTCGCGGTCGCGTGGCTCGGCCCTGCCCTCGCGGCGCACGCCGCCGCGGGCGTCACGGTGTCGGGACAGCCCGACCCGGGTCGGGCGACGACCGTGCGCGTGTCGGGCAGCGGGTTCCAGTCGGTCCCCAAGGCGTTCGGCGGGATCTACGTGTTCTTCGGATGGGTGTCGGACCCGTCGGGCGGGTCGTGGGCGCCGAGCCATGGCGGCGTGTCCGGCGACGACTACCGCTACGTCCCCGACGCGCAGCAGGCGCAGAACGCCGGCTACCAGCGGTTCGTCGCCTTCCCGGGGTCTAGCACGGAGGGTGAGGCGAACGGCGGAACCATCGCCGCCGACGGCACGTGGTCGACCGACCTTGTGATCCCCGGCGCCCGCTTCGAGGCGGCCGACGGCGGAACCGTGGACTGCACGGCGGTGCAGTGCGGGATCATCACGATCGGGGCCCACGGGGTCCGCAACGCGAACAACGAGTCGTTCACGCCCGTGAACTTCCGCGGGGCCGACGACGGCGGTGCGGCGAACGGCCCGGGCGCGGGTACCGACGCCGACGACGGGGCAGGCCCGGGCGAGAGTGCCGACGGGGGCTCCGGCCAGGGGTCGGGAACTGGCTCGGGCGCCGGCTCGGGAACTGGCTCGGACGGCAGCTCGGACAACGGCTCCGGGGGCAACGCCGACGACGGCGGGTCCACGGGTGAGGCGGCCGACGACGCACGGCGCCCGGGCCGCGCCGGTCTCGGGGTGGACCAGGCCACCGCCGTCGTGGGGCGGGTCATGAGCTTCGGGGCGCAGGGCCTAGAGCCCGGCGAGCAGGTGACCGTGACGCTGGACGACGGCCTGGTCGCCGTCGGGCCGCTGGTCGCCGGGAACCACGGGGAGGTCGCCGGCCTCATCGAGCTGCCCGCCGACCTGCGGACCGGCACGCACGTGCTGCGCCTCACCGGGGCCTCGTCCGGGACCGCCGTCGAGACCGAGGTAACGGTCACCCGCGACCCCGCGGAGGTCACGGCGGCCGAGGACGCCGAGAACACCGCCGGTGCGCAGGGCACCGGGACGGACGCCGCAGGGACCTGGCGACCCGAGGAGATCGCAGTGGGCACCGCGGCCCTGTTGCTGCTCGTCGTGATCCTGTCGTCACTGGTCACCGCGCTGAGGCGGCGTGCGGACCGGCGTCGGGCAGCGGATCAGACGGCGGCGCGAAGTGCACCCGACCAGGCCGAGACCAGGACGGCCGCCGACCTGGAAAGACCAGCTGACCCGGAATCCCCGTCCGCCACTGCGTCCGACACGGCCACTGCGCCCGACACCGCCGCTGTGTCGGACATCATCACCGAGCACGAGGTGCGAGCATGAGCCCGGCATCGCGCCGTCGCGCCCGGCCCGTTGCCGTTGCGCTGGCGGTGCTCCTCTCCATGACCACGGTGACGGCACCCGTGCCTGCGACCGCCGACGAGGACCATGGCCCTCTCCTGCTGACCGTGACCGTGCCCGAGGACCAGGAGGAACCGGGCGGCGGTGCACAGGGCCGGCTGACCGACGCCGAGCTGCGGTGGGCGGTGAGCGTCCAGGCCGGTTCGGAGAGCCACCTCGCGGGCCAGTGCAACTTCCTGATGGCGGGTCGTCCCGGCACGAACGGGAACACGGGCGGCGGGCGGCTGTGGACCGAGGCCGACCGCGACCTGTACCACGGGAGGTCGGGCGAGGTGCGTGTGGTGCGCACCGTGGGCCGGGGCGCCGACGCCGTGCAGCGGACCGCCACGTTCGGCACCCGCTGCACATCGCCCGACGGCCGGCCCGTCTCGTACTCGGCGGGCCGGACCACGGGCGCCGAGGTGGTGCTCACGGGCGGGACCGGGTCGCGCGGAGCGGACGGTTCGGTCCGCATCCGGTGGGACGGGACGTTCACCGTGGTCTTCTACGGCGGCCTGGTCTACTGGTGGGTCGCCGACCCGGAGCTGCGCCTGGACCCGAACGGGGACGGTGCGCTCACCGGCACGCTCGGCGGTTACGGCACCGACCAGCAGGACATGACCCGCTGGGAGCCGCTGCCCTCCAGGCGCGTCCAGCTCGTCACCTTCACCGAGCGCCGCCTCGACCCGGCCTCCCGCGGCGGGCACCTCGTGCCGGACTACTGCGGCGAGCGGGTGGACTCCGGCGACCGCGTGCCGCAGCTCCGCCGGGACCCGGAGAGCGGCTGCTGGGGCGCGTTCCCGCAGTCGTTCGTGAACTACCACCAGCTCGTGGGCGAGCCCGAGTTCTGGTACTCCACCGGGACGCGGGACGAGATCAAGGCGCCCGCGAACGTGAGCGTCAGCTTCGACGCCGCCGAGTCGGTCGGCAGCGCCGGCCCGGGCGGCAGCGGGAACGGCGGGTCGAACGGCGAGACCGGCGGAACGGGCACCGGCGGAACCGGCACGGGCGCGGGCGGCGCCGTCGGGCCCGGCGCTCCGGCCGGCACCGGACCCGACCCCGCCCCACCCAGCCCAGCCGGCGCTCCCGCCTCCGGAGGCACCGGCGACCGCCCCAGCACGGACGGCACCTCCGCCGACTCCTTCCTGCCCGTCGACGCCGCCACCCTCGGCGCGGCCGGCGCCGCCCTGATCCCCGACGGCCTGCTCCCCGACGGGGCGACCGGCCGCCGCCTCGCCCTCCTGACCACCGTCCTGCTGGTGGCCGCCGCCGTGGCGATCCTCGGCTTCCGGCAGGGCTGGCTCGTGCTGCCGTTCCGGCGGCGCGACACCTAGACCCCCAGTCCACCATCCCCTGGGACGCCCCCGAGGCCTCCCCATCCCCAGAGAAAGGCAACAACCATGACACGCAGCAGACCGGCTGGCCGCCCGCGGCTCCGCGCCGGGCTCGCCCTGCTCACCCTCGGGCTCGGCACGACGCTGGCCACCGCGCCCGCCGTCGTACTCAGTGCCACCGCGGCCACGACCGAGGCGTCCGAGGTGACCGCCGACAGCGGCAACCTGGCCTGGGGGTTCCGCGAGAGCTTCCGCAACTACGTGGGGCGCCAGACGGCGGCCCTGCCGCCGGTCGGGCCCGTCCCGGTCGGCGAGCGGATCACGCTCGTGGCGCCCGGCCAGTTCGACGAGGCCGGCACACCCGCCGCTAACCTGGACACCACCCCGCCGAACGAGACCCTGCCGTACCTGCTGCCCGTGGCGGGCGGCACGGTGACCGACGCCGACAACCTGACGGTCGACACCACCGGCGGCGCCGTCTACCACTTCCCCTCGCACGCCTTCACTGTGACCGTCGAGAACGTCAGCGTGGTGGTCGACGGCGGCGTGGGCGCCCTCGTGGGTGACCTCGCCGTGGAGATCCCGGAGAACAACCTCGGTTACGAGCCCGGCACCTACGGTGGCGACGACGTGGTGCTCGGTGAGGTCGCGACGACGACCGTGGACGTCTCCGCGGACGCCGTCACCGTGACCGGGACCGGCGTGACGCTGACGGCGCAGGGCGCCACGGCACTGCAGGACTTCCTCGCCGAGGGCGCCACGCTGGACAGCTTCACGGTCAGCGCGGAGCTCACGGCTCCGGCCCAGGAGCCGGAGCCGTGGAACCCGACGGTGACGCTGTCCGCGGCGTCGGACCTCGACCCTGAGGGCGAGACGGTCACGGTCACTGGGTCGGGCTTCGACCCGGCGGCCAACGTGAACACGTCGGGCCGTCCGCCGGTCGCGGCGAACGCGCCCACCGGCGTCTACGTGGTCTTCGGCGCGTTCGGGGACCCGTGGCGCCCGTCCCAGGGAGCCGCCTCCGCCGCGCGGACGGTGCTCGACCAGAAGTGGGCGCTGCCGGAGCCGTCGTACTCGCAGGTGCTGGCGGACTTCCCGACCGTGGCCGGCCAGCTCGTGCTGCTCGCGCCCGACGGTACGTTCACGGCCGAGCTGGACGCGGCGCCGTCGGACACCGCGACCGGCACCTACGGCGTGTACACGTACGCCGCGGGCGGCGCCCCGGCCAACGCGGCCCAGGAGCTCGGCGTCCCGGTGACGTTCGCGGCCCCGGGCGGCAACCCGGGTGGTTCGGACGACATCGACCTTGAGGTCACCGTGCCCGAGGACGACGGCGGGCCGGGTGGGCCCGGCGACCCGGGCGCGTTCACCTGGACCGTCGTGGGCGGGCCGGGCGCCGTGAGCCTCGGCACCGCCGAGGCGGGCGCGGGGGCACTGACCGCGACCGGCGACCTCAAGCAGGTCACGGTCAGCGACACCCGGACCGGCGGCCCGGCCTGGAGCATCAGCGCGACGGCCACGGACTTCGTCGCGACCGGCGCCTCGTCGGGCAGCTCGGCCGGCAGCACCGCGAGCTCGTTCCCGGGCAGCAGCCTCGGCTGGTCGCCGTCCGTCACAGCGAACACCGGCGGGGCCGCCGCCGGGCCCGTGGTGCACGCCGGCACCGGTTCCGGCCTGACTGCGGGCGCCACCCTGGTGTCCGCGCCGACGGGGCACGCGCCGGGCTCGGTGACGGCGGACGCCGCCCTGGACCTGCGCATCCCGCTGGACACGCCACCAGGCGACTACGCGAGCGTGCTCACGCTCACCGCGGTGGGCTGACGGTTCGTGGCTCACCGCTCTCGTCTGCGGCCGCGGCGTGCCTTCGGGCTCGCCGTGGTTGCGGTACTCCTCTGGGCCGTCGGTCTCTCGCCGGCCGCTGGCTCCGCCGCGGCCGGCGACGGCCTCTCCTGGTCCGTGACCCCGGGCGACAACCGTCAGGGTTCCGACCGCGCGAACTACGCCTACGCTGTCGCGCCTGGGGACCGTGTCTCCGACGCCCTGGTGGTGACGAACCGGTCCGCCGCTCCCCTGCGCCTGGCCGTGTATGGCACCGACGCGTTCACCACGCCGAGCGGGCACCTGGACCTGCTGGCCGCCGACGACCCCGCGACCGGCCTCGGCACGTGGCTCACGTTCCGACGGGGCACACTGGAGCTGGAGCCAGGAGAGTCCGCCGAGGTGTCCTTCACCTTGCGCGTCCCGGACGACGCCACCCCCGGCGACCACTCGGGCGGTGTAGTGACCGCCCTCACCCAACGGGTCGGCGACTCCGCTTTGAGCGTGGACCGGCGCCTGGCACTGCGGGTGCACGCCCGGGTCGGCGGAGCGCTCGCGCCAGGCCTCGGGATCAGCGGCCTCACCGTGACAACCGGCGTCTCCGCGAATCCGTTCGGGACTGTCACCTCGACGGTCCGGTATCGGCTGACGAACACGGGCACCGCGCGTCTCGTCCCGACCGAGACTGTCACGGTCGAGGGCCCCGGTGGTGCGGCCGGGACGACGACGTCCGACGAGCTCGGGGAGATCCTTCCCGGCTCGACGGTCGAGCGGGTCATCAAGGTGCCCGGCGTCCGCCCGCTCGTGCGGGCCGAGGCAACAGTGCGGCTGGACGGCCTGGTGGTCGGCGCCGGCGGGGGCGGCGTGACGTCAGCGCACGACACCGCGAGCGGCTGGGCGATGCCATGGGCGCTGCTGAGCCTGGTGCTCCTGGCTGTGGTGGGCTCCGTGGCTCTGCCGCTGCTGCGGGCAAGGACCATGAACCGTCGCTCACCCACCTGGCCAAAGGGGACCGCGCCGATCAGGAATGACCGGCCAATCGATGCGCACCAACAGCCGACGTGATCGTGCAGGCACGACAGCCTTTCCGTCGCCCGTCTACGTCTGCGTCGCGGGCGAGGCGTCGTTCACGCTGGCGGCGCGAGCGCACTGCCTGAGCGTCGGCGTACCCCAGGCGCGGATCGACTTCCGCGCGTACTGGCGCCCGGGCCGGAACCGCTAAGCCGGGGTGGTCGGCGGCGCGGTCGACCTGCACGTCGTGCTCGAACACCGGACTGCCGGCGACGTCGCCGAAGCCGCCCGCCTGAGCATCCACGTCTGAGGCCTCGGCGCGCCCGGTCCGCGGACACGGCCCCGGCCGTCCCGCCGCGCTCACTCTGGGGCCGCCCTCACGGCTACCGCTCCGCTGCGTCCTGTGGTCCGGACAGGATGATCAACACACGTCGTGCCTGTCTCCCGGTCGACGGGCGTGACCCGAGAATGGCCAGGGCCAGCAAGAGAACCGACCAAACCAGCATCCGGCAGATGACCACCGGCCAGGTGACCAGCCGAAGTCCCGGCGGGCGCGCAAGAAGCTCAAGGGTCTTGATCGCTTCCTGCTCGGTCTGGGGGACGAAGCTCAATACCACCAGCAGCAAGCAGGCAGGAATCCAAGCGCTGGGCAACACGACCCAGATCCAGGCGAGCCAAGAGACAGAAGGCAGGCTCTCCAACACATCGACGACATCCATGAACGCGCTCCATGAGCACTGAACCCGCACAGCGCATCAGGGTCGACGTCCATGACGCATAGCGACTTGTCGCAGCCACACGTCGCGCGACCGCGGAGCATTGGGCGAGGCGCTCGAACAGACCTCATCGACCCGCAGCGGGTTGGTGCGGATGTGCTTGCTCAACCGCAGACCCTACCGCAGGCCGTCTGAGTGGATCAGCGAGCGAAGGCGCCTGTGCTGGTCAACATCGTGACGACAGCAGCTTCTCAGTGGAAGGTGGGTGAATGAGGCCGCCTCGTGCGGCGCGCCACGCGCACGATCCGCGACGAACCGGTTCAATCTCCGCATGCTTCTTGTCGCGCTCTCGCCAACCGAAGCAACGGTCATCGCCTCCGGGCGTATCTACGACCCACGCTATCGACCACGACCCGGGTCCACCCTCGACCAAGCCGAGACCGAGGAGGAGATAGAAGAAGCACTTGCTCAAGTGCGCGCCTCCCGCAGGCTGGATATCAACGCTCGGGGTCGCGACTGGCGAGGCATCAGGGAGCGACCAGGCCTCCTGGTCGCCAATTACAACGACATGCCCGTGTTCATCGGCGTTGCCTGGTGCACCTTATTGTCCAGGAGCGGATACGTAGGACTCGCCCGCGTGCGACTCAAGCCATGGCGACCATTCAAGAACCAAGTAGCCGTGAGCACCATCCTCGATGAACTAAACGACGGCCGGACAAGCGCCAACATCACCCGAATCCTCAAGGATTGGGAGACGCGAGAACTACCTCCCGAGGTCAACCGGAGACTTCAGGACGCACTCTTCGACCACGCGGGCAACTTCGATGAGGCTCTCGCTGATGTGTCCGCGAGCGCACAACCAGCACGGGCGCGACGCGCGGTGGACCAATCTGAGCTCCCGGCACTAGACGCTTCCCAATCCGCGCTTCGATTCTTCTCACGGGACTGGCCGCAGTTGACGCCCGTCGACGACCTTGGGCCGCTACCGAGCATCGCGGAGGAGATCGATGCGGCCTTTCGCATGTCTGAGGACGACCACATCGATGACGACGCCAGCGCCTTCCTTGACTGGCAGCAAACGCCCCGAACGGTAGCCGGCTGGTTCGAGTTTCGGGAGGGCGCCCGTCGCCTCCTCGTCAAGAACATCAATGTCTCCACGGCAGAGGCGAGAACGGGCGCAGATCTCGTCTACGTCCGACGGGACCCAGACGCCGTGGTCCTCGTCCAGTACAAGCTGCTTGATCAGGGCACTGGCGATCCTTACTTTCGCGACTCGGGAGGACGACTTGCCAGCCAGGTCGCGAGAATGCAGAAGTACGCAAACCCAGCGACCACCCAAAGCGCGGACGAACCCGACTATCGACTGGGTCGCGACATCGGCTACGTCAAGTTCATCGTGCCTACGACCGCGAGGGCAACCTCGGCGCTGGATCTTCGACCAGAGGGCCGGTACCACCCTGCCGGAAGCGTCGAGCGGCTCCTGCGGACACCAGACAAGGGCCCCAAGGGCGGCAAGGTGTACTACACGCGAAACTGGCGATACATCAACGGGGAGACCTTCGCCCAGCTCGTTCGCGACCGATGGATCGGCACGTGCGAAGACACGACAGATCAACTGCTCGAGGTGATCGGCCTGATCTCCAGCGGGCGCCGCACCTGCGTCGCTGTGGATGTACCCGTCTGATGAGCTTGTCGATTGCTGGACCAAGGCCCGCAACCTCGACGAGAGGCATCACCGAGACCATCGCCCACAACGGGTACTCGACCGTCCTGGACGCCAGCCTCTTCGACCTCAAGGGCCTCATCCCGTAACGACTTAGCACCTGGGGAGCACGCCCCCGGACCCGCCGCAATGGCAGGATGCGCCTAGCCTCCCTTGAGTAGTGTCGGCCAGAGGATGGCTGTTGTGACTGCCACGAGTCCGGTCAAGCCGAAGAGGGCTAGGCCGATGACCCAGACTCGAAATCCGGGCCACATGGGTATCAGGCGTTCGATCATGCTGGCGTCGATGGACTCGCTATCTCTCCTGGCACGCCAGGATCGTCCGTGCTGCTGGTACTGCTCCGGTAGGTGATTCTCGTAGGCCTCCAGCCAGTGCGCGTCGGGCATCTCGGCCTGGCGGTGCCGGGCCATGAGCGTGACGCAGAGTACCGTGATGATCATCGCGAGGGCGCCCGCGATCACCCTGGCAGTCCAGAGTCAGCTGCCAGTGCGATTGTGAAGAGGAACGCCTGCGCGGTGAGGCTCACCAGGATCGATGTTCGCGCATGTCCAAGCGAGCTCGACCTGACACCCCTATCAAATCTCCCTTGAAGAACAACTGCCATCGTCTCAGGTGGAGCCGAACACCGTGGTCTCGACTTAATTCGAGATCGCGGACACAGGATCGATCTGGTGTAGCACGGCTCCACCAGAATGGTCACGGGTGCGCACCGCGCCGGAGGTCCGGGTTCCCGGAACTCCCGTAGTACCACATCCCATCTCATGGATGTGGACACCCCGCTTGGCACCCTATTTATGTTCCGCGGATCGAGCCGTCGGTCGATCGTTTATGGTGGGTACCGAGCAGTGGGCATGACCATGCCGAGTGAATTTCCGGGTTTACTACCCACAGACGGCTTCTTCCTCTTCAGGAAGCGGCCGTTCGTGCGTACCTGCAACTCACCAGGCGACTCAGGCACGGAGATTCGCAACACTCGCACGGAGCGTGTGTTGGCTGCGCCTGTCGGGTGCCGGAAATCGCACGATGCTGGCGTTAGTAAAACGACTCCCAGGGCGCTCGAACGCAATACGAGTCAGCAGCGCTCCCGCGGTACACAGGGGGCGCGAATGCGATCTCTCGTGCCTCAGCCCCGAATGGGGGGCACACCTTGGTATCGGGTTTGAGGTTACCCGCTGACCGGGCAGGCTGCTCACTGCCTGAGGCCCCCTGTCTCCTGTCCGTGCAGCGGGCCCGTGCACCAACATCAGACGGGTGGGACCGAGATTACTTGGTGCGGCTCGACACCGAAAATGCCCACTCGCGACTAGCTGTTCGAGGGAGACGTTGCCTCGTTGGACTCCGCACCCGCATCCGGGAAGACCTTCGGCAACCGCGCATGCCACGCTCTCTCATCACGTCGAAACCTTGTTGACGAATCAACGGCTGCGGCCAAAGTCTCAGCCTGGACGCCGGCTTCCAAGAGCAAACGTAGCAAGATAGCCCAGCGCAGTGACAGAACTTGGGCATGCATCTTCCGAATTGCATCATCGGTGGACCCGGACTTTCCATCAAGCGCGTGTGCAAGGCCTATGCGGAGGCTTGCGATCTCCTGCTTCCACTTGTTCGGCCTCCCGACACAGCGAGGAGCGACCTCAACCAGCGAATCCGCCAAGCGTCGCATACGGGTTGGGTAACTGTCCTCGTAGAAGTAGATCTTCAATGCGTCAGTCAATGCGTCCGATACCTCAATCGGAACGTCGGAGTTCTTGAGCGCTTGGATACTCTTGGAGACCTGGTCCTCGTCGAACCTACGTGCGTTCGGGTAGAGAACTCGGTCCATGCCTTCGGCAGTCGTCGTCAGCGCAAGCGCTTCTGCTTCGAGCGTCGCGAAGTCGCCGGAAACCGCCGAGCTGATCACCTGAGGTGTTGGCCTGAGCCGGTTCGCCATCTCACACCACGCTGCGACCTTGTCCAACGGCATCGCGTCGCTGTCGAGCAGCAAGTTCTCGCTGTCCGGCCGGGTCGCAGCTGGACGCACCTTGTGGCCGTACACAGCGCACCAACGGCCGTCGATCTCGAGTTCGAGATGGGTCACTGAACACTCCTCACCAGCGAGCAGCGTCAGCAAGACCTGAACCGGCCCGATGAATCTCGTGAGAGCTTCGTCAAGCGTCCAGCCGGAGATCTGATCCAGCTGAAGCCAGTTGTAGGTGCTTATCTGCACTCCCCACGGCCCCGGTGAGCCCATGACCCCGACGCTAGACACGCGGAGGCTCGCGTCTTCGCCGAAAGCGCCGAACGGTGTCTCGACCGCATCGCCGGGCTCAAGAGTCGCCGTGGTTTGGCGAGGGGGCGCTGTCCGGTGCGCGATCTGCAGTGCACCGGTCCTGGCCCAGAGTTCGAGGTGCGTAAACCGCGCCCGGACACCGGTGAATCGTGTCTCCGGCCCATCGATATGTACCCCGGTGATGCACCAGTCCGCCCGCAGTCTATGAAGCTCGGCAGCGTCGCCGCCGAGCGGTGTGAGAAGCCCCGACCGCTTGACGGTCCGCGCACCGAGCAAGGTGACCGGTCCGGGCTGCACTGGAAGCGACCCGTGTACAACCAAGTCAGTCTCTTCGGTTCTTGGAACCAGAACGCTTGGGGTCCCCGCGACCGGCACCATCCACTCGGTCAACGGGGCGACGACCTCGATGTGTATGTCGCCATCTTTGACTCGACATATCCCGTCGGATCCACCCGCATCAGGCTCGGCGCCGGCGAGCCAGAACCGGCCCATGCTCTGGGATTGGTCGATAGGGAATTTTACTACAGGCATCGAGCGAGTATCCGTCGGGCATCGGGATTCGCCCAGACCCCCGCACCGTCCTGGAGACAAAGGGGACACAAGATCACCCCCTAGTTGCTGCCTTCGCTCCGTCGCGAGTAGGGCGGGCAGCGATGCTCCCGGGCGGATCAGCGTGCCCTAGCGCTCCGCGCCCAAGACGCGCGATCGCACGCCTGCGGGGCATCCGGCGCTGCTGAGCAGATCCGCCCAGCACGCAAGCAAGCACCGCTCGTGCGCGCTGCGATATTGATCTGTGAGCGAACCCGACGATGCGATCGACCGAACGCAGCCTTCAGGTGCCTTCTTCTTGCCGCCTTGCCTCTGCCCCGTCTGCGTCGGCCAGGCCGCTCGGCTCGGGACGGACCTCAGCGTCGAGCACTTCTCGGTAGAGCTTGTAAATGTGCTCCACCGTGTGCTTGTCGATGCGGTACTTGTCCAGGACGTCGGCCATAGCCGCGTCAGCAGCATACTCCCCGATCCCTTCCTGTACTGCGCTGATCGGGTCATACTCAACCGCGTAGGCATCCCAGATGAGTTCCTTCTGGGCGAACTCGCCCGACTCACGCACGTGCTTGATTGTAGTGTGAAGCCAAGCAAGGTCGTTCATCAACTGAGTTGTCGACTTCTTGATCTCTTTATATGTCTCAAGAACGGAGTCCTGGGCACTCTTGAGTGCCCAGCCACTCTCGGCGCGCTTCGGCCCAAGGGCCATCTCTTGCACCGATGAGCCGAGTGCTTCGGCGATGGCATAGGCCTCTTCCAGCCGGACCGGGCGCTCGCCGCTCTCGATCTTCGCGATGGTCTGTTGATGGAACGCGTATCCCGCCCGGCGAAGGGTGCCGGCCAGAGCGGTCTGCGAGACGTCTTGCGCGGCCCGCAGCGCAGTCATCGACGCACGGAAGTCTGCTTCTTGGTCAGCCGCCGCCTTGGAGTAGCCCATGCGGCGAGGCTACAACAAATTGCATGGTTGACATGCGCACGTTCTGGTGTAGCGTCACGTACACCGCTCCATGAGGGAGCAGCGCACCATTTTGTTGTAGAGCCCGAGATGACCGGAGGGACTAGTCGAGCTGACCAGCCAGCGAAACAGAGCGGGCCGCTGCCAACGCCGCCCGCCGACCGATGCCCGCAAGCCACGAGCCGGACGTCGAAGCTCCGGATGGGTTCCAGAGTTCTCCCGGCAGCCCTGAAGAGCGGTTTCGTCCGCGCGCGTGAGAAACGAGCTATGTGTCCGAGTCGGCGCGACTGCAGCGGTTCCACGAAGCACCTCGGCGTGCCACCAGCACCATGACGCACCTCACAGCGGTACACAATCTGGTGCACACGGTGGTTGACGGAGCCCCAGGTACCGGTCCGTCGTGGCCCAAGGAACTGAGGTGCCACGAGCGCATCCAGCGTGCCGCGCCGGGCGCGAGCGGTAGACGACCTGGTTCACGAGCGGTACACAGCCGCCAACCTGGCACACAACTGGTCGAGACAAGGCCGATGGATTGTGGCAACGTTCCGTTACCGGCCGCGATCGGCCAACACAGCAAGACGGCAGGCCCCTAATCCCGCCAAGAACCCAGGGCCTGCCGTCTCCGATCCCCCTACACGGGCGCCATTGGCGTACCCAGTTCAGGAGACTCATGGTGACACTCTCACAACATCAGCCTGCCGACCAGTCGCAGCTGGCTGGCCTCTCGTCCCGCCACGTCCCGCAGGCCCCCGCGGCCGTCCAGTTCGATGCGTCGCCGCGGATGCTGAACCGGCGGGTGGTGCTGGCCGGAAAGAACCGGGCCAACCACGCCACGTTCAGGCGGCTCAGGACCATGCTCGAAGGTCTCGATGCCCGTCCAACGCCCCTTCTGATACCGGATGGTGCGGCATGAGCATCGATTGGGACGAGGTTGCGAAGGAAGCGGATCTGCTTCGCGGCGCGATCATCACTGGCACGCTCAAGGCGCAGCATGTCGAGTTCGGGACAGAGAGCTCGCGCATCGGGGACACGGCCGACCAGCAGGCCGCGCACCAGAGGCAGGCCGGCCAGCGGGCACTGATCCGCAGCGATCGCAGCAAGAACACGCGCGCGCTGGACCGCCAGCTCGGAATCGCGTCGCCTTACCCGGACGTCCATGAGACCTACTGCACCGGTGAAATCTGGGCGCATCAACTCACCGAGGCCCAGATCCGTGACGCCGCCAGCGTTCTAGAAGCCCGAGGCTGGCCGAAGGATGTCGTTGCACGGCTCTTGCCCGTCATCGCCCGCACCTGACGTCCCTGGTTTGGGGGTACTCGGAATCCGAGTACCCCCAAACCGCAATACGAAGGAATGCCACGACGACATCGCTCACAGGGGACGCTACGGACTACTGCGGTGACATCCAATGCAGCGCCGGTATCGCTGCGATCTCTCGTGCCTCAGCACCCAATGGAAAGCACACCCTGCTGGATCGCGATTGGTCCTAGCGTCACGCACGCAGAACCGCAGGCCGGAGCGTGCCACAACCAGGTGCACGTCACCATCGCATCGGCGACGCTCGGCCCGACGCGTCGGGTGTCATCTTTCCGTACAGCAGTCCCAAGCAAGAACTGGCGGGCCTCGTGCCGGCGGCCGCTCGAGAACCGCAGTGACAGGCAGACTGGGCGCCGGTGCCGGTGCCCCTAGTGCGTCATCGACCCATCGGTAGCACGCCGCAGACGGGATAGCCTGCGGCGGGCAGCCGACTGCCTGGTGGGAGCCACCGCAGTGATGCGCAACAAGAAACTGACGAGACCTGTCCAGCGGCTAGGACCCACCATGCCATGCGCACCCTGGACAATGATCAAGCGACCACGTCTGCCGGGCTTGTATTCGATGACACAGACACCAACAACGACAGGTTCGCCGTTCGTGCTCGGTGCGGTCAGAAGTTCCAGAGACGAACCTGTCGACCTGCGTGTACGAATGAGCCTGTTCTCATGGGTGCGCACCCAAGTCCGACCCCCAGCATCGTCGAACTCGAACACCCCCAGCGCGTCCCACTCCTCAGCAGAATGGGGCGCCACGACGACTTGTTCATCAGGCCGAGGTCGCGGACGCCACAAGGCGGCACGCTGGACCCGCGCGATTGGCAGATCTGAGTCATTCCGCAATGTTGCAATCAGACCACCCCCGCGCCATTCGGTCACGACATTCACGTGGTCTGCTTGTACCCGCTCTTGCTGTTCTCGCTGGGCACGCTGGTCACGTGCAGCCTGTGCCGCCAGCCCTACGGCTGCGAACGTCGCGACTGTCGTAGCGAACGCGCCAATCCATGTTCCGATAACGTCCCAAACCGCCAACGGGACGCTGGCGATCGAGCCTGGTAGGTCCATATCTACTCGCTACCAAGCCTTCTGGTGCCAGGGAGTGCCACGCTGAACGTGCGATCGGCATGAATCTCCACAACATTTCGCACAGGGGAGGAACACCTCTACACCCTGGGCAAGCCGCGACGGGCGACTCTGCGCCTCGACCCACCCCAGCAATTCGGCGACATCGGCCGAAGCGGACCTCACCTGGCCATGCATTCGTGTCGACCCCCTGCCCGAGACGAACCTCATCCAACTTGCCCAAGGCTCTCACACGCCATCCCACCGCAGACACCCCAATAATCACCTCAAGCGCCCGCGGCCGACATCGGACAGGATCACGGCACCATGCGTGGATCCTCACGTCCAGTGACCTGTGGTTCGTCTTCGACCTTGAGCGGCTGGGACTCTCCCGGGACATGGGACCGGTTCAGGCCCTCGACGTTGCCGACCGGCTGACGCGCGGCACGTACCCGGGTGGAACTCCTGGGCTCCGCTGCGAGTACCGGATCGCACTCTGCATTGGACGGCCGTCGACACCCGCAGCTCAGCAGAAACCATGCACCTGGAGCAGGGTCAAGGTGGGGTCCGTCGCCACCGGCGACGCCGCCCGCAGTGGTCGAGATCGCAAGAGCCCCGTTCGGGAGCGATCGGTTCGGTGCACTGCCGGTCGAAACACAGGTCGGGCTCGGCGCCCATGGTCGGCGGCCTCCGCCCAAGCCCGCTGGTCGGCGCGGCCTGACGGCTTCCTGCCCTGGTCCAATGGGCGTCACCGGACCGGGGCAGGAAGCGGACTTCCGACACGACGTGGTGCCGGGAGTCGCGGCCGCGGTCACCCAGCCGGTCGGGCGTCCCGCGACAGGTCCTGTGTCTTGGCGACGAGTCCCTCCGGGTCGGCCTCACGGCGCTCGCCATGGATCCTCAGGTCGGCCATGGAGAAGATCACGTGCGTCGGCTGGTCGGCCTGCAGCTTCAGGTATCGGAACTCCTGGTCGCGGGCATTCGCCCGGACCGGGATCGTCTCCATCGCGGTGTCGCTGCCCTCTGTCGCGTGCTCGGTCAGCAGGGTCCAGGTGCTCCCGTCGTTCGAGCCGTAGGCGTTCGCCCCGTGGGAGCGGTCGGGAAAGGTGTCGCGGGCGAGCCAGCCGAAGGCATCCGCCCGGAAGCGGTATCCGGCACCGAAGTCGAGCAGCACGCTCGGGCGGGAGAGGTCACCCCAGAACGTCTGGTTGTCCCCGTCGACGATCGCGGCGAGGGCCGTCGAGGACAGGTCCGCGGACGTCACGATCCGCGAGTAGTCGAGTGTCCCGTCCGCCAGGCGCGGGTTGAGGAGCTCCAACCCGGCCACGGCGACCCGCAGGTCTTCCAGCAGTATGCCGAACGCGGCAGAGTCGGTGCCGCCAATGCCTTCCCTGGCCGCGGCCAGGGCCTCGGCAACCGGCTGCCAGGTCGTCGCGGTGTACGCGTCACGCTCCTGGAGGTCGTCGGTCAGCGCGTCGATCGCACCCGTGCGGTCGCGGGCGACGGTGACGGTCACCGGCAGGGTGGTGTCGGCCTCGTCGTCGGACGCCACGACGAGGAACCGGGAGGTCGTGTCTTTCTGGCTCTCGGCGCTCGGGAGCCAGGTCATCGTTCCGTCGTCGGCGAGCCGCACCCCGTCAGGCGCCCCTTGGAGCGAGAGCTCGTAGGCGCCGTCGGGGTCGCTGGCCCCGATCCGGCGGGTGTACGGCTCGCCCGCCACGGCGACGACGTCGAGCGTGGGCGCGTCCTCCAGAACCGGGGGGCTGAGGGTGGCGTTGGCGTCGGCGAGCACCGACGCGACGTCGACGTGCGCGCGTGAACCGGTGGCCGTGAGGTAGACGATGTTGTCGCCGATCCGCGGTACGTGCGCGGTGGAGACGTCCATCCACACGTAGCGCCACGCTCCGTGCGTGTCTGGTACCTCGATGGTGTCGAAGGGGTCGGCGTCCAGGGTGCGTGCCGCGTGCACCGTGGCGGTTCCGTCGGTGCGGATCTTCAGGCCGACGAGCGCGGTCCGCGAGCGGTCGGGCCAGACGGTCCGGCGCACCGCGACCGTGGCGTCGGGCTTGTGGGTCTTGAGCCGGGTGAACGAGGTCCCGTCCTGGTCGGTGAGCTGCTTGGCGCCCTTGCCGAGCGGGTGACCGAACTGGTGGAGGCTCAGCTCGGGAGAGGTGGCGACCGGGACGGCGACGTCCTCCTCGGCCAGCTCGGGCGGGAACGCCACCCAGTACTCCGCGCCGGTGAAGTCCGAGCCGGCCTCGTTCCAGAAGTTGGTCGGCCTGGTCCCCGAGTAGTACAGCGGGCCGTCGCGGTGGGCATACATCTCCGCGACGTACGGGGCCTCGTGCTCGACGTCGACGTCGGCCACGTACTTGTACTGCAGGTAGATCTCGGCCAGCGGCTCGCGCACCCGCCCGCGGTACGCCTGGGAGAGCTTGCCCTGACCACCGGACGTGTCGACCCAGGGCAGGTCTTTCCCCATCATGAACGCGTAGAACGTGTCGCCGCCGGACAGGATGCGGTTGCCGAGGAACTCGTACGGGCTCACCGCGTCCGCACCGGTGGACACCGTCCCGTGGACGGGGTCGAGCCGGGTGCCTTGGTTGTTCACCACGCGGGCGATCGACGTCATCAGGTCGACGTCGCCCTCGGCGTGGGCCTGGTCCCGGCCCATCTCCATCACCTGGACGAAGTCTCGGCCCGTGGTGTTGGCGGGATGGTCGGCGTCGATGACGCGCACCAGGTCGGCGACCGAGCCGCTCACGTCGCCGCCGTTGATGGGGATCTGCGGGGTGTAGGTGGAGTTGACCGTGAACCACTCCACGCGTTCGGCGTAGAGGTCGGCGTCGTCGGTGAAGATGGCGGCGGCGACCATGCCGATCACGCCGTACAGGTGCTGGTTCCACAGGCGGTTCTGCGAGAACAGGAACGTGTCGAGCACGGGGTCGATCAGGTTGTCCGTGATCCGTTGGGTGTCGCGCTCGGTCCACCGCAGGTCGTACCCGTCGAGGGAGTCGTGCACCGGCTCGGTCGAGCGGAGGATCTCGGCCGCGACCAGTGTCTGGTAGAGCGGCACGCCGGTGTGGATGTGGGAGTCGCCGAAGTACCGGTAGCGCGCCGGGTCCAGGCTGCTCCAGGTGCGGATCACGCGCAGGGCGTTGGCGCGGTAGACCTCGTCGCCCGTGACGACGTAGAGGAGCGCCTGGGTCATCGCGCCGATGCTGTCCGTGTGCTGCCGTGAGCGCATGCTGGCGTTGTCGTAGGCGGTGGCGGTGGGTGTCTCGTCGGTGGGCCCCTGGATGGAGGCCCGGAAGTCGGTCGCGGCGTACCGGGTCTGGCTCATCGCCTCGTAGTAGCTCGCCCACGGTTCGACGCCGGCGAGTACCTGGGTGCGCATGTTCTCGAGGTTGTCGGCGGTCAGGCCGACCCCGGGGTGGCTGAAGCCGGCCTCGCTGGTGGTGCGGTGGATCTCGACGTGGTCCGTGGCGGGCGCCGCGGTGATGGTTCCCTCGGCGGTGGCGGACGACGGCGTCGTCAGCCCGCCGAGCAGCACGGCCACGGCGGTCGCGACGGCGAACCCGGTCCTTCTTCTGATCTGGCTCATCACACAGTCCTTCTCTCGACAACGGTGTCGGACGTCCTGTCGTGCTGGGTCACTGGTGCGGTCAGTGCCGCTCGCTGCTGGTCGGTCGGTCACCTCCTGCTGGTCGGTCGTTCACGCGCAGGCGCAGGAGCCGGGCGGACACCGGGGCGGGGAGCTTGACCTCGAGGGTGGTCCCGCCGTCCATGAGGGTCGCCGCCTGACTGTCCCAGGACGGGAAGAGGACCTCGACGGCACCGGTGGCGACCAGGCCCGGGAGGGGGACCCGGAGCGTCTCGGTCCCCGCGTCCGGGGTGCCGGGGCGGCGCCACACGGCGAGGTACAGGTCCACGCCGTCGCGGGCGCCCTGGACGATCCAGGGGTCCCGCCAGCCGGGCAGGCCGGTCGGCCAGACCGGGGTCGCTCGCGCGATGGCCTCCCGCAGCCCCCGGTAGGCCGCGAGCCCCTCGCGGACGACGTCGCGCTGCCCGGCGTCGAGCAGGTCGATCCGGCCCGCGAGGTGGACCCGCGACAGGGCGGCGGTGACCAGCGAGAACGCGATCTCCTCCGCGTTCATCGACCGGTCGACCGAAGCCCACACGCCGGCCTGCTCGGGCGGGATCGCGAGTGGTGCGGCCACCGCGATCGGCGGGGTGAGGCGGTAGTCCTGCTGGTCGGTGAGCGACTGGACGGTGAACACTGCGCCGCCGGCAGCGTCGGTGCGTGAGCCGCCGGCTGCGCATCCCTCCACGACGAGGCCTGGATGTCGGTCCATCACCTGCGCGACCCAGGCGAGCATGGCCCGCCCGTGCCCCAGCAGCCCGTGGCCGGTCGGCTCGCCGCGTCCGGCGTCGGTGCCCGGGCCGATGTCGATGTTGTGGTCGAACTTGAGGTAGCCCAGCCCGTAGTCGTGCACGAGCCGGTCCACGACGGTGTCCAGGTGGGCCCGGGCGGCGGGATGGCGCAGGTCGAGCTGGTGGCGGCCCCACTCGGTCAGGCGGTGGCCTTCGCGTTGGAAGAAGGCTTCGGGGGGCAGCGTGCGGGCGACGGGGCTGCGCACGCCGACGACCTCCGGCTCGAGCCACAGCCCCGGCCGCATCCCGAGCTCGCGGATGCGGTCCATGACGACGCCGAGCCCGCCGGGGAACCGATGGGTGGAGGCCTCCCAGGCGCCCACCGAGTCCCACCAGCCGCCGAGCTCGTCGTCGTACCACCCGGCGTCCATCACGTAGTACTCGGCGCCCAGGTCGGCGGCGGCCTCGACCAGGGGCAGGACGCGCTCGGTGCTCGGGTCGGACATGAGGCCGTTGAGGAAGTCGTTGTAGACCACCGGCAGGCTCTCGTGGTCGGGATGCGGCCTGCGGGTACGACGGCGGTGCGTCGTCAGTGCGGCCGCGAGGTCGCCGAGCGTCGAGTCCGTCCCGGCCGGGTGGCCGGGCACGACCGCGAGGCTGACCGGGACGGTGTCGAACCAGGTGCCGGGAGCGACGTACCCCGCCCACTGGTGCTCGGCGGACGTCGGTCCGGTGGCGACGAGGTACACGTCCCCGTACCGGTCGCCGAGCTCTGCGTGCCAGGCACCGTTGGTCTCGACCTGCCAGGCGAGCATCCGCCCGTCCCGGGTGTCCTCGACGATGCCCATGGGCAGGTGCTCGGAGGTGGACCAGGCGCCCGTGGACGTCCACGCGATCCGGTTCTTGGACCCGACCTGGCCGTAGCGGGTCATCCCGACGTCGACCAGCCCGTGCCGGGCCGGTGTGGCCCGCTGCCAGCGGAACTCGCCGCTCCACGGGTTGGCGGCGTGCCAGACGGCCAGGTCGTCCTCCCACCGGGTGCCATGACCCAGGCCGGCCAGCGCTCCCGTGGTGGCGTGCTCCAGCACGGCCGCGCGGGTGGCCGTGACCCGGGCCCAGGACCGCACGACCGGGACGCCGTCGGCCACCTCGTAGACGACGGTCGCCCGCAGCCCGGCCTGGTCCTCCGCGACGTCGAGCTCCAGGCGCGTGACCGCACCGGTGCGCTCTTCGCGGGAGCCGGTCAGCCGCAGCCGCTGCGCGGCGGCGCCGTCGACATGGCGCTTGCCGGCGGTCCCGGCGCGTCCTTCGCCGCGGAGCGCGACCTCCAGGACGGGCAGAGCCGACGGGCGCAGGCCTGCCACGTCGGGCCGTGCCTCGGCCGCGTGCCACAGCGCTACGAGCCGCGGGGCGGCGTCGGACGCGTGGGACACCGCCAGGCGGACCACGTCGTTGCCCCACTCGAGGTGGCGCTCCTCGGTCCCGGGCAGGCCGGGCAGGGTGACGGTCATGCGATCTCCCCGGTCACCGGGTCGAGCGTCCATCGGTCGCGCCACACCAGCTCCGCCCGGCCGTCCTGGACCTGCACCGGCAGCCACACGGGTGCGGAGTGGTACAGGTCGCGGGAGTCCCACCGGTCCCCGGCGTACACGTAGCTGGTGGTCTCGCTGCCCCGGACCGGCACCACCACGGAGACCTGCGAGTCGTAGGTCGCGGACCCCGGCGGCGCGACGTCGCGCCACTGGCTCCACGGCCCGGACGGTGACGTAGCGGTCGCGTACTGGTTGTCGTTGGTGGACCAGCCGGTCAGGTCGGACCCGAACAGGTAGTAGAGCCCGTCGGCCTTGATCATGGTGGGCGACTCGTAGCCGTGCGGGCCGACGGGATGGTCGCCGGGTCGGGTGAGCGTGGTGGAGACGATCTCCTCGACCGCGAGGTAGTCGGGGGACAGCCGGTAGACGTGCAGGCCGTGGTCGCGGTCCTCGCTGAGCAGGTAGCCCGTGCCGTCGTCGTCGTCGAACACGCCGATGTCCCGGCTGAGGTTGCCCAGCGGCCGCTCGGAGCGCACGTAGGTGTAGGGCCCCTGCGGCCGGTCGGCGACGGCCCAGCCGACGCGCGCGAGCGAGTAGTCCGCGGACTCGACGTGCAGCAGCATCACATAGGTCCCCGCCGGGTTGCGCAGCACCTTGGGCCGCTCCACGACCCGTCCGGGTGCGAGGTCGGGGACCGTCTCGTCGACCGCCAGCGCGTGCCCGTGGGACGTCCACGTCGCCAGGTCCGGTGACGAGTAGCAGGCCACGCCGCCGAACGTCCCGCCGTGGGTCTTGTCCTCGCCCCAGGCCCAGAAGACGCCGTCGTACCGCTGGATGCCGACACCGTGCAGCTGGGCGACGGCGCCGTGCTGGTCGACGAAGAGCCGACCGGGCTCGACGACTCCGCGTGGGGCGTGCGAGGGCAGGGTCAAGGGAGTCCTCCTGGAGATGCGTAGGGGTGACGGACGAGGTGTCACTTGAGGGAGCCGATGGTCACGCCCGAGCGCCAGAACCGCTGCATCGAGATCATGAGGAGCACCATCGGGACGGTGGCGACGAGCGAGCCGGTCAGGACGAGGGCGGTCAGGTCGTACTGGGTGTCGACCCCCCGGCGCAGCCAGGAGTAGAGCCCGAGCATCACGGGCCACTTGTCGACGCCCTTGAGGAACACCAGGGGCCACATGAACGTGTTCCACGTCGCGACGAAGTGCAGCAGGAAGATCGTCGCGCCGGCGGTGGACATCAGCCGTGTGCCCATGGAGAAGAAGATCCGGTACTCCCCCGCCCCGTCGATCCGGGCTGCCTCCATGAGCTCGCTCGGGACAGCGCCCTCGGCGTAGACCTTCGCGAGGTAGACCGAGAAGGAGCCGAACATGCCCGGCAGGATCATCGCCCAGATCGTGTCGTAGAAGCCGATCCGGGTGAACAGGATGAAGGTCGGGACGATCAGGAGGCTGCCGGGGATCAGGAACGAGCCGATGACGAGACCCATCGTGGTCCCGCGTCCGCGGTAGCGGTACTTGGCGAGCCCGTACCCGGCAGCGAGCGCGACGGCGGTCAGCCCGATCGAGCCCAGGCCTGCGTAGACGACGGTGTTCCACAGCCACCGGACGAAGATGCCGTCCTGGTAGGTGAACAGGGCGTACAGGTTGTCGAAGAGGTGGAACTCGGTGAACCACAGGCCGTTGCTGCGATACAGGTCGCTGCGGCTTTTGGTGGCCGACACGAACAGCCACCACAGCGGTGCGACGGAGTAGGCGGCCAGGAGCACCAGGACCCCGAGCACGACCCACCGGGAGGTGCCGCGAGCCTCCGCGGCGGACCTGTCGGCGCGTTCGCGGCGGCGCCTCGTGGGTGTGCCGCCGACGGGCAGGGTGGGCGTGTCGGGCAGGGTCGCGCCGCTCATGCTTGCTCCTTGTTCATCACGCGGTAGATCACGGCCGACGCGGCTCCGACGACCAGGGCGAGGATGACCGACAAGGCGGTGGCGTAGTTGAGGTCGCCGACCTGGAACGCCTGGTTGTAGATCATCATCGCGGGGGTCAGGTCCTTGGTGATCGCCTCCGGCGCGACCGCGCGGAAGAGCAGCGGTTCGTTGAACAGCTGCAGGGTCGCGATGATCGACAGCAGCGAGGTCAGGACGAGCGACCCGCGCACGAAGGGCACCTTGATCGACACGGCGAGCCGGAGCTCGGACGCGCCGTCCAGCCGCGCGGCCTCGAAGATCTCGTGCGGGACGGACTGCAGCGACCCGTAGAGGATCAGCATGTTGAATCCGAGCGCTCCCCACAGGGTGAGGTTGCCGATCGATACCCAGAACAGGTCGGCGGAGTAGAAGTTCGGGTGGACGCCGAACAGCTCGAAGAACTGGGTCAGCGGCCCGACGGCAGGGCTGTACTGGTAGATCCAGACCACGGTCGCGATGATCCCGGGGACCATGTAGGGCAGCAGGAGCACGACACGGAACCGGGCCGCCGTCCGCCTCCGTGCGGCGTCGAGCAGCAGTGCGGCACCCAGGCTGAGCATCTGCGTGACCGGCACGAGGACCAGCGCGTAGACGAACACCCGCAGCATGCCGGTCCAGAACACCGGGTCCTGGAAGCCGGCCACGAAGTTGTCCAGCCCGACGAAGGAGACGGTCTGTCCCCCGAAGCCCAGGCCCGACGACTTGGCGGCGAAGACGCTCTCGCGCAGTGCCATGACCACGGGTACCAGGACGAAGAGTGTGAATCCGGCGAGGAACGGGAACGTCAGCGACGCTCCCTTCCACGCCTGCACGGTGCGCCAGCCCAGGCGCGGCCGACGAGGGGAGGCACCAGGCCCGCCCCCGCCGCGGGTGCCGTTCCCGGGCGCGGTCCGCTCGGTGGTGACGGTCATCAGCATCCTCCCCTCGTTATCGCGGTCAGCCGACCGTGTGGTCGATGCCCTTGGCGTCCAGGTCGGCGGCCACGAAGTCCTGGACCGCCTGGAGCGCCTCCTCGACGGTGATCTCACCGGCCACCGCCTTGCCCCACTGGTCCTGCATCTCGGGGAACCAGGCGTCGTAGTTCGGGCCGAGCTCGAACTTTCCGATCACCCGGGACTGCGCCTCGACGATGACGTCACCCGCCTCCTCGTCATCGACGAAGAAGCCCTCGGGGATGATGTCCTCGACGTACGGCGCGGGGTCCGCGATCTGCGTGGGGAAGTTCACCGCGCCGGTCTGCGGGTTGCGGCCCGCCTCGATCCCGTCGGGCGACGCCGTCCAGGCCATGTAGGCCATCACGGCGTCGGGGTTCTCGCAGCCGACCGGCACGAACCACGGTTCGGTACGGCCGGGCGCGACCGGCTCGTCGGCGCCCTCGAACTGCGGGATCGTGGTCGCCACCCAGTCCCCCGCCGACTCGGTGAGGTTGGTCCTGAGGCCGGTCAGGGACCACCACTGCGTCGGCGTGGAAGCCATGTCGCCGGAGTCGAAGTGCGCGTACAGGGCCGGGCGGTCCTGGTACGTCTGGTTCGACACGAGGTCGTCGTCGATGAGCTGCTGGATGATGTCCGCGGCCTGGAGCGTCTCCTCGCCCAGGAAGTTCACGATCCACCGGTCACCATCGATGGTGAACCACTCCGCGCCCGCCATCTGGGAGAGGTTGATGAGCGTGGTCGGGTCCTCGCCGGCGAGGTTGGTCATGTCGACGCCCTCGGCCCGCAGCTGACGGCCCACCTCGACGAACTCCTCCCACGTCGTGGGCACCGACACACCGGCCGCCTCGAAGGTGCGCTCGTTGTAGATCAGGAACTGGCCGTCCGAACCGGTCGGGACACCGTAGTAGCGGCCGTCGACCGTGGCCGACGCGAGCGCGCCCTCGCTGAAGACGTCCTCCAGCGGCGTGACGGCGTCGGTGATGTCCTGTGCCCAGCCGTTGACGACCGCCGTGGTCAGCGGCCCGAACCCCTCGACGAGACACGGGAGCTCCTCGCCGGCCTCGAAGGCGTTGCGGAAGTTCGTCTGGGTCGCGATGTTGTCGGCCTGCAGCACGTAGGTGGCCTCCACCTCGTCCTGGGCCTCGTTGAACGCCTCGACCGTCTGCTCGCCGGTATCAGGGTCCCAGCCCCAGATCTCGATGGGCACAGGGCCGTCCGCCGCGGGACCAGCGGCCGAGCCGCCGGCGGAACAGGCGGCCAGGCTCAGCGTGGCCGCCGCGGCGACCCCCGTCGTGACCCAGTGGGTGCGGTTCTTCCTCATCAGCTCTCTCCTTCGAGATGTCCGTGCGCGTCCCCGTCACTCCGTCGGACGGGGCCTTGTCCGCACCGGCAAGAAACCTCCGCCGGCACCGCCGACAGGGTCGTTCCGAGACCCGAACACACCGTTCTCCACCGAACGCCGGCCGGGATATCGTTATCCTACACAGGTCGGCCCGAAGGTCAAGAGCCCGTCACCGACCCTCGATCGTCGGGTGGTTCAGCTACTGGTGGACGGCTTTCCTGCAGCGGTTCTGCGGCCGGCCACCCGTGGCACGACACCCCGCAGGGCCTAGGAGAACGATGTGCCCGGCCACCTCCCCTATCCTCGATCCATGAAGACCCAGAAGGGCTACCGGGCGCCGGTGCTCGCCGACGTCGCCCGCGAGGCCGGGGTGTCCGTGCCGACGGTCTCGCGCGTCCTCAACGGATCGAAGTACGTGGCCCCCGAGCTCGCCGAGCGCGTCCACCGCGCGGTGGCGACGCTCGGCTACCGCCCGAACGAGGCCGCCCGCTCGATGCGCTCCGGCCGGCGCACGCTGGTGTCCGTGCTGGCCGGCGCCACGGCCAACTACGGGTACGCACGCACGATCCAGGGCATCGAGATCGCCGCACGGCATGCCGGGATGTCCGTCACGATCACCGTCGTGGAACACGGCGACGACGACCTCAAGCGCTCCGTCGACCTCGCGCTGGCCCAACCCATCGCCGGGGCGATCGTGCTCGAGTTCGACCGGGCCGGCATCAACGCCCGCCACCTGCTGCCCGAAGGCCTCCCTGTCGTGGTGGCCGGCGGCGGGTCGCGCAGGACCGGCGGGGTCCCCGCCGCGCTGATCGACGAACGGACCGCCGCCCGCGAAGCCACTGCCTACCTGCTGCGCCTCGGCCATCGCACCGTCCACCACATCGCCGGCCCGACGTCCGGCAAGCACTCGGGCCGCACCGACGGCTGGCGCGCGGCCCTGACGGCCGCAGGCACCGACGTCCCACCCGTGATGAACGCCGACTGGGACGCGACGTCCGGCTACCGCTGGGGCGAGCGCATCGCGGGACGCGACGACGTGACCGCGGTCCTGTGCGGCAACGACGAGATCGCCATCGGGCTCATGCGAGCCCTGACCGACCGCGGCGTGCGTGTCCCGGAGGACGTCTCCGTCATCGGCTTCGACGACCAGCCGCTGGTCACCATGTGGCAGCCGTCGCTCACCACGGTCGACCAGGACTTCGAGGACCTCGGCCAGCGGGCGTTCGGCCTGCTGGCCGGGCTCATCGACGGCGACAACGAGGTGACGTCCAGCGTCGTCGTACCCCAGCTCGTCGTCCGCGAGTCGACCGCCTCGCCCCGGGCCTGACCCACCGGGCGGACCGACCGGACGACACCACCCTCCCTCGACACCGTAGGATAACGTTATCTCCTGATGATTCCCAGGAACTTGGAGCTTCCAATGACGGACCGGCTGCACGTGTCGCTGGCGATGCGCCCCGCCTCGCTCGCCGACCACCTCTTCGACGACACCCTGCGCCGCCGGATGCAGACCGTGGCGAACGTCCGGCCGGAGGTCCTCGAGGACTTCGAGAACCCGGCATCGCGGGAGGCGCTCGCCGCGACCGACGTGCTCGTCGCCGGCTGGGGCGCACCGCCCCTGCCCGAGGACGAGCGCGCGGCACCCCGGCTGCGGGCCGTGCTCTCGGCGTCGGGCAACGCCGGCGGCATGCTGGGCCCGCTGGCCCGGACACGGGGGCTGCGGCTGACCAACGCGCGGACGGCCAACTCCCGCCCGGTCGCCGAGTTCGCCGTGGCAGCGATCCTGCTCGCCGGCAAGCGTGCCCTGCCCGCCGCGCGCCTCTACGGCCGGCTGCGGGGCGCCGTCGACCGCGAGACGCACCTGGCTACGGCGGGCAACCACGGCGCCCGGATCGGCATCGTCGGCGCCTCGACGACGGGACGGCTGACCATCGAGCTGCTGCGCCCCTTCGACCTGCACGTCGTGGTCCACGACCCGTACCTGGACGAAGCAGGAGCCCGGTCCCTCGGGGTCGAGCTCGCGAGCCTGGACGAGCTGGTGCGGACCTGTTCGGTCGTGTCCGTCCAGGCGCCCGAGCTGCCGGAGACCCGCGGCATGATTGGTGCCGCACAGCTCTCTGCCATGCCCGACGGCGCGACCTTGATCAACACCGCGCGCGGGTCGCTGATCGACACCCACGCCCTTGTCGCCGAGCTGCGCACCGGTCGCATCGACGCGGTCCTCGACGTCACCGACCCCGAGCCGCTGCCGCCCGACCACCCCCTGTGGGACCTGCCCAACGTGCTGCTCACCCCCCACGTCGCCGGCTCGCTCGGCAACGAGCTCCTGCGGCTCGGCGAACGCGTCGTCGAGGAGCTGGAACAGCTGGCCCAAGGCCTCCCGGCCCTCGACCCAGAGAGCTGACCGACCAGCTACGGGACCGAACGGTGCGGGGCACGGTTCTTGGCCGGCGAAGCCGAGGCGGAGCGTCTTGTACAGCGATGACTTGCGTTCGCCCACCCCTCGGCTCCTGTGTCTGACCACCCGCGACGTGCAGCCGAGTTGCCGGGCTGTGCGCACTCGAGCGCCAGCAGTGCGGCCTGAAGGCACTGATGTGCGCGCGAGAGCACGGAACCGGCGAACACTGGCCGATGCCGTCGCGCACGGTCAGACTGCCGGTGCCTACCGGCTCGCTACTGAGTCAGACGTCGCACGGACCCCGGTGGCCATGACCGGTCACAGTCCGTGCAGCAGTCCCGTCCAGTAACGCGTCCGGTATCACCTCTCGTGAAGCATTCCCTAGAACTTCTGGCCGCCGCCGGGCACTTGCCGCGCCCGCAGGTGCGCCACGGCATCAGCGGTGGTGAGCGCCATCGCGAGGGCTCCGTCCACGACTGCGTGATCGGCGGCAGGGCCGATCGCATCGCCGGTGAACTCGGGGGTGTGCGGTGCCGAGCTGCACCCCTGGACTGCGATGAGCGGATGGATTGAGGGAACGGCCCGGGAGACGTTGCCCATGTCCGTCGAGCCGCCTGGTGGTCCCGTATGGGGTTGTGGTGAACGCCCGAGGGCGGAGAGGTTGCGGTCCCACGCATGGGCGAGCACGGGGTTCTGCACGACGTCGGCATACGTGGGCTCGGCCTGTTCCCAGCTCCACGAGCAACCGGTCGAGATCGCACCGCCCTCGAAGCAGGCGAGGACGCGGCGCCGCGCGTGGTCCACGGCTTCGAGCGTGTCGGCGCGCACCTCGACACGTACCCGGGTCGAGGACGGGATGATGTTCGTCGCCTCGCCTCCCTCGGCGACGAAGGCGTTGGCCCGGACGCCGTCGGGGAGGTGCTGGCGCAGGAGCCCCAGCGCGACGAGCCCGACCGTCGCCGCGTTCGCCGCGTTGAGTGCCTCCGGGCTGGGACCGCCCGCATGACCGGGGAGCCCGTGGAAGGACACGTCGAACCGCGCCACGGCCTGCGTGCGCACGTCCGCGCAGCGAAGGTCCGGGCCGGGCCCGCCGTGCACCATGAGGGAGAAGTCGACGTCGTCCCAGGCCCCCGCTTCGAGCATGAGGATCTTGCCACCGCCATGCTCCTCCGCCGGAGTTCCCAGCAGTTTCACCCGGATGCCCAGCGTCTCGGCGACGCCAGCCAGTGCGATCACCGCACCGACGCCGGCCGCTGCGATGATGTTGTGTCCGCATGCGTGGCCGATACCGGGGAGCGCGTCGTACTCGGCACAGATCGCGACGGTGATGTCCCCCTTCCCGAAGGTGGCGTCGACCGCGGTGTCGAGCCCGAAGGCTCCCACGCGCACCGTGAATCCTGCGTCGTGCAGCACCGCGGCCACGCGGGCGGCCGCACGGTGCTCGGTGAACGCAAGTTCGGGATCGCGGTGAATCTCGCCGCTCAGGGCGACGACCTGATCTCTCCAACCCGCAGGCGAAGCGAGCAGGACGTCGCGGACCTCGTCTGTCGCAGTGTGGGAAGGCTGGGGTGAGGCAAGGGTCATCGTTCCTCGATCGATTCGGTGGCGGGTCGGTCAGGAGACCTCGTGCAACGGTGCAGCTGGTGCGCAGCCCCATGCTCACGCAGCACGGCGACCCCACCACCTAGAATGAAGGTTCATGACCACTGACGATGCCTCGACGCAGATTGCGAGCCTCGACGAAACCGACAAGCGACTGATCCAGGCGCTCCAGATCAACCCGCGAGCCCGCTGGGCTGCTCTCGCGCCGATCATCGGCGTCGATTCGGTCACCCTCGCCCGCCGCTGGGAGCGACTGTCAGGGAACGGCCTGGCATGGGTGGCAGGCCACCCCGGCCCCGAGGCGCGCGGCCCGTCAGCCATCCTCGAGATCGAGGCCGAACCCGGCACCACGCTGGAGATCGCCAACGCGCTCGCCGCCGACCCCGAGGCGTTCACGATCGATCACACCGCCGGAGGCCGCGATCTGCTGGTGATCGTCGGCGCGACCGACCTAGAGGCACTGAGCGAGTACGTCATGGGCAGGATGCGCCGGCTCGATGGCGTGCGGGCGACGCGCACGCTCCTGCTCAGCTCTCCGTTCACCGACGCCGGCCAGTGGCGCCTGCGTTCACTGTCGGCGGACGAGGTGGCATCGGTCGAGCGCACGATCACCACACCGTCGGCTGGGCGCGGACAGGTCGAGCGGCAGCTGGCGCACGACCTGCTGCAGATCCTCGGCCACGACGGGCGCGCCACCGTGACCACCATCGCCAGAGAGCTGGGCACGGGGCCGCGCCGGATCCGAGAGGCGTTCGCGACACTCAGCACCCAGGGACGCCTGGTCGTGCGCACCGAGGTCGCACGCGCCCACTCGGGGTGGCCGGTGCACGCCTGGTACTTCCTGCGAGTGCCGGCAGCCATGGCCGAACGAGTCGGCGCCGCCATCACCCGGCTCAACGAGGTGCGCATGGCCGCGTCGACGATCGGCCCGTACAACCTCGTGCTGTCGGTGTGGATGAGAACGCTCGCCGACGTACAGCGGCTCGAAGCGGCTATCGACGAGCGCATCCCCGGTGTCTCCATCGCCGATCGATCAGTGGTGTTGCGCAGCCTGAAGAAGGAGGGGCGCTACCTGAACGCGGGAGGACTGGCAACCGGCGTCACCGTCCCGCTCCAGGACTCATTACTGCATCGTGCGTAGTCTTGCGGCGTTGAACCGGCGAACAGCCGATCTATGCGGCCTCGGGGCCTATCGTGACGCCGCATGGGACATGTGCAGCCGACCGTCGGGGTCTTCGATCTGTTCACGGTCGGGATCGGCCCCTCCAGCTCTCACACCGTCGGACCGATGAAGGCCGCAGCCGCGTTTGCCGCCTCGCTCGACGAGCACGGCGTCATCAACCGTGTGGCGAAGGTGCGCGTCGAGATCTTCGGGTCCCTCGCCGCGACGGGTGCGGGGCACGGCACTTTCACAGCCGTGCTGCTCGGACTGACCGGAGCACGCTCGGACGAGATCACCCCTGACGAGTACACGGCGCGGCTCGACGAGATCACCCGCACGGGGGCTGTCGAGCTCGACGGACGGCACCCCGTCCCATGCCGGATCGAAGACTTCGTCCTGCGCCCGCTGACCGTGCACCCGCGACACCCCAACGCCCTCTCGTTCACCGCCGTCGATGCCGCCGGCGACGACCTCTCGACACAGACGTACTTCTCGGTCGGGGGCGGGTTCATCGTGCGCGAGGGTGAGGACCCCTCCCCTGCGTCCGCGAGGCCACAGACCTCACCTCTTCCGTTCCGTTCAGGTGCAGAGCTCCTCGCCGTGTGCGACGAGACCGGACTCACGGTGAGCGAGGTGATGCGAGAGAACGAGCGCGCCTTCCGCCCGGACGACGAGATCCGGGCTGGCCTGCACCGCATCTGGGACGTGATGGAGTCGAGCGTGCGCTCCTCCGTCGAACGGGCGGGCGTGCTGCCCGGCGGGCTGGGCGTACGACGTCGCGCCGGCGAGTGGGCGACGCGACTGGATGTCGAGGACCCCGACCACGACGGTGAGCACTGGCAGCAGCGGGTGAACCTCATCGCCCTCGCCGTCAACGAGGAGAACGCGAGCGGCGGGCGCGTCGTGACGGCCCCGACGAACGGAGCAGCCGGCATCGTCCCCGCGGTGCTGTACTACGCGCTGCACTACACGCCCGCGGCTCGATCGGGCGGCAAAGGCGTGCGCGAGGACATCGTCGAGAGGTTCCTCCTGGCCGCGGCAGCGATCGGCACCCTCTACAAGGCAAACGCCTCGATCTCGGGCGCCGAGGTGGGATGCCAGGGCGAGGTCGGATCGGCGTCGTCCATGGCCGCAGCAGGGCTCGCCGAGATCCTCGGGGGCAGCCCGCGCCAGGTCGAGAACGCCGCCGAGATCGCGATGGAGCACAACCTGGGTCTCACCTGCGACCCGATCGGCGGGCTGGTGCAGGTTCCGTGCATCGAGCGCAATGCGATCGCGGCGGCGAAGGCCATCAACGCCGCGCAGATGGCGCTCTGGGGTAACGGCGAGCACCGTGTCTCGCTCGATCAGGTGATCGCGACGATGCGCGATACCGGCGCCGACATGAGCAACAAGTACAAGGAGACGGCGCTGGGCGGGCTCGCCGTCAACGTGGTGGAGTGTTGAGGCGATGACGAGGCCCGATGACGAGGCCCAAGGCGGGGCGACGCCCACACGGCGCCGCCCCGTCTTCAGCACGCTTCGAGGAACGTGACGATCGCCGCCGCCGCACGGGCCGGCCGCTCGTTCTCCCACGTGTGACCGCTCCCGGCGAGCACCAGCACATCGGCACGCGGGATCTCGCCCGCCATCGACAGTGCGTCCGTCACAGGCACCATGGTGTCGTCGCGCCCGTGCATGACGAGCGTTGGGGCGGCGATCGCGCCGAGGAGCCCGCGCGTGTCGAACGAGCGCGTGGCGGCAAAACGCCGCATGAGCGCGTCGTTGCGGTCGAGCGGCGCCACCATGCCGGTCGCCGTCAGGGCGGATGCCGTGGACGGTGCCATCCGCGCGAGGAGAGCCCTGGCGCGCTCCTCGTCACCGTTCTCGAGCGCACCCAGGAGCTCTGCCACAGCGACCGGCATCCGCTCGGCACGGAACGGGGCCTGGGATGTCGCACCAAGCACCAGGCCGTCCAGGAGGTCGGCGTGGCGCAAAGCGAAAGCCTGTGCCACCATCCCCCCGAACGACGTGCCGAGCACATGCGCACGGGAAAAGCCGAGCGCCTCGACCAGCGCGGCGAGGTCGTCCGCTAGATCGTCCGTCGTGTACGCCGATGGGTCGAACAAGGTCGCCCCGCGATCGCGCTGGTCGTAGGTGATCACGGTGAACGTTGCCTGGAGGTACCTGCGGAGCTCGTCGAAGAGCTCCTGCCCGACCTGCAGCCCGTGGACGAGGACGAGGGGAGGCCCGGCGCCCTCGGCGCGGAACGAGGTGAGGCCCGCGCCGGTGGGAACGAGCGACGCCGCGCTTCCCGTCATCCGCGTCACCAGACCTTGCGCCCGCGAGCGTCGGCGACCAGCTCGGGGTCGGGAATGAGCGCCTTCGAGGCCACGGTCGCCAGCGACTGCTGCGAGAAGTGGAAGCCGAAGTCCTCCGTGACGAGCTTGCGCCAGGGGCGGTTGAGGATGCTGTGCGTCGCCCACCGGGCGAACCTCGGTCGCTTCATGATGGTGCGAGCGAGGTCCCAGGCCTTCGGCACGAGCTCCTCGCGAGGCAGCACGTCACTGACGAGGCCGTACTCGAGGGCCTTCCGGGCGGGGATGCTGGTCCCGCCGTAGATGGCGTATGCGGCGCGCTTGGTGCCCATCAGATGCTGCAAGGCGAGCGAGAGACCGTCACCGGGCGCCGTGCCCACCATGAAGTGCGGGTCCATGAAGTCGGCGTCCTCCGCGGCGAGGGTCACGTCGCACATCAGCGCGAACTCCGTGTGGATCCCCGGACCGTTCACCGCCGCGATGGTGGGGACGTCGATGTTGTTCACGAAGTTCTCGATCAGCTTCCAGGCGTCGATCGTCTGCTGGAAGATGTAGTCCGGCGACTCCTCGACGAGCGGCTTCGGCCAGGTCTGACGCGGGTCGCCGCGGAACCAGGTGTCCCCGGTTCCCGTGATGATCAGCACGTGGTTCTCGGGGTCGTTGCCGACGTCCTGCCACACGCGGTTCCACGCGTTGTGCGCGGCCCAGTTGTGCACGTACGGGCCGCCGTCCGTGTGCAGGCGCAGTTCGAGGATGCCGCCCTCCCGGCGCATCTCGAAGAAGTCGGCGTAGCGCTTCGAATACTCCTCCAGCGGCGTGGGCGCAACGTGGCCGTCCCATCCGAAGCTCGACGTGTCCACCATGGTGAGTCCCTTCATCGGAGCGAGCCGTTCCCGCCCACTAATGAGACACGCTATCTCGTTAAGAATGGAGATGGTCGCCCTGGTGAGGGACCGCAGGAAACACGCATCCGTCAGCCTGCCGACGAAGTTTCCGAGATCTAGTCGGTGCGATTCCGCCACAGTCCAGCGACTACGAGCTCCACGATCTCGCGCGCATCGCTCAGGGCAAGGGGCCGCTCCCGACGCAGGACGAACCACTGCACCGGGCCTGCCAGCATCATGTTGACGAAGGACGCGTCCACCGGAGGCAGCTGTCCTGCCTCGGCAGCCTGGTCGAGGCGGCACTGCAGATCGCCGGTGCGGCGATCCAGCAGGTCCAGCGCCGTGCGGTGCAGCCCATCCGCGCCGTCATCGCGACGCAGGAGGATCTGCAGCACCGCACGACCGGTCGGGGTGGCGGACGCCGCGCCGAACGAGTGCAGGAATGCCGTGAGATCGCGGACGACGTCGCCGGTGTCGTCGATCGGCACCGACGTCTCGGCAAATCGCGCGAGCACGTCACGAAGGAGGTCGTCGCGACTCGGCCACCGTCGGTAGACCGTGGCGCGACCGACCTGCGCGCGGGAGGCGAGCTCCTCGTACTGCAGGCCGTCAACACCCTTCTCGGAGAGGATCTCGAGCGCCGCCGTCCACAGCCGCTCCGTGACCTGGCGCGTGCGCCCACCAGGGCGACGTGCGCGCGATGCAGGGTTCACCGTCATGCGCCCTGGCCTCCCATCAGTGTCGCCCGACCTCTGCCATTGCACGACGGCGGCGAGCCGAGGCCACTGACCTTGGCCGTTTCGCTCGCTCACCCCGGAACGAGTGACGTTTGCTGCATCAAGAGTGTTCTCCACGCGCGTTTCCGGCATCTTCGAGGGGCTGCAACGTCGTCCCCCAAGAATGCCCGGAATCTTCGACGCAGAAGGCGTCGTCCTGGACTTCCGGAAGTGAATCATGACCCAGAGCCCTGTGAGCCCTCACCGACCTGCGGCACGAGAATACGACGGTTGGCGCGCTCAACTCGTCTGGTGGGTCGCGATCCTTATCGTCGCGAACACCCTCGTCGACACCGTCGTCGTCGCTCCCCTGCTCGTGCTGCCGCAGATGGCCGAGTTCTTCGGCACAGACCAGAGTGCATGGCTCAACGCCAGCGCCATCCTTTCCGGCGCGATGTGGGCGCCGTTGCTGGGCAAGAGCGCGGACGTCTGCGGCAAGCGCCGCATCCTCGTGCTCGCACTGCTCGTGGGCGGCACCGGCGCGCTCATCTGCCTCATCGCCCCCAACATCGGCGTCTTCCTGCTCGGCCGGGTCATCCAGGGTGCCGCCGTGGGCTCAGTCTTCATCACCGTGGTCTACATCCGGCAGGTGTTTCCCGCCGGCGTGGGGATGACCGCCGTCGGCATCGTCACCTCGGGCTCCGCGATCCTCGGCATCGTGTCGCCGTTCCTCTTCGAAGCGGTCATCGACGCGTTCGGTTTCCGCGCCGTCTTCGTGGTGTCTGCCGCACTCGCTCTTGCTGCCGCGACCGCGGTACGCATGTTCCTGCCCGAATCGCCCGTACTTGCACACGGCCGCGTCGACGTCGCCGGCGCTCTTCTTCTCGGGCTCGGGCTCGCCGGCGCGCTCTCCTACATCAGCCTTGCGCCCACCGCGGGCTGGACGGACTTCGGGCTGCTCGGCCTTCTCCTGATTGGCTTCGTGCTGCTGGCGGCGTGGGTGGTCACGGCATTACGGACAGCCGAGCCCGTGGTCGATCTGAGCATTTTGACGCGCCCTGTGATCGCGACCCTGCTGGTGGTCGTCCTCGGCGTCGGTGCCTATCAGGCTCTCCTGCAGCTGATCGGCATCATTGGGCAGACCGCTCCGGAGGAGGGACTGGGATACGGGCTCGCGGGAGGTTCCGGCTCGCTCGGACTCATGTTCGCACTGTCGGCGCTCGGCGCCGCTACGGGCGGGGTCCTCGCGGGATGGCTCGGCGGTCGCGTCGACCCCGCGCGCACGCTTGCGGGTGGCGTACTCATCGGCACCGTCTCGGCAATCGGCCTCATGGTGTCGACCGCGTCGTTCCTCCCTGCCGTGATCTGCGTGGGCTTCCTCGGGCTGACCGCGGGCGCGGTGGTCACCTCGGGCTTCAACCTTTCGACGACACTGGTGACCGAGGAGAAGCAGGGTGTGGTCGCCGCGCTCGTACAGGTGATGCTCGGCGTCGGCGCCGTGGTGCTGAACATCGTGGGAGGAAGTGTCTTGAGTGCGACGACGGCCCCCGGCAGCTCGACGCCCTCCGCACAGGGCGTCGACCTCTACATCGTCGTGATGCTGACCGCGTTCGCCTCCGCCACCGTCATCGCCGCATGGATCCCGCGCCGCGCTCATCGCGCGCCCGCGGCATGAGACCGGCGCTGATGAGCTCGCTCAGTACCGCGGATCGGACAGACCAATCACGCATCGACGTCCGGGATCCTCCGACGGTGAGCTCAGTCAACTAGCCGCCTGGCCGCCGTCCGCGACCAGAACGGTACGAGGCTGTGGTCTCGTCGCGGCACCGCCCAGGCATCGACCCACCATCGGCGTGGTTTCGGTACCCACGGCGCCCCCGGCTTGAACTCGTTTCCTTACATGTGTAAGGTATTTACATGCGTAAAGGACGAGAGCCTTCTGTCCGGGGCAGCCGCTCTCGAGACGCCCTGCGGAACGCAGCGACAGCTCTCCTCGACCAAAGGGACGCATCAAACATCTCGATCACTGACGTGGTCAGAGCGGCAAACGTGACCCGCCCTACCTTCTACCAGGCGTTCGATGGCCTGTCGGACATCTTCACGGCTGCGGCCTTGAGCCGCCTGCAGACCGCCTTCGAACGGATCAACCTCGATGAGGTGTACCCGGCGGACGATCTGCGCGGGGCCATGGGTGATGCATTCACGATTGTCGTGCGAGCCCTTGCCGAGCACGAACGCTTCTACCTGAGAGTGCTTGAGGGGCCCGGCGGCAGCGCGGTGGTCGCCGCGGTCACAGATGCGGTGAGCACCCGATTGAAGATGGCGTCGCCGGTTGCCGTGCTACTGGAGGGCGGTGTGATGCCGGCCGACTCGGCACGTTCTGCTCTTGCCGCTGGTGCGGTGTCGCTGATCATCGACTGGCTTGGCACGCCTGCGGACCGGCGCCCGTCGATCGAGACGATAGCTACGCTCGCCCGTGACTTCGTCTACGGGAGCGTTATTGGTGGACTCGCCGCTACGTCCGCGCCCTCGGAACTGGCTGCTACCAGTGGGACCGGCGCCGGACGTAGCCCTTCCTAGCACTGGAAACATGGAGAAACACTGTGTCGAATCCTGGACGGCAGCACCGCCACCGGCCCGATCTGAGCGGGATCGGCGCCGCCGGGCGAATCCTCTCGGGCATGGGCCTTGCCCTCGTCGTCGGTTCCGTCGTCGTGGGTGCCATCTCCACGAGCTCGGTGACACTCACCCTTGCGCTGACCGTCGTTGTGCTCCTGGTCTGGGGGGCCGCGAGCGACGCTGCGCGTCGCCGGCGAACCGGGGCTCTCGGTCTTGTCGCTGTCCCGGCTGCCGCTGTTGCTCTGGCGTCGTCCACAGCGGGGGTTCCGGCGTGGTCGGGTGTCGTGGCTGCCTCCTTGGGTGCGGGTGCAGGTGCCCTCGCCGTACCGGCGTTGACTGCGCTCGTGACCAGCGGTGCAGAGGTTCGCGCCCCCGCTACGCCGAGAATGAGGTTCGTCCTCGGGGTCGGCAGCCCGTGGCCCGCATCCGCGCGGCGAGCGGGGCGGGTGCTGATCCCGCTCTCGGCCGGCCTCGCCTCGGTGACGATGGCGATCGCGAGCTCTCCTGGCGAGAGGATGGCCGCGGTGTCGATACCCGCTCTGGTCGTCACGGCCGTTCTTCTCGCGGTAACGGTGGCAAGGCTCAGCAGGGCGGCGGGCCCGGACCGGGCCGCTGAGGCGGCAGCCCGTGGCCTCATGGCGACGGCGATCGGTGCGCTCTTGGGCGCGGTGCTCGCCTCGGCCCTGCCGGGCGCAGCCACCGTACTGACGCTCGCTCTCCTTACTTGCGTTCTGGTGGCAGCCATCGCATGGCGCCCCAGGAGAAAGACAGGCCGCCGCCTTCGTCCGGGTACGGCGGCCTACCGGCGTGCGATCCGCACCTTCGAGCGGTCTGCGCGTCCACGCCCGGATGTCGCCTACACAGCCGCAAGCCTCGGCGACGTTCAGTCGGCCATCGCCGATGCCGCCTCGGCCGGTCGGGGCGTGATCGCCATCTCAACCGGCCATGCGGCGGCATCCCTGCCTGATCTCTCCGGCCTCGCTGTGATCCGGATGCGGCTTGACGAGCCGGTCACAGTCGACACTGCCGCACGTACCGTCCGCATCCCGGCAGGAACCGCCTGGGGTGAGGTCGTCCAGGCGCTCGCACCGACGGGACTCATGGCTCCTCACGGGTCCTCACCGCTTGTCGGGGCCATGGGTTACCTGCTCCGTGGCGGGCTGAGCTTCTACGGTCGCACATCCGGAGTAGCCGCCAACTCCATCGAGTCGATCGAGATCGTCACCGCTGACGGTGCCCAGCGCATCGTGGACCGCGCTCATGACTCGCAACTGTTCTGGGCGCTGCGTGGTGGAGGGGGAGGTTTCGGCGTCGTCACGGCGATCACAGTGCGCCTCTTCCCGGTCACCGCTCTCATCACGGGCACGGCCTTCTGGAAGGTCGAGCACGCGCCAGATCTCCTCGCAGCCTGGTCGGCCTGGCATCGCGAAGCCCCCCGCGAAGCCGCCACGGCATTTCGGATCATGCGGCTTCCTCGATTGCCGGGCATCCCGTCGGCCATCGCCGGACGCACGGTCGTGAACGTCGACGGCGTCATCCACGCGCGAGGCCTCGATGACCCGGACAGTCGTGTCGCGGACGTCGCCGAGGACCTGCTTGCTCCGCTGCGGACGGTAGGGGCCCCTCTGATCGACACCTGGCGCCCCGGCAGCGTGCTCGATGTGCCGTGGACCCATATGGATCCAGCGCTACCCCTGCCCACGACCGCGGACCACCAGCTCATCGATCACCTCGACGACGCCGGACAACGAGCATTCCTGAACATAGCCGTCCGGCCCCGCTCTCCGCTCGCGACCGTCGAGCTCCGCCAGCTGGGCGGCGCGTTTGGCGAAGCACCACCCGACGGCGGTGCTCTCGATCATCTCCGCGGGGCTACGTCACTGTTCGCCACCGGGATAGCACCCACGCCGGCTCGGGCGGAGCGGGCGGAACGCGAGCTCGACGAGCTGCGCGTGTCCATGGCGCCGTGGGCGGCCGGCTACACCTCGCCCAACTACGCCGAGGACCGCCGCCGCCCGCAACGGTCGTTCCCAACCTCGATCGCCCAGGACGTCGATGCGGTGCGCAGGAGAGTCGACCCGGGAGGACTGTTCGCTCAGGACGTCTCGATCGGCGCCCTTCAACATCGGCGTGAGTCGCCGGTGGAATAGGGTGGTGGCCGTGCGCCCAGTGAGTCAGACCTCGAGCAGGCGAGGGCGGGGCCGCCCTCGAGTTCCGCTGGAACGGATAGCGCGCACGGCGTTGGAGCTGGTGGACGAGGGTGGGCCCCAGGCGTTGACGATGCGGGCGCTGGCTGCCCGGCTCAACAGCGGAGTCGCGGTGTTGTACCGGGCGGTGGCGGGGCGCTCGGACCTCATCGCTGTGGTGACTGACCAGGTGCTGGGTGATGCTGACTTCTCGGCCTTGGGAGCTGGAGACGGAGATGCCTCCCGGCCGGCCGACTGGGAGGCGGTGTGCCGAGCGACGGCCGTCACGCTGTTCGAAACCCTTGCCGCGCACCCAGGTGTGGCCTCGCTGCTGGTCGAGCACGTCCCGACCGGTCCGAACGCTCTGGCCCTGCGGGAGCGGGTGCTGTCCCTGCTCATGGCGAACGGGTTCTCCGCTCATGATGCGGCCCGTACCTACGCGACCTTGTCCCGGTTGGTGATCGGGTTCGCGGCGCAGCTGCAGGCGGAGTCGGAGACCGACCATGAGCAGATCAGAGCGGTGTTCAGCAACCTGGACGCGGAGGCCTTTCCCGCCACGGTTGCCGCCGCGGATGTCCTGCCCTATCAGCACCTGGTCGACGAATTCCGCACAGCGCTGGACTGGTTGATCATCGGGCTGAGCGTGGAGCGGGGCAGAGCGGCCTGATCGGACTGCGGCTCGGACTCGCTCTATCTCCGGCGGTGCGATGTGCGGCTGACGGGTGTGCCGAGCTGTTTGCGCATCCGGTGGCCCGCGATGCGGTCCACGGCCTGCTGCCGTGCCCGGGCGAGCAGGTCAGGGCTCTCGAACTTCTCGATGATGCGGTTGCCCGACTCCGTGAGCGCGTCCAGTACGTGGGGTAGATCGGTCCGGATCAGGGCGTGGTCCTGCTTGCGCCATCGGCCGGCGACCATCACCGCCTCGATAGCCCCGGGGTGCGCGTTCAGGGCCGCGGCGATGCAGTCGTGGGCGGGCCACATGGTGATCGTACGAGGGTCAAGGACGACGAGGTCGGCCTGCATCCCGGGTTCGATCCGGCCGACGCGGTCGGCAAGACCCAGTGTGCGGGCGCCCTCGATGGTCGCCCATTCCAGGGCCTGGCGACTCGTAACCGGAGTCGTGGGAGAGAAGATCCCGACTTCCTGGCGGTGCTTGTTGTGACCGGTCCCTCGTTGGTACGCCAGCGCGATCCGTGCAGAGGTATGTAGATCACCGTTGGTGACGCAGTCCGTGTCGGTACCCAGGGATGGTGCGGCGCCAAGGGGTAGCAGCTGGGCGGTGACCGGGTCGGAGTGACCTTGACCGAGCTCGTTCTCCGGCGTGCTGGTGAATGTGACGCCCGCGTCGACGAGGATCTCCACCCACTCGTCGCTGAGGCCGGCACCGTGGGCGATGTTCACGTTCGGGCCGAACAGGCCCCGTTCGTACACCTGCGCCCAGGCAGGTTTCATCACGCCACCGGTCTGGTGCATCGATGCGATGATGCCGCGCTCCCGTGCAGTGCGGAGGTCGTCGATGGCGCGTCCTGCGGAGGAGAGCTGGGGGCCGCGGATCGCCATGCCGATAGTGAGCAGGTCGTGTCGTCGGCCGGGTCCGTTCAGCAGTCGGTCGATCTCGCGGGCGGAGTCGGCGGCGATCCTCGTGTAGGGGGCGCCGTGCAGAAAGACAGCACGGACGCCGGATTCCACCAGGCCCTCGATGGCGGCATCGGAATGGGCGGGGGAAGGGTTGTTGTGGCACCAGTCGCCGATGGTCGTGATGCCGCAGTCGATCTGCCCCAGACCGCCGGCGAGAGCGGCGATGCGCATATCCTCGGGCCGGTAGTAGTGGGCGATCGTGCCGTGCGTGTTGGCGAGGTACTGGGCCAGGGTCCAATCCGTGCCGATCGTCCGCAGCCCGGTCTGCCAGGTATGCAGGTGCGCGTTGACCAGGCCCGGATGAATGATCCGACCGTCAAGGTCGATGATGTCCGCACCCGTGCTGTCGAGGCTGGGACCAACCTCGAGGATCGTGTCTGACTCGATGAGGATGTCCGCGTGCTCCCAGTCGGGGCGGTGTTGACCCAGGGTGATGATCCGCGCTCCACGCAGGAGGGTGCGCGTCATGGGCAGGCCCGCTTCGCGGAAGGGACCCGCACGGGGCTGTAGTGGTTGTCGCTCATCTACGTGGCAGCCGCCCTATTCGTGGGTCTGCAGAGAGGGGTGCAGGGGCGCGGTCGCCGCGGTGAGGGCAGCCGCAGTGGTGCGATCGATGATCGCGGCGAGGTATCCGTCTGGTCGGACCAACAGGAGCGTCCCGGGGTCCGGCCGGTACACGTCGGCGAACTCTCCGAGGGTGTCGACGAGGTGGAGAACCGCGGGATCCCCGAGATGGGTGGAAGCCTCGGCGGTGATGACGATCCGCGTCAGGCCGGCACCAGCATCAGGCCATACCACGTCAGAGACATCGGTGCTGGTGGCCGCGCCGAAGCCGATGAGTGTGAACTGCGGCCCGTGAAAGACGTCGAACAGGCGTCGTGGTGTGCCGGAAGCCGTGGTCAGGCGCGCGTCGGGCGCCCGGTCGCCGACCTGCAGCCGGCCTGTCTGACCGGCCGGACCGGTCAGCGGGCTGTGGCGGTAGTTGACTCCGAGCTGTTGCTCGGCGTCACCGCGGGTGATGCTGGACAGATCCAGGGTGCCGAGCCCCTCGTACTTCTTGGTGGACAGCCCCAGGACCGCTGCGGCGATCGGCCTGCGTTCGGCTTCGTAGGAGTCCAGGAGCGCGTCGGGCGCTCCTGCCATGACCTGGGAGAGCTTCCACCCGAGGTTGTAGCTGTCCTGGATCCCCGTGTTCAGACCCTGGGCGCCCGCGGGCGTATGCACATGAGCAGCGTCTCCCGTGATGAACACACGTCCTTGCCGGTAGGAGCCAGCGAGCCTGATGTTCGGACGGAACACCGATGTCCAGGAGATCTCGCCCAGCGAGACCCTTGAGCCGATCCGGTCCGCGATGCGCCGACGGATCGCATCGTGACCAAGGTCGGGGGTCTCCTCCGGGCTGATCCGGATCATCCACTGGAACGCCTCGGAGTGGGGCAGCGGGCAGGCACCGACGAACGTCCTCCCCAGGCCTGGCCAGACGTGCCAGCGGTTGCGGGAGAGTCCCGAGGTCTCCGCATCAGCGATGATGACCCGGTCAGCGTCGTCGGTGCTGCCGGCGAACTCGATGCCCAGGGCCTTGCGCACGCGACTGGACGCCCCGTCGGCCCCGACCAGATACCGGGCTGCGACCTGCTCGGGCTCGCCGGCGGGTCCGTCGGACTGCTGGATCGTCGCCGTGACGACTTCATCGTCCTGGGTGAGTGCTGTCAGGGTCTTTCCGAACTCTGCAACAAGCCCGAGGCGACCAAGGCTCGCGTGCAGGGCGGCGTTGGTGCGGTCCTGCGGGATGAGCCACGTGTTCGGGTAGGGGACCCCGGGCCGAGGTCGGCGGGTCTTGTTCATCGACCACGGGGCGGTCAGCGGGCCGAAGTGGATTCCCATCAGCGGGTAGGTGCTGCCTCCGGCGAGCACGTCGTTGATCGTGTCCAGGTCCTCGAGCACTTCCAGAGTGCGGGGCTGGACGCCCTTGG
The DNA here is from genome assembly GCF_044547525.1 of Promicromonospora sp. NPDC052451. NCBI lineage: Bacteria > Bacillati > Actinomycetota > Actinomycetes > Micrococcales > Promicromonosporaceae > Promicromonospora > Promicromonospora sp. NPDC052451. Next base: position 129,709 of record NZ_JBIUAP010000011.1, read on the forward strand.
CGCGTGATCCGTCGAACGCGCCCCTCGATGCGTCGATGATCCGCACGGTGTGACCGCGACGGCGCAGATCGATCGCCAGGGTGGCTCCTGCCGGGCCTGCGCCTACGACCAGCACGTCGATCGGGTGGTTGCTCATGGTTGTGCTCCCTGATGGGTGGTGGCGAATTCGGTGAAGAGCTGTGCCGTCAGATCCGGACGCTCGAACGAGACCATGTGCCCCGTCTGCCTGACGAGCTCGGCCTGGGTCGGGGCCAGCAGCTCCATCGCTTCGTCCCAGCGGGCTGCCGGGGTCACCTGGTCCTCGTCGCCCCACAGCAACATGGTCGGCAGCCCGGAGTTCCGCACGGCGCGGTAGAGGTCCTGGCGGCCCGCCAGTGCGAAGTCGGCGAGGGTGGCGCACAACGCGTAGATCGAGCCTTCGACCTGGTAGCACGGTCGGACCAGCGCAGCGAGCCGTTCGACCTGGGCGGGGTCGCGCAGGTTGTGGCTGAGATGCCCCTCCAGCAGCGTGTGACCCAGCGCGGAGCCGAGCAGCCGATTCACGACCGGGATCCGCAGCAGCGCGGCGATCGGGGGCTTGCGGGCGAGCAGGCCGGCCGGCCCTACGATCATCAGGCAGGACACCGTCGACCGAGCCTGGAGGACGTACAGCATGCCGATGACCGCGCCCATGGAGCTGCCGATGACGTGCCGTGGCGCCACTCCCAACCCGTGGACGAGGTCCTGGATCTGGCGCACGAACAGCGACTCGTCGTACGACGCGGTGACCCGGTCGGAATAGCCGCGCCCGTATCCGCTGTAGGTGAGGGTGCGGTAGCCGCGCTCGTGCAGCTCGGTGACCACTGGGTCCCAGTAGTCCAGCGGGATGGTCAGACCCGGGACCAGCAGCACCAGCTGTCCCTCTGCGGGCCCGGTCAGCTCGTACTGGGTGAGTCCGTCCCTGCACCGCATGAAGTCACCGCGGACCTGGGCGCGCAGGGCGTCGTCCAGTGCGACGGTCTCACCGCGGGCGGTGAAGTACGGCAATGTCATCGCGATCCGTCCTTGAGGTCGAGGGAATCGAGGAAGCGCTCGATCGCCGAGGCGACCCAGTCGGGATCCTCGTCGGGCAGCAGGTGGCCGCCGGTGGGATGGACCAGCTCGCTAGCCTGCGGCAGGTCACGGGCGAAGTACTGCCCGTCCATGCCATGGCTGCTGATCACGAGTGTCGGCGCTGTGATCCTGGGGATCAGTGCGGAGCGGTCCTGCTGAGTGGTCCTGGCAAAATCAATGAACGCCTCCTGGTTTCCCGGCCGGTTCAGCATCGCGTGTACCCGGTCGACCAGAGCGGGCGTCACGGAATCACGCGAGCCAGGCCCGACGCTGGTGCGCAGATTGCGTTCCACTGCGGCGCGACCGCTGCTCAGTCGGATGACCGCTCGACCCACCGGGCTGCGGGCCAACCGCATCGCCAGGGGTGGCTTCTTGCCGGGGTAGCCGGTTGCATTGATCAGCACCAAGGCGTCGACCAGGGTGGGCGCGTCCAGGGCCAGGTTCCAGGCGATGTTGCCGCCCAGTGAGTTCCCGGCAACGACCGCACGGGAGATGCCCAGTTCTTCCAGGGTGCGTCGCACCGTGCCTGCGGTGGTGCTGATGCGGTAGTCGCGATCGGGTCGGGGACCCGTGAGTCCGAACCCGGGCAGGTCCAGCCGCAGCACGTCTGCTCGCGGTGCCAGGCGCTCCGCTATGGGATCGAAGGTGTCCAGTGACGACCCTGAGCCGTGCAGGAGCAGGAGGGTCGGACCACCTCCGACACGCTTGTAGTGCACCCGCAGTCCGTCGGTCTCAACGAAGCGCGAGCACGAGCCGTCCGTCGCAGCGTCCATACATTTAACGGTAACAGTGTCGCCGAAATTCGTCCATCGCGTCCTCGTCGACCCCGAGACGGCGCCAGAAGCAGCCTGAAGTGCGCTGCGGTGCCCGACGACGCCCCGGACGCCCCCGAATCACGGCAGCGGGCCCGTGCACGCACCAGCACGTGGAACGATGAGCGGCCGCCACAGGCCGAAGGAGCGCTCCGAGCGTCGTCCGGCGTCTGATGCCTGGTTGCCTTGCCACCTCGCTGCTCGGTGAGGCGGGGGCGGCCGGCCACGTGGGCTTCCCCTTGATCGTGGACCTGGCAGTTGTCGGGTGGCGGCGGAGTCCTGGGTCGTGAAACCGCAACGACGCTCAGACCGCCTTGGCAGAATCTCTCTGTCGCGCCCCGGGTTTGATGGAGACATCGAAGACCCGGAGGGTTGGGAGTTATGTCGGCACCACGGAAGTACCCCGACGAGTTGCCCGGCCCCGGTGGTGAGCTCGCTCCGCCGCGTGCGCCGTTGGCCGGGATCTTGTGGGCGCGGACCGGACCGCAGGTGCAGTTGTCGAGCTGATGGGGCAACCGGTGGCTGGGTGTGCATCCACAAAGCGACGGACGAAGACGTCCAGATCGGCCGGGGCGGGGAAGGGCGTGTCCCGCCCTTCCCCGCCCTGGCACATCGTGTCAGCGGCCGTGCCGCACCCCGAAGGCCCGGTCCACCGTCTGGTCGACCGTGTGCCCGTTCGTATCCGTCGCGACCGTACGGAGGCTGACGTATCGTGCCTTGGTTCCGCGCGGCAGCGGCAACCGCGCGGTCCTCACGCTCGGCTCGCCGGTCACGGTCAGCCGTAGCTCCCGCCAGGTCCTGCCGTCGTCGAACGACGCCCAGGTCCGCACCTCGGTGACCTCCGGGCCGCCGTCCCGCCACGGCGTCGCCGTCACGGTCAGCGTCTGCGGGCGATCCGCCGCGACCTGGTTGTCGAGCCCGACGCCGGCGTCGTAGGAGACCTGCGGCATCGAGATCGGGTGCGCTCCCCACGCGGCCTCGCCGCCCGCGCGGAAGGTCCACCGTGTGATCGTGTGCGGGGCATACTCCCAGCCGGCCACGTCACGCCGCGCGTCCATGACGGCTTCGTACCCGGCTACGCCGTCGGTGATCGGGAAGGTTCCGGTTGCGAACCCGGACCGCCCCACCTGCACACCGTCCTTGAACAGCGTCACAGACACCGCGTCCGCCAAGGCGGCGAGGGAGGTCCCGTGCGCCGGGTCGCCGTCGGGGAAGGCGGTCGCACCCAGGGAGAGCTGCGGCGTGGTGTAGCGCAGCTCGGCGAACGCCGAGGAGATGCGCGGGTTGATCCGGGAGTTGTTGACCGCCGCGAACCACTCGCCGGTCTCTCGGGCACCGGGTTCGTAAGAGTGCCAGGCCGGCTCGAAGTAGGCCAGACCAGTAGCACCGAGCGCGACGCCGTTCTGGTACTGGGTGCGCGGGTCGGCGCTCAGCACCCACTCCTGGACCGTACCGAGGCGGACGGGAACCTCCGTCGGGACGTAGGAGCTGTTCCCGGTCCGGCGGCTGCTCACCAGCGCGGACCCGTCGGTCGTACCTCGGGCGTAGGTTCGCGACGTGACGACGGCGGCTCCGTCCAGCGGCAGGTGGCTCACGTCGGCCGGGACCGCACCGCGGAACGGCGTGACGAGGCCGTAGACATACGGGCTGTAGGGCGTCCCGCTGAGCGTGACCCGAACCCGCTCGTCCCGTGCGGCCAGGTCCCTCAGGAGCTGCCCGTCGGCGCCGCGCAGGGCGAACGCAGGCACGGCCGTCGAGCCTGCCTCGGCGACCAGGCGCCCCGGGGTGTCGTTGCTCAGCGCAACGGCGGCCGCTCCCCGTGCCGCGGCGGTCTCGATGACCTGGGCCGGGCTCACACCGTCAGCCACCGTGGCGAGCACGAGCCGGTCGCGAGCATCCTTGCCGCGGTACCCCGCCGCAGTTCCGTCGCCCACCTCGAGCAGTCGCAACGCATCCTTGCCTTCGTACGGCCTGGCACCGTCCAGCGGAGTCGGGTCCAGGGCCGTTCGCCCGACCGCGACCGTCAGGTCCGGAGCCGTCAGCGTCGAGTGGACCGTTACGTCCCGGGTGCCCACGGACGGTGCCGACGCGGGGAAGATACCGAACCGCTTGAAGTCCGCCGGCACGAGCAGCGTCGTGTCGTGGTAGCTGCCGGGGGTGGTCTCGCGACGGAACGACACGGCGCCGCCCTGGAGCTCGGTGGCGCGCTCACCGGTGTCGAAGCCGAGACCGCTCGCCTCACGAGCGTCCAGCGTCCACGCGACGTCCCTCGTGGTCGCGTCGACCTCGGACCGGACGTCGACGGCGAGGTCCTGCGCCCACTCGCCGCCGGCGTCCGCCGTGACCAGGACGGACTCCACCGAGTAGGTACCGGGCTTGACGCGCACACTGGCGACGCCGTCGTAGAAGATCGCCTGGTAGCGCGCACCGCTGTTCTCGTCGTACACGTACGCGAAGCTCGACCCGGCGACCGGCATACCGTCGGTGCCGAGCGCGGTCACCGTGATCTCGTACAGCAGGGGCTCGACATAGACCGACAGGGGCACGCGGACGACGGCCGAGGAGTCCGTGGCCACGGCGACCAGGACGCCGCTGTAGAGCGTCGCGCGCGTCAGGAGGTTCGGGTCGACAGTGACGGGGATCGGCACGCTGCCCCCGGCAGGAACCGTGACCTCGGAGACCTCCAGCTGCACCGCGCCCTCGGGCACGGCGGCGCCGGACGCCGAGGACACGGCCGCGGTCACCGTGAACGTCCGCTCGTGCTCGGCGTCGTTGTGCAGCACGGTCTCGCCCGCGACAGGCTCGTAGGAGCCGGCCTGCGCGTAGCGCACGTTGCCGAGACTCAGCGTCGCGGGCTGCGCGTACGCGTCCTGGTCCACGGCGTGCTCGATGTCGAGCCTGCCTGAGCCGCCCTTCTCCACGCGATAGGAGCCTTCCGTGGCCGAGCCCACGAGCCCGGCCTTGAGCTGCTCGTCCGTCCAGTCCGGGTTGGCCTGCTGGAGCAGGGCCGCCGCACCGGCGACGTGCGGGGTGGCCATGGAGGTACCGCTCGCCGTGGTGTACAGGTCGTCCGCCGGGGTACCCATGGTGGTACCTGCCGCGCGCGCCGCCAGGACGTCGACGCCAGGGGCCGAGATCTCGGGCTTGACGGCGCTGTCGCCGACCCGCGGGCCGGTGCTGGAGAAGCCCGCCAGCGTGTCCGCCTTGTCGACGGCTCCGACCGTGAGCGCCAGGCTCGCCGAGGCCGGGGTGCCGATGGTGTTGGGCCCGGAGTTCCCCGCGGCGACCACGAACAGCGATCCGTACTGCTCGGTGAGGGTGTCCACGGCAGCGCTCAGCGGTCCGCGCCCGTCGTCGGGCACCTTGGTGCCGAGGCTCATGTTGATGACGTCGGCCCCGCTGGACGCCGCCCACTCCATGCCCTCGAGGATGGAGGTGATGGTTCCGTTGCCGTCGTCGTCCAGCACCTTGCCGCTGACGAGGGTCGTGCCCGGGGCGACGCCCGGGGCGCCGTTGCCCGTGCCGCTGCCACCGATGGTGGCCGCGACGTGGGTGCCATGCCCGAAGTGGTCGGTGGCGTCGACCTCGTCGGTGAAGTTCCGCTCCTCGGAGATGCGCCCGGCCAGGTCGGGGTGGGAGGCGTCGACGCCCGTGTCGAGTACTGCGACGGTGACCCCCTGCCCGTCGAAGCCCATGTCCCACACCTGCGGCGCGCGGACCTGCGGCACCGAGTCGGCCAGGTCGACGCTCACGGGGGCGTCGAGCCAGATCTTGCCGGTACGGGCCCTGGCGCGCTCGGCTGTGGTGTCGTGGCCGGTCCAGAACATCTCGGCGTGGGCCTTGTCGAGCGCGACGCCGAGCGCGTCGATGCTCTCGTGCCGGGACTCGACGGCCGCCTGCGTCGTGGCCGGAGTCTTCGGGAACGACCCCGCCTCGTGGTTCTCCAGGACAAGCGGGAGCTCGTCGGTCGCGGCGTCGTCGTAGCCTGCCTCGATCAGGGTGTCGATGTCGAACAGGGCCGGGTCGACGGCGTCGTGGGCGAGGGCCTCCTGGGCTGCCTGAGGGACGACGGACGTGCCGTCCTGCGTGTGCTCGATCATGGCCAGGCCGTGCGAGGGCCCGCTCGGGTCGATGCTGATGGCGGGGTGGTCCGCGTCGCCCGGCAGAGTGCGGACGGTGACGACGTCGCCGGTGACGAGCGTGAGGGTGCGCGTCTCGGCTGCCTGGACGACCGCCTCACCCTCGACCGTAGCGCGTGCTCCGGCCGCAGCCGCGGCCGCGCCTGGCGTCGTCCCGACGGCGAGCACCGCTACCGCGGCGATCAGCACCGGACCGGTGCGGGGTCTCCTGTGGGTTGTCATGGTGATCTCCTCGTGCGGGTGGCTCAGGGCCCTGGGGTGGTCGAGCCCTGAGACTTCCTGAACACCGGGTAACGAGTACAGGAGAATGGGGTTCACTTTGCGGACATCGTCCGGTTCAGGACCGGACGAGGAAGGAGGCCGCATGTCGTCTCAGGAGCCCCTGGCACGAGGGCTGGGGATGCCGGACGGGGCGGCCGATGTCTATGCCGTACTGCTCGACGGTGCCGCAACGACCATCCCGGAGATCGCGGAGGCAACCGGCCTGGACTCGAGATGTGTCGTCCCGCTGGTGGAGTGGCTGCGGGACCACGGCCTGGCGCTGCGGGCAAAGGGTCTGGAGATGACCGATCCCTCACCACGCTGGGCAGCGGCGGAACCCGATCACGCCGTGCGGGAGCTGGTCGCCGAGCGGGAGCGTGCCCTGCACGAGGTCCGTGCGGCCCTGCCGGACCTGCAGTACCGGTTCCGCACGGCGCAGCAGGGCGACGGCGGCACGGCGATCGAGCACATCGAGGGCTGGCAGAACATCGGCAACCGGTATCACCAGATCCTGCGGGAGGCCTCGACCGAGGTCGCCGTCTGGGAGCACGAGCCGTACATGCCCGGCCACGCACCCGTCGAGGAGTCGATCCTGGAGCGCGGCGTCCGGTTCCGCGTGCTGTGCGACCCTGTCGACTTCCCCGACCAGCTTGCCCAGGAGTTCCTCGCCCTGCGCGGGCTAGAAGCCCGGCTCGGGGCAGGCGTCGCCTTCCGCGGGGTGCTGGTGGACCGGCGGACGGCCTTGGTGACCATGGACCGGGAGGCTCAGAACCATGCGGCGGTGGTGGTTCACCCGTCACCGCTCCTGGATGGCCTGGCCTTCCTCTTCGACGCCGCGTGGAGCCAGGCGGTCCCGCTCGGCAACGAGGGCATCTCCCTGCCTGCCTCCGAGCGCCAGGTGCTCACGCTCCTGGCAGCGGGTCTCAAGGACGAGGCGATCGCACGCCAGCAGAGCACGACGACGCGCACGGTGCGCCGCCGCGTGCAGGCGGTGCTGACCGCGCTCGGGGCGCGGAGCCGGTTCCATGCCGGAGTCGAGGCGAACCGACGAGGGTGGGTCTAGGGTGCGGCGTGGCACGGCCAGGCCGTCAGGCCCGACCGGGGCCGGCCCTCCTGGTCTTGCCCGCGTCGTCACGCACCGGCCGGTCCGTGACCCGCACGCGGGCCGGCCTACGGGCACGGTCCAACCGCTCCGCGGCGAACCGACGCAGCTGCTCGCCGTCTACCGGAGCGTCGGCAACGTCGGCGACCGCCTCGACACGCTGGCCCAGCTCCGCGTCGGGGACGCCGAACGCGACGGCGCTCCGCACTGCCGGGTGCTCCTCCAGGACCCGCTCGATCTCGACGGGGTAGATCTTCTCGCCGCCGCGCACGATGACGTCGTCGGCCCGGTCGGTGACCCAGAGCCACCCGTCGGCGTCGAGATGGCCCAGGTCGCCGAGCGTGTCCCACCCGTCGGCCCGACGGCGACCGGGTGCGCCCAAGTACCGGTACGCCGGGTCTGGGCCGCGGTGCAGCCACACCTGGCCGGTCTCGCCCGGCGCGGCGTCGGAGCCGTCGTCGCGCAGCACCCGCACCCGGGTGCCGCCCACCGGGCGGCCCACGCTCCCGGGCCGCCGGAGCCACTCGTCGCCGCGGATCATCGTCAGCCCGTTGGACTCGCTCCCGGCGTAGACCTCCACGACCCGCTCCGGGCCCAGCCAGTCCAGCACCGCCCGCTTGAGCGCGGGCGCGCACGGCGACCCCAGGTGCAGCACGGTCTCGAGCGTCCGCAGCCGGGCAGGGTCACGCTCGGCGGCGGGCAGCCGCAGCAGGCGGTGCAGCATCGTAGGAACCAGCAGCGCCCAGGTGACGCCGTGCCGCTCGATCGCGTCGAGCACGGCCCGCTCCTCGAACCGCGGCAGGATCACCAGCCGGTGGCCGGTGAGCAGCCCGCGAAAGGCGTACGTGAACGTCGCCGAGTGCGTGAGCGGGCCGGCGACGAGCTGCGTCGCACGCAGCGGGAGGAACTCCGCCACAGGCCGCTCCGGGTCCATGCGGGCGGGCGCGGTGGACAGCACCACCTTGGGTCGGCCGGTGCTGCCCGACGACGTCGGCGCCTTCCAGGACCGCGCCCAGGTGTCGGGCAGCGCAGGCTCGTCGGCGCGGCGCCGCCCGGGGCCGGACCACGCCGGACCGGACCCGCCCGGGACGCCGGGCCCCTCCGGCGGGCCGAGGCCCTCCGGCAGACCGAAGCCCTCGGGCAGGCCGGGGACGCCGTCGGCGTCGAACCCGATCACCAGCGCGGGCCGGGCCGCGGCCACCACGGCGGCTCGCTCCCCCGGCGTCAGCCCGCGGGAGACGGGCTGCGGCGTCGCGCCCGCCCGCCAGATCCCGGCGCACGCCACGAGCATCTCCAGCCCGTTGGGCAGCGCGACCGTGACCAGGTCGTCGCGACGCACGCCGCGGCGGAGCAGCTCCCGCGCGTAGCGGTCGGCGGCGGCATCGAGCCCGGCGGTGGTGAGCCGCAGGTCACCGTCCGCGCCAGAAGTTCCGTCCGCTCGGGGTGCGTCGTCCGTACCCGGCGCGCCGACGGCGACCGCCACGACCCGGTCGGGGTCAGCCTCGGCGAGCCGGCTGATGATCCGCGAGATCGAGCTCGTGGCCACCGTCGCCCCCTTCGCGCACCACCCGCTCGTAGAAGCGCTCGTGGGCCGCCGCGGCCCCGGCCCAGCTGTGCCGGGCCGCCAGCGCCCGCCCCGCCGCGGCGTCCACGGGCAGCGTCCCGTCCGCCGCCGCCGCGAGCGTCGCGGCGATCCCGGGCACGTCGGTGGCGTAGGCGACGGCGGGCCCGAACACCTCGCGGGTGACGGGCAGGTCGCGGGCCACGACGGGGACTCCGGCCGCGAGGGCCTCCATGGCGGCCAGCCCGAAGCCCTCCTTGGTGGAGACGAAGCCGAGGGCGGTAGCGGCGGCCACGAGGGTGGGGACCTCGTCGTCGGCGAGGGTGCCGAGGACGACGGGTTCGATGCCGAGCTCGGCGCAGCGCTCGTCGAACCGGGCGCGGTAGGGGCGGTAGTCGAAGAGGGTCTCCCCGCCACCGAGCACGAGGCCGAGGTCGGGGTGGTCGTCGCGCAGGAGCGCGAAGGCTTCCAGCAGGTCGATGCTGCCCTTGCGGGGCTCGATGCCGCCAAGGGCGAGCACGTAGCGGCCGAGCTCGGCGCGCCACCGCTCGCGGGCCGAGGCCCCGTCGGGGCCGGCGGCGCGGGCGAACCGGGCGGCGTCGACGCCGTTGGGGATGACGGTGGGTTCGAGCCCGTAGCCGTCGCGCACCTCGTCGGCGACGGCGCGGGAGACGCACAGCCGGGCGTCGGGGCGCACGATCGCCTGCTGGTGGCACTCGACCAGGCGGGGCGTGGTGAAGTCGTCGAGGTGGTGCACGGTCCGCACGAGAGGGGGCGCGCCGGCCCCGGGTGCAGCAGGGGCGAACAGCGCGTTCGCGGAGATGCAGTCCTGGGCGTGGACGACGTCGTACCCCGTGGGGTCGAACGCGGCCGCCATGGCCTGGATGGAGCGTTCGATGCGGTCGCCGACGCTCTCGTCGTCGCGCGCCGCGAACGGCACGACCCGTACCTCGACGGACGGGTCGACGGGCCGGAAGAAGGCGTCGTCGCCGCCGCGGCCCAGCGTCCACACCGTCACCTGGTGCCCGCGGGCGGCGAGCGCCTCTGCGAGGGCGAGGGTGTGCACCACACCGCCGCGGGGCCGGGTCGAGTACGTGGTCTGGGCGATGCGCATCGTGCTCCGTTCGGGCGGGGTTCAGCGGGACGTGCGGTTCGGGTCCGGCTCCGGGGCGGGTCGGGCGGTGAGGGTGTAGGCGCTCTCGACGCGGTCGCGCAGGTGGTCCATGGTGCGGCGGGCGCGGGCGACGTCGGCCTCGACGTCGGCGGTGGCGACGGCGAGGCCGCCCTTGGCCCAGGTCTTGGCGATGATCTCGCCGGCGGGGTCGACGACCTTGGCCTGGCCGAGGAAGCGGAGCCCGCCGAGCACGCCGGTCTGGTTGGCGGAGACCAGGTAGAGCTGGTTCTCGGCGGCGCGGGCGCAGTCGTAGAGGTCGAACAGGTGGGCCTGGCGGTCGTTGCGCAGCCGGTCGGAGCGGTCGGTGACGCTGGCGGGCCAGGCGCTGAGGCACGCGATGACCTGGGCGCCGTCGAGCGCGAGCGAGCGGGCCGACTCGGGGAAGGTCTTGTCGAAGTCGATGAGCATGCCGATGCGGCCCACGGGGGTGTCGAAGGCGTCGAAGCCGGTACCGGGCCGGTAGGCCTCGGACTCGCCAAGCGGGAGGTGCACCTTGCGGTGCACGCCCAGCACGCCGTCGCCGTGCACGCAGACGGCGGTGTTGTAGCGCACCTCGGCGCCGTCGGCCCGGGCGCGCTCGGCGATGCCGAAGCACACCACCATGTCGCCGGCCATCTGCCGGACCGCGGCGACCTCGGGCCCGTCGAGGTCGACCGCGGGCGGCAGCGGCTCGTCGGTCGGGTGGTACATGTCGTGCAGGTAGCCGCCGATGGTGGCGTCGGGCAGCACGAGCAGGTCGACGCCGCGTTCGCGGGCCTGGTCGATGATGCCGGGGAGCTTGGCGAGGGTGCGGTCGATGTCGCGGCCGAAGTGCGCCGCGACCGCGCCCATGGTCGTCGTAGGCATGTGCGACAGCGTAGGTCGTCCGTCATCCCGCGGCGGGCAGGTCGAGGGCCTGCTCGGCGGGGCCGGCCCAGGTGCTGCCGGCGCGCCAGGCGGCGATCTCGGCGGCGACGTGCGCCGTGTCCTGCGCGATGCCCAGGAACCGGCCCGAACCCCAGGTGTGCAGCCACGGCAGGCCCACGAAGGACAGGCCGGGCACGGGGCTCAGGCCGCGGACGTGCCGGGGGTGCCCCTCGTGGTCGAGCACCTCGGGCGCGAGGTCGCCGAGCCACGACCAGTCCGCCCGGAAGCCCACGGACCACACGACGGCGGCGATCCCGGCGAGGTCGAGGCGCTCGGGTTCCACCTCGGGCCGCCACACGGGCGTGTACCGGGCCTCGACGGGAGCGTCGATCTGCTCGCTGCTGATCCAGCGGTCGATGTCGTCCTTGATGGACTCGGCGACGGCGTCCGCGTGGTCGAGGTCTCGTCCGAGGGTCGGCTCGAACCGTAGCGTGCCCTTCTCGACGGTGGTCGCCCGGCCGTACAGGCGCATGCCGCGTCGCGCGAAGGCGCGCAGATCGATGTCCCGCCCGCCGTCGCGGCCGGTGACGTAGTGGTTGGTCGACTCCCGCTTCGCCAGCCCGCGGGCGGCTACCGGCAAGTCGTACACGCCCATCTCCGCGAGCCACGTCATGCAGTCCCTGCCCCGGTAGGTCCGTGCGACCCGGGGTGCCCGGCCGACCGAGAGGTGGACCTGCCGGCCGGCGAGGAAGAGGTCCTCGGCGATCTGGGTGCCGGACTGTCCGGTGCCGACCACCAGCACCGGTCCCGGTGGGAGCTGGTCCGGGCTGCGGTACTCGTGGGAGTGGATCTGTGCGATGTGCTCGGGCAGGTCCTGGGCCCAGGTCGGCAGCACCGGCCGGTGGTATCCCCCGACGGCGGCGACGACGGCTCCGGCGGACACGAGGCCCGCCGTCGTCTGGACGACGAACCCGCCGCCGGGCCGGGGCGCGATCCGGGTGGCCGCCACGCCCTCGGCGACGGGGGCGTCGAAGGTGTCGGCGTACCCACGTACCCAGGAGTAGACCTCGTCGCGGCCCATGAAGCCGTTCGGATCGGGCCCGTCGTACGGGTACGCGGGCAGCCGGCAGTGCCAGTTGGGAGTGACCAGCGTGAACGCGTCCCACCGGCCGTCACGCCACTCGTGCGCGACGGTGTCACGCTCCAGGACCACGTGGTCGACGTCCTGTCCCACCAGGTGACGGCTCATCGAGAGGCCGGCCTGCCCGCCGCCGACGACGAGCACGTCGTGGTGGGCGCCGTCCCGCACGGTTGCGGGCCTCATGCGGCGCCTCCCGGCAGCGGCGGCTCCATCCGCAGCACCTCGACCTCGGCGGCGGCGTCGAATGCGGACGCCACCTGCCGGATCTCGGCCTCCTGCTGCACGGCGGACGCACATCCCATGCCGTAGCGGGCGCGCACCCGGTCGCTGGCCTTCTGGAGCGCCCGGCTGGAGCGCTCCACGAAGTCGGCCACGGGGTACCGGGTCCCGGCCTGCAGGTGGTCGTGCATCACGAGGCTCGGCGAGTAGCAGCTCGCCGTGGTCCCGTCGGGCCAGCGCACGTCGAACGTCATCTCAGGCATGGGTCGCCTCCGTCCAGCGGGTGGCCTCGGGCGCGTCCTTCGCAGTGATCGCGCCGTACACGTCCGGGCGGCGGTCGCGCAGGTGGAACATGCCGCCGCGCATGGCGCGGAACGTGCCCTCCACGTCGATCTCGGTGACCGCCAGCCCCGCGCCCAGCAGGGTCGTAGCCAGCACGTTCCCGCCCGGGTCGACCACCTTGGCGTTGCCGACGTAGCGCAGCGACCCGAACGTGCCGGACTGGTTGGACGCGATCCAGAACACCTGGTTGTCCAGCGCGCGGGCGGCGTCGAACAGGTTGAACCGGTACGTCCACCGGTCCTGCTGCAGGTCCTCGGCGGTGGCGGTGCGGGCCGCGGGCCACGCCGAGAGGCTGACCACGATCTCCGCGCCGTCCAGGGCCAGCGCCCGAGCGGCCTCCGGGAACGCCTTGTCGTAGCAGATCTGCAGCCCGATGCGGCCCACGGGCGTGTCGAACGCCCGGTAGGTGTCGCCCGCCGCGTACGACATGTTCTCCCCCAGCGGCTGGTGCACCTTGCGGTAGGAGCCGTACACGCGCTCCCCGTCGAGGCAGACCGCGGCGTTGTACCGGGTCTCGCCGTCGGCGTCGAGCTCGCAGAACCCGATGCAGACGACGGTCTGCCCCGCGAGCGCCTGGACGCGCCGGATCTCCGGCCCGTCCAGGCTGATCGCGGGCGGCAGCGAGCGGGCCGTGGTGCGCACGGTGTCGCCGTGGTTGCCGAGCGACGAGAGGTACCCGCCGATCGAGGCCTCGGGGAAGACGACGAGCTGGGCGCCCTGGGCGCGTGCCTCGCCGAGCAACTGCTCGATCAGGGCGTAGTTCTGCTCCAGGTCCCGTGTGAAGTTGGCCGACACGGCGGCCACGGTGATGCTCACTGCGCTGCTCCTCCGGTCGGTCTCAGAGGTTGTACGTCGAGTTGATGATGGCGCCCTTGCGCGCGTAGTGGATCACCGCGTCCTGGACGTCGAGCGGGTGCGCGGGGATCACGCCCTCGATGAGGTCCTCCTCGCGGGCGCCGTGCAGGGACAGGCCGAAGCGGCAGCAGAAGACGGTGCCGCCCTCGCCGATGAACGTCTTCAGGGCGTCGTTGATGTTCTGCTCGCCCGGGAAGGCGCTGTCGCCCGTGGTCGGGAAGCCGCGGGTGTCCAGGGCGTTGATCGCGCCGGGGCCGTAGAAGTAGATGGCCGACTCGAAGCCCTTCCGCAGCGCGCGGGTGGCCTGGAGGATCGCGACGAAGCTGACCGACGACTCGTGCGCGATGCCGTGCACGAGCGTGAAGTAGGCCTGGCCGGGCTCCGCCTGGTAGTCGGGGAAGATCTTGGTGGAGCCGTACAGGCTGCTGCCCTTGGGCAGCGACGGGTGCGGGATCTCCGCCAGCGAGGCGTCGATGTTGGCCTGGATCTGCTCGTCGTACGACATGGGTGCTCCTTCGGTCGGGACGGGTCCCGGGTGGTGGTGCGGATGGTGGGTGGTGCGGTACAGGGGTGCCGTCAGGCGCGGCCCAGGCCCGTGGCGGGGCCGGGGACGGCGTCGGTGGTCTCGCCGTCGGGCCAGCGCAGGCGGACGCCGGGCTCGGCGGTCAGCTCGCCGCACTCGGCGGTGGTGGCCAGCGGCGAGGTCATGCGCCCGGTGCCGGGCGGGTCGGTGGTGAGCATCGCGAAGCCGGGGAAGCAGGTGAGCCAGTCCCCCGCCGCGGCGCCGTCCGGCGCGGGCACGGCGGCGACGTCGATCGTGGCTCCCGTCCCGGAGGCCTCGGCGAGCATGGCGGTGGTGCCGACGACGCCGGCCATGCTCACGTCCTTGGCGGCGTGCGGGCGGGCCGCGCCCACGGTGCCGGCCAGGTGCCGCAGCTCGGCCCCGGTGCGCGACGACGTGGAGTCCCACTGCCGGCCCTCGAACCCCCGGCGCCAGCCGCCCGACAGGTCGGCGGTCAGCGACAGGGCGTGCCCGGGGCGTCCCCCGCCGCCCGGCACGGGGCGGTCGGTGCGGCCGAGCGCCGTCACCGACAGCGAGGCCGGGACGCCGAGCTGGGTGTGCCCGCCCAGCACCGGCACGCCCCAGGCCTGGGAGCCGCTGTGCAGGCCGTTGAGCACGCGGCGGGCGAAGGACGGCGTCGGCGCGCCGAGCGCGTCCACCAGGCCCGTGGGCCGCGCGCCCATGGCCGTGAGGTCGTTGACGTTGACCAGCACCGCGCACCACCCGGCCCACTCGGGGTCGCGCTCGATCATCGCGGGCAGGATCGCGTCGCACGCGGCGACGACGTCGGTGCCCGGCACGGGGGCACCGTCGTCGCCCACGAACCCGGCGCCGCCCAGCGCGGCGGGGCCGGTGTGCTCGCGCAGCGGCTCGACCAGGGCGGCGAGCGCGGACTTGGTGGCGGCGACGAGGTCCGCCGTGCGGGTGACGGGCCAGCGCATGAGCACGTGCGGATGGCCCTGCACCTCGGCGGTGCCCCAGGCCTGCCAGCCGAGCCGGTCGAACAGCGGGCGGTTGCGGACCTGGACGGTGGCCTCGAAGCGCAGCACGCCGAGCTCGGCCGCCCGGGCGCAGGCTGCCCGGACCAGGGCGGCGCCGATCCCGGCGGCCCCGCGTGCCCCGCGGGCGACGACCAGACGGCTGCCGGTCCACCAGCCGATGTCCCGGCCCGCGGCGTCCAGCGCCTCGACGGCGGGCGCGAGCCGCACCCCGCCGAGCACGCGGTCGGTGGCGTCCACCGCGACCAGCACCTCGGTGCGGTCGTCCTCGTCGGTGCGGTCCAGGTCGTGGCCGTCGAACAGGCCCTGCTCCGCGACGAACACGTCGCGGCGCAGTGCGCGGTACGCGGTCACGTGCCGCGGCTCGGCCGGGCGCACCGTCCAGGGCGCGGCCGACGGCAGAGCCGCACCGGTCAGGGTGGGGACGTCGAGCATGTCAGCCCCCGACCTGCGAGAGGGCACTGCACGCCCCACAGGCGGCGCAGCCGGCCTTCTGGTCGGCGCCGCGCATCCCGGCGGCGCCCAGCAGGGCACCGACGCGGCGCGTGATGTCGGCGACCAGGGCGCGGTGCGGCGCGGGCACGTGGTCGACGTCGGTGGCGAGCGTGCCGGCCAGGGGCCGGAACGGGACCACGAACGGGTAGACGCCCATCTCGATGAGCTCCCCGGCCGCCTCGACCATCTCGTCCGGGTCCTCGCCGAGGCCGACGAGCAGGTAGGTGGAGACCTGGTTACGGCCGAACACGCGCACGGCCTCGCGCCAGGCGGCGCGGTACTCGTCCAGCGAGACGGTCGCCTTGCCGGGCATCCAGCGGCGGCGCACGTCGTCGTCCATGGACTCGACGTGGATGCCGATGGACCGCGCGCCCGCCTCGTACAGGTCGGTGATCGCCCGCAGGTCGGCCGGCGGCTCGCACTGCACCTGGACCTGGAGCCCCGGCACCGCCTTCTTGACGGCGCGCACGCAGCGGGCCAGGTGCTTGGCGCCCCGGTCCCAGCCGTTGGAGGTGCCGGTGGTCATCACCATCTGCGAGACGCCGTCCAGCTCGTGGGCGGCGCGGGCCACCTCGGCGAGCATGGCCGGCGTCTTGACGGCGATGGTGGTGCCCGACCGCAGCGAGGACTCGATGGAGCAGAACCGGCACCGCTCGCTCTCGTCGTAGCGCACGCACGTCTGCACCACCGTGGTGGCCAGCACGTCCTTGCCGTGCAGCTTGGCGATCTTGTCGTAGGGGGTCCCGTCCGAGGTGACCAGGTCATAGAATCGCGGGCGGGTAACGGGTTCCACGTCCATCCCGAGGTCCGCGCCGTCCAGGGTCAGGCGACCCTGCATGACGACGTACGGGCTGTCGGGGTTGAGCGGGATCGCGGCACCCGCACCGCCGATGACGAAGTGTCCGTCGTCGCTCGGCCCCGCACCGCCGGCACGGCGGACCGGAGCGTCGCTGCGCACCCCGAGGAGCGCGAGGCTCACTCGGGTGGAGAGCTGATCGGTGGGCGACATGGCAACCAGTAGAGGTGCCAGTTTTTACCGTTTGGTTTCATTCAGACTACGAACGTGTGACTTGATGTAAATAGTCAGAGCACTCACGGAGCCGGGCTGCCGAACGCGCCGCCCAGCGCACGGAGCAGGCTGATCTCGCGCCGCCGTTCCAGCACCGAGATGATCATGGTGTTGGCCACGCCGATACCGCCCACCAGAAGCGCGGTCGAGCCGAGCCCGGACAAAAGGTCCGCGAACGCCAGGTTCGCCGAGAGAACCTGCAGCTCAACGCGGTGCGAGCGGTGTGGCGCACTGCGCGATCGGGCCGCGCCCATCCACGCCAGCATGGGCCCGGCTACGGGGTCCACGATGCTGGCCCAGGACCCCTTGAGCGCACCAACTACCGCTCGACCTGGGTTTGCGCCAGGGGTTGACCCGGATGTCGCGTCGAGTTGCGGCGAAGGGCTTCAGGTCGGGGAGTCTGCACTGGGCCTGCTCCCCGACGGGCACTGGCTACTGGCCCAGGACAGCCGGAAAGGAGAACGACGGAACACTTTTCCCCCGGGGAACACGCCACGTCCGGAGAATCGTCTAGATCTCGCGAGACCGCCGCCTCAGACAGCTGGCGAGATGGTCGCCACCGCGCGATCGACAGCCTCGCCCAAGGTGCCTTCCGCTCCTGAAGCGAGCCAGGAGAACTGCGCGGCGACCAGGCATCCGAACATCGCTGCCGTCAGCGCCCGCGGCGCAGGATCGCCAACCTCATAGGGCTCGCCGCGCCCCTGTGCACGTTCCATCACGACATCAACGACTGCATCTTGGACGCGCTGGAGCTTCTGCACGTATCCGGCGAGCAGAGGCTCACTCTCGAACACGAGTCGCTGGATCGGCTCGACAAACTCTCGCTCACTGGCAGTGGCCGAGACGGAAACGAGCGCGTCAACCACGTGACGCAAGGACGTCCACAGCGACTCATCCGCAGGACGCGCGCGCAAGACGGCGAGTGCATCGTCCACGACCAGGCCGAGCTTGCCGAGGATGATCTCCTCCTTGCTCGCAAAGTAGCGGAACACACTGCGCTGCGACATCCCCACAGCGGCGGCAATGTCGTCGATCGTGGTCGCCTCGAAGCCGCGCTCGACGAAGAGACGCTTCGCAGCATCGGTGATCTCTGCCTTCACCATCTGCCGCGTGCGCTCTCTCAGCCCGAGCGGTTTCTCTTCCATGCCACCCGATGATACAGCGCCCGCCATACTCGACAGCGACTGTCATCTATGACATAGACTGTCGGCAACTACTGTGAATGGAGAGTCATGGAAGAGCGCAAGACCATCGTCATCACGGGAGCGAGTGACGGCCTCGGGGCAGCAGCAGCCCGCCAGCTCCACCGCGCCGGTCACGAGGTCGTGGTTGTCGGACGCTCGCCGCACAAGACCGAGGCCGTCGCCAGGGAGATCGGCGCGGACGCCCATGTCGCCGACTTCACTCGCCTCGGGGAGGTCCGGAGATTGGCTGCCGACCTGAACCGCGCCTACCCCCGGATCGACGTCCTCGCCAACAATGCCGGTGGTGTGTTCGGCGACCCTGCGAAGACCGTGGACGGGTTCGAGAAGACGTTCCAGATCAACCACCTGGCCCCGTTCCTGCTCACCCAACTGCTGATGGACCAGCTGATCGACTCTCGGGCCAGCGTCATCCAGACCACAACCCTGCATGGCGGTATGGCGCGCGAGGTCGACATCGACGACCTCAACCTGGACAACAACTACGACCCGCTTCGTGCGTACGGCACGGCCAAACTCGAGAACGTCCTGTTCACCAAGGAGCTGCACCGACGCTTCCATGACCAAGGCGTCTCTGCCGCTGCGTTCTACCCGGGCAACGTGGCTACGAACTTCGGCTCCGAGACCACCAGCCGCCTCATGAAGTTCCTGGCCACCAACCGCCTGCTCCGGGCCATGGTGTGGAGCACACCCGACCGGGGCGCCGACCAGTTGGCCTGGCTCGCAGGGGGACGCCCGGGCTCCGACTGGAAGTCAGGCGAGTTCTACGTGAAGCGGCGCCCAGGAAGGCGCCTCAACAAGCTTGCCTACGACACCGACCTCGCCCGCCGGCTCTGGGAACGCTCCGAGGAACTGGTCGCCTGACCTCGGCGTCTCTCCACGCTGCGGGGCGCGACAAACCGCCCCCTTCCCCGGAGTCGAGCCCTCATGTGCATTATGCGGCGTGGCGTCGGCGCGCAGCGCTCAGACGTTGAACTGTGCATACCGGCCCTGACCTCGGGTTTTATCACCCACCGCGGGCGGCTGGGACTTCCCTGGGACTTGGGACCGGGTTAGGGCTTCGAAGTCGCCGACCGAGGATGGTCGACACGGCGGACGCCCTGGTGGGAATCCTCGCCTGTACGCACGACGGCTGTCGTGCGCTCGTTCACGATACCGGTGGTGCCGGGGCGGCACCGATTGGCCCGAGATTGCAACGTGCGATCGACCGAGGTCCCCTACGGCTGCCGCTGCCTCTACTCGCCAGGCTTTCGCCGTCCGGAGGCATGCGGCTCTTCAAACTTTCTGCGGAACATCTTCTGTGGCGGAGGAGTTCGCTTCGCGACCCACGCAGCACATTCTTGTGTTGTCGTCTTCTGCCCCTCAAACCTGTCGGAACCGCTAGTTTCTGCGGTTCCTGCGGGAGCAGGTCAACTGTGGCACGACGTCGACACAGTAGGCAACCGTGGGCACTGGTGGGCACTACAACAGTGACTTTCGCGTGACAGGGCGGGCAATCGTGACACGGATCGTGACACCTTCCCGTCCCCAGAATGCCTGGAACCACCAGATCGCGAGCCAACCCACACAGCCCGGTTGACCTCGTACCTGGTCGACATGAGCGTGGAGCACGCATATCGATCGCTGAATCCCCCAACGACTGCGATCCGGTCGCCCAGGGACACTCTGGCCACTCTTGACCGGGACCCGGACGGTCGCATGCTGGTCGGCAACCACGACCGCATCGCCGCCCTGGACACCCCCGTGCTGCCCAGCGACCTGGCCCGCCAGATCATGATCCGGCTCGCGGGCGGCCTGTTCGTCAACGAGCAGGACCCGCTCACCGGCAGCATCCTTGTGGCTGACGACGCCGGCGCCGTCGTCGCCCACCGGACGGGACTGGCACCGGCCGCCACGAGCGTGCTGCCGGCCGAGGACCGCTGGTACCTCGGTGCGCTCCTGGGTCAGCCCGTGCACTGGATGCCCGCACGATGAGCCTCAACCGATGCGCCGGGCGGCAGCTCCGCCCGCAGCCCACCGGGCCATCGGCAGCGCGGCCGGGCCCAGATGCCCACGCCCCCGGCGGGCGATCCAGAGGATCGGGGCGTTGATCAGATTAGTCCGCACCTCGCCACTACCCACGCCGTGTACGAGCCGGCGTCACGACAGCGGGTGCCCTACGTGCCGCACGCATACCACTATATGCACGATCATTTAATTCACCTTAGGGCACCCTCGTCATATTCATTGCACTAAATGTCCCCTTGGCGTAGATATATCGTATGGATGGGTTGCGTCTGCGCCCCGGGTGGTGGTTGGTGGCGGCCGGGTTCGCGGCACTAGCGGCGGGGGTCTTCGCGATCGCGGAAGGCAGCGTGCCGTTGTTGCTCCTGGGTGTGCTCACCGGGAGCATCTCGGCCGCCGCTCCGTTCGTGACGCGGTGGTGGCATGCCCGTCAGGCTCGGCAGACCGCGCGCCGGGCGGTGGTCGAGTCGTCCGCGCTGTTGCGGCGTGAGGGTGGCCCGGCGAGCCTGCTCGCCCCGGATCGTCAGGTCGTCCCGTTCCAGGGCCGGACCGGTGAGCTGGAAGCGCTGGTGCGCTGGTGCCTCCAGGACGGTTCCCCCGTGCGCCTGGTCACCGGGCCCGGTGGTGTCGGCAAGAGCCGACTGGCGGCCGAGCTCAAGGAGCTGATGACCCGGCAGGGCTGGGACTGTGTCGCTGTCGGCGAGGAGCAGGAGTCGACGATCCTGGCGCGGGTGCGCGACTCGACCACGGCACCGGTCCTGCTGATCGTCGACTATGCCGACACCCGTCACGAGCTCGACGACCTGGTGCGGCAGGTCGCCGCGGACCCGTCCGGTGTACGGGTGCTGCTCATCGCGCGCAGCGCGGGCGAGTGGTGGCAACGCCTGGCGGTCGGTGAACCGCACGTCCGGGAAATGCTCCAGGACGCGTACGACGGGATCGACTTGCCCGTGCAGGTCGACTCGGCCGTCACCGATCAGCAGATCGTCCGCGAGGCTGCGGCAGCGTTCGCCGGCCAGCTCGGCATCCCTGCCCCGCAGGTCCAGCTCGGCGGCAGCCAGCACGGGCAAGGCCGTGTCCTGGACCTGCACGCGGCCGGCCTGGTCGCGGTCCTGCGCGCGCAACGTTCACAGGCCAACACCACCGGCCAGGGGCCGTTGGCGGTGGACGTCTCCGATGTCCTGACCGATCTACTCCGGCACGAGCAGCGACACTGGGTCGGCACCGCCGACCACGTCGGGCTCCTGGAAGGACCGGAAGGCCTCACGATCGAGGTGCTGCGCCATGTCGTGGCCGCCGTCTACCTCGCCCCTCCATCCGACGAAGCCGAAGCCCGCCAGCTCCTGGCCCGGGTCGACCCCGGGGCCGCCACCGTCAAGGTGCTGCGCTGGTTGCGTGACCTGTACCCGGCCCGCGACACCGAGCACTGGGTCGGCACCCTGCAGCCAGACCGCATGGCCGAGCTCCACCTGGTCACCGAACTCAGCGCGTCACCCACCCTGACCACGCACCTGCTGGAGGACCTCGACGGACGCAACGCACGCCACGCCATCGCCGTCCTAGCCCGGTCGGTAGCCGACCACTTCTCCGACCCGACCGTCCGTGCCCGTGCCCTGCACCTCCTGAACCACGCGATCGGCGCGCTGCCCGACGACCTGGAGCTGTTGCGGTCGGTCTCCGCGGTCATCCCCTACCCCTCCGAGGTCCTGACCCAGTCCGACCTGACCCTCCTGTACCGGATCCTGCACCTGATCGACCCCGCCGACACCGCCGCCCGCTCCTGGGTCCTGCACGACATCGGGATGCGCCTGTACCGCCTCGGACGCCTCACCCAAGCCATCGGCCCCTCTCCGAGGCCGTCGACGCACGCCGCGCACTCGCGGAAGCAGATCCCACCCGGCACGAAGCCCAGCTCGCAGCCTCCCTGCGCTACGCCGGCGTCGTCCTGTCCGAGCTCGGCCGAGCACACGACGCCCTGACCCCCACGCTCGAGGCCGTCGAGATCGAGGAACGCCTGGCCCGCAGCGACCGCACCACTCACCTGCCCCACCTCGCCCGGACCCTCTGCGACCTCGGCACCAGGTACCACGAAGCCGGCCTCCCCCAGCAAGCCATCGCCCCGCTGCAAGAGTCGGTGGACCTGAACCAGGGCCTGGCGCGCAGCGAACCCGAGCGCGCCACACCGCACCTGGCCCGGTCGCTGATGAATCTCGCCATCGCGCAGAACATGCTCGGCCAGCCCGCCCAGGCACTACCCGCGATCCAACACGCCGTGCAGATACGCCGTGCCCTGGCCCGCGAGAACCCCGACGCCGAGCTCGTCTTCCTCGCCCGAGCCCTGGCCGAGCTGTCCTCCTGCCTGGTCAACAACGACCAACCCCACGACGGCATCGCACCCGCGCAGGAATCGGTCGAGATCCGTCGCCGGCTCGCCGAGACCAACCCCGAACGGCACACCGCCGACCTAGCCAAGTCCCTCCGCCAGGCCGCCACCGCGCACCGGGACGCCGGCCACACCACCCAGGCCGACCACGCCTACCGCGAGGCCATCACCATCGAACGCGACCTGGTTAGCCAGCACCCCGACCACAACACCTTCACCGCACTGGCCGATTCCCTGGCAGGCCTGGCCGCCATGCAACTGGCATCCGGGCATCCCGCCGACGCGCTCGCCCCGGCCCACGAAGCGGCACGACTCATCGACTGGCGCACCAGCGACACCCGACCCGAGAACCTCCTGCCCGCAGCACGATCGCTCGCTACTGTGCTGCACACCATCTCCGACGTCCTGGAGGCGAACGGGCACCGAGCCGAAGCCCGAGCACGCAGGAGCGAGGCCGCAGCGCTGCTGCAGGGCTGAACCACGACCGCGCGGAGGCACCCGGACGGCAGTACCAGGAATGTCGGGGCCGTGCTGCCTCGTGATGGCCACCGCAACGAGAGCATCGGGCACAGGTTCGTGAGGGGTGCGATCTCAATGCCGTACGGCACGCGGCACACTGGCCCGGACGTCAGTCGTCCCGGCCGGCGAACGTGAACTTGCTGAACTTGAGCCAGCGCTCAGAATCTACAGTTCTGGGGCGCTCCGCTTCGATTCCGCTCTCAATGAGAACGGGATCAGCAGAAGAAGGACGATGCCACCAAGAATGGCACCTTGGATCCCGCCCGCGAGACCGATGATGAGCGGATCAATCCCTTCTGGATAATATCCCGCCTCAACGATGAAGAACTGTACGAGAACGGTGAAGATCGTCGCCCAGGGAAACGCCGTTGCGTAGTAGATCGCAAGTCGATCCAAAGGCGCGTCGATTGTCCCACCGGTCACGATGAGTTCAAATGCGACGCCGAGAGCAGCCCCTATTCCAAGGATGATGGCGATCCGTCGGCGTGTTAGTTTCACAGGAGCCTCCTGAGGTTGAGCGCGAGTGGCCGCCATGTGCTGTAGGCGACTCTGTAGTACGCGTACGTGCCGCAAGCCGGGCAGGTCGCTTTGATCTGCAACCTCAGCCGGCCACTGACCTTGTAGAAAATGAAGGTGATGATCCCAACCCCATCGAAATGACCGGGGAGGGTTCTGAAAACCCATCCGTTGGTTCTAAGGCTTGTCACTTGCACCGGGGCAGGTATCGAACCAAATGCTCGGAGATTCATTCGCTTTCCGACACTGAGCACCCTTGGAGCACCTGGGATCGGGAAGTAAGAGTTGAACCGATAGCGGAAGCTGTTGAAGATTCTAGTTGCCGTTCGGCGCGTCGAACCTATCTCCCACTGTAGTTTGTACAGGCCGAGCTGGCGATGGCCGCCCAGAAAGCGGAATGCTCCCGTGATGTCGACTTCGTTGACCGGGTCCTGGGGGTATGTGTAGGCGGTGGTGTTGCCCCCGGCGATCGGGTCGACCGAAGTAAACGCGCCTGTGACGGGGTTGTAGAGCCGAAGGATGACGGGTCACGGTCGGCCGGGCCCGCCGGTGCCGGTGGTGCGCGATGAGCGAGTGGGCCCAGCGGCATGAGGAGGAGCTGGTCAGGGACGACCAGCTCGCGATCACCGCGCACCTGGAGGCCGACGCCACCCCGGGACACCAGTACCTGGCCCGGCAGATCTGGCACACCGCTCAGGCCCTCGGGGTACCTCCCGGTGGCCACGTCCTGGCCACCGGGCTGGACGCCGCTGCCCTGGTCGGCACCACGGCACCTGCGGGGCATGCCCAGGCCAGGAGCATGTGGGACGCGCCGTCCTCGTGGCGATGACCCCACCACGGTGGCCCTACCCCGCGTTCACCGTGGACCCCGCCCCTGAACCGGCCGGCGCCCGGCCTCGTGGGCTGTTCGCCGTGCAGGTCCTCTCCCAGGTCGGTCTGGACGTGCGGGCGCGCAGCATGACCGCGTGGAACTACCAGCAGCGGCGGTTCCACGAACAGCTCGCCAGCGCGCTGACGGGTGCGGCACCGGGCGGCCTGGTGGTCGCGCTGGCCAACCACACGATCCTGGACACCACCGGCCGCGCCCCGTGGGAGCAGGCCGGTCAGGTCGCCGACTTCCTCGGCGCGGCGCGTCTGCCCTCCCACGCGCTGCGCACCGACGCCCGCTGCGACGCCCCGTTCGACCTGCTCATCTTCCGCCGGCACACCCACCCCGCCATCGACCGGGCACCTGCGCATGGTCTCGACCTGGTGGTGCCGGAAACGGTCTGGATGCAGGACGGCAACCTCCCGGTCAACGCCTACTACGGGCCACACCGCGCTCACGTGCTCGGCCACCCCATCGTGCGCACCGACCGGTGGGACATGGAACACCTCACCGTCCTGGACACCGACCAGACCTGGCGCACCCGCCTGCCCCAGGTCCTGGACCAGATCACCCACGACCACACCCCGGCCGTCCCACCCGGCCCACCCACACGGCGACCCCCAGAGCTCACCAACCTGCCCGAACCTCGCACCGGACGCCTGTCGGTCGGGCAAGGCGGTGACCGCGACCACCGCCCGCCACAGGCCACCGACCCCGTACCACTGTGACCCCGGCTCCCCAAGGCCCGATGCGAACAGGGCGAAGTGACCGAGACCGTCCAACGACAGGAGCAGCCCGATGAGACACACCACGACCTCCACACAAGCGTCCACCCCGGGGCCTGCCCAGAGTTCCGCGTGGACGCCGGCCGCGCTGCGCCGTGCCATGGGCGCGGGCGACCCGGCCGCCCTGGCCGATGCCTGGCAGGTGGGCCGATACCTGTGGCCAGCACTTCGGGCACTGGGCTACGACGGCGGGTACCTCGGCAGGCGCGGGGCCAACAGCGACGCCCTGGCCGGCCGCCCACCACACCTGCGCACCCTCGGCACACCGCCCGGGTATCTCTCGTTCGTCGCGATGCTCCCGCCCGCGCCTGGTCACGACCGGATCCGGCTGCACCGCCAGGGCGCGGACCTGCCCCGGCTGCCCGAGCATCGCGGGCAGCTCGACGTCGTGCTGCAAGACGTCCCGTTCAAGCAGTCACCCGCTACCGCGCAGCAGGCGCAGGCCCTGGCCGAGTACGGCACCAAGGCCCTGACCGAGGGGG
The DNA here is from genome assembly GCF_044547525.1 of Promicromonospora sp. NPDC052451. NCBI lineage: Bacteria > Bacillati > Actinomycetota > Actinomycetes > Micrococcales > Promicromonosporaceae > Promicromonospora > Promicromonospora sp. NPDC052451. The sequence continues at coordinate 155,136 of NZ_JBIUAP010000011.1, forward strand.
TCGTCCTGTCAGCCCGGGGTGGGATCAGCGTCTCCCTCGTGCACACCCAGGTCCTGGACAGCCCCGATCCCACCGGCCGCAAACGCCTGGCTCGTCAGGCCGACCTGGTAGGTGCCCTACGCCTACCGCCACGCCCCGGACCCGACGGGGCAGGTGTGCCGTTCGACGTGGTCCTGCTACGCCGCCGCTCCTCCGGCGCCCGAGGCACGGGGCACCCGTTCACCGACATCTGCGCGGTCCCGCTCGGCGACCAGCTGGTGACGGTCAACGAGTACTTCACCACCCACCCCGACCACGTCCTGAGCCGGGTCCTGCCCGGCCCCGGCGGCTCCGCCCTGCTGGTCCCGGAAGCCGACCGGGCCCGCCTGGGCCGACGGATCCAGGAAGCCTTCACCCGGATCGGAGGTACCGCGACCCAGCGGAGACTGACCGCACCCGGATTCCTGAGCCCACCCACACCAGATCTCCCGAGTACCCAGGACGCACGGCGCCCGGCGGATGCCCGCCCGCACGACGACGTGCACCTCTGACACCCTCCGGCCCCGCCGTCCGCGGATCACGGTGCATGGCGGCTGCCGGGCGTTACCCGGCCGACGCCCGCACCCCAGAGACCCCGACCCGCCCCGTGCCGACCCGCGCTGTGCCGTCCCGCCCTGTGCCGGCCCGGACCGTGGCTGCATGGACGGTGATGGTGTTGCCGCGGTCGAGGTCGACGGTGAACCGGCGCCCGGGCCCGTCCGCGGCCGAGCTGCGCACGACCGACCACCGCATCTCGCGCAGGTACCCGGCACCCCTGTCCAGACCGCCGGCGCTGGTGTGCTCGACCTGCAGGTGCAGGGCCGCACCCTGCCAGCCCTTGGTGCTGAGGATGGTGCTGCCGTGCTGGCGCGCCCGGGCCAGCAGCCGACGCTGCTCGGCCCCGGTCACCCGGGCACCCGGGCCGACCACGACGACGTCCATGCCGTCCAGCAGAGCCGCCAGGATCTGGGCGGGCTGGCCGCCGGCGTCCGGGACCAGGAACGTGCGCTCCAGGTCGACCCCGGCCTCGGCCAGCGCGACCATGCCCAGGGCCGGCCAGCCCACCACCGCCAGCCACCCGTCCTGCTGCGCCGCACCCAGCAGCCGGCCCAGCAGCCCGGCCGAGTCGCTGACCACCGCCGCGGCCCCGGCCGGCAGGACGCCCCCGGGCAGCAGCCCGGTCACTGGTTCCGGGTGCGACGGCACCGGCGCGAGCACCTCGGACCGGTGACGCACCCCGACGCGCCGTTCCGCCGAGCGCAGGGCATGGCGCGCCGCCTCCAGCGCCGACACCCCACCCGAATCGAACATGCGTTCGATGATACGCGCGGGGGTTTGTGGCGCGCAGGCACACCGCTCATCCGGTGCTCGACGCCTGGACGAGCTCGACGGCGAACGGCGCTCCGCGCCGGACAGCGCTTGGTGGCGGGCGGTGCTCGGTAGTGGGCGGTGCTCGGTGTGCACCTGACCACTGACCCAAGGACACCCCCAGGGTGCCCTACATCGCGAGGCAGGGAGCCAATCGTGACGATCCCCATCCGGCAGAGCCTGGAGGGCGTGTTCCTGACCGGGCTACGACCCGGCACCACCCGCAACGGCATCCCAGTTCTGCGTGCCCGCGTGCGCGCCCAGCAGTGGCGGCGCGAGGGCGAGACGTTCACGCCCGGTGAGCCGGTCACGTGCGACCTGGTCGTGTTCCAGGAGTCGACCCAGCGGACACGGACACGGTTCCGGCCTGGTGACGCGTTCATCGCCTCCGGTCACGTCAACACCTTCGACCTGACCCGCGACGGCCAGACGGTGCAGGGCGAGGAGTTCGTGGCTCGGCGCCTGGGGCACGACGCGGCCCGCACCCGGTACAAGGTCTCCCGCACCCGACGCCCGCTGCGCCCAACAGCCCCTTCCGCACCAGCCGGCTCGGGAACGCCCGCGGTGCGGGCCAGCTCGGGGCAGGCGTCATGACCAGCCCCGAACACACCCCTGAGCCCGACGCCGCCAGCACGGGGGCCAGCCCCGGCGGCTCATCCCGGCACGACGACCGCGGTCTGGACGGTCTCGGAACCGGTGGCGAGGAACGCTCCCCCGGGCCGGCCGGACGACCGGAGCGAACCTGGGACGCGCAGGAGCTCCACGCGGTGCAGGCCGAGCTGGGCGGCACCGCACAGGAGTCGCTGCTTCGGCTGCTGGGCTGGCGTCCCGGCGACCCGCTGCCGGACGCTCCCGGCCTGGACGACACCCTGGGCGAGGTCAGCGGCGGAGCAAGCCAGCCTGGGGACGATGCAGCTGCCGGTGGCCTGGTCGGGGCGAACCTCGGGGTGAGCCCGCCCACCGACCTGCTGCTCCCGGCCGAGCCCGAACCGGTGGTCCCGATCAACTGGAACACCCTGGACGCGGACCGGGCCGAGCAGGAGTGGTGGCAGCTGGACGCATTCGTGTACTGGCTGCGCGACGACTTCGGCCTGACCCCGCAGGAACTGCCCCCGATGTGGCACCGGCACCCCGAGCTGGTCTGGGAGCTGTCCGCGCTGCGCACCTCCTGGCTCGCGGGTCACGCCGAGGACGCCCACCCGGGGTCCCCGCTGATGTGGCTGCGGGACCTGTCCGACACCCGCCGCCGGCTACGGGACTGGGTCCAACGGTGCGGCACCACCCTGACCGAGGACCGCCCCACCCGGCGCACGACCTGGCCCGGCGAGAACCCCGCCCCCAGCCCCACCCCAGCCCCGGTGACCGACCGTGCCGCCGACTTCGCCGACTTTGTCGCCGACGATCTCGCCCGGCGCCGCCGGGTCGAGGAACAGGCGCAGGCCGAGGTCGAGCAGGTCCGCGCCGAGCGGGTCAACCGGCTGCGCCAGGCCTGGCTCCTACCCACACCCGACCCCGAGGAGCCCGCTCCGGACGTGCCGTCCACCGGCCCGACCACGGGTGAGCCCGCACCAGGTCAGCCCCCAACAGGTGAGCCCGTGGTGGACGAGCCGGTCGCCGAGGGGCCCGGCACGGATGAGAGGGACAGGTCATGACCGTCAACGCGCAGGCCTCCCGAGTGAAGGCAGACATCTCCGCGCTGGACATCCACGCCCACACGGACGCCGCCGACGCGCACGCCCAGCTCGCACCGATGCTCGGTAACCTGCTGCGAGGCCTGGGCGCCCCGGTCCGGGCGCGGGCGCTGGCATTCGGCGTGTACCCGCAGGCACTGCTCACGGGCGACCCGAACCGGCACCAGGCCCGCGACGAAGAAGGGCTGCCGGTCCAGGACCGGTGGCAAGGCCCTCTGCCCGGGGGCCGGCCGGAAGGCGACCGTGACGCGGTCCCGTTCGCACGGTTCCCACTGGACCTGGGCATGACGCGCCCGTTTGACGTCGCGCTGGTGTCGATGCCGTACAGCGACGTCCACCTGCGCAGCCGCGATGGCCGCATCGCGCGGCTGAACAACTTCCATGCCTTGGCCACCGAAGCGCTGGACGCGCTCGCCGCCGGTGGGCACGCCGTGTTCCTGGCCAACCACACGGTGCTGGACTTTCCTGACCCGTCCCACTGGGCACGCCTGGCCCGCACGGCCGACTTCCTCGGCGCGGTCCGCCTGCCCTCTCATGTCCTGCGCACCACGCCGGCCTGCGACGCACCCGTCGATGTCCTGGTCCTACGCCGCCGCAACACCCCGCTGCCCGCCCGGAACCTGCAATTCCCCCGCGTGGACTGGTCACCGGCGAACGGGATGCACGAGAGCACCCACTTCACCACCTACCCCGACCGCGTCCTGGGCGCCCGGGAGGTGTCAACCGACCGCTGGGGGATGCAACAGCTGACCGTCCACGACCCCAAGGGCACCTGGCCAGGCCGCCTCGCCGCCGTGTTCGGCCAGATCGCCGCCCTGCACCGCCCCACCAGCACCGCCACCGACCATGCGACCGGACACCGGCCGGCCACACCCCGGCACGGACCCAGCCACCCACACCCCGAGCCACCCGACCTGTCTCTGTGACCGCCATCTGGACCGCTCATCGACCGTTCCACCCATCAGCAACCCACCCACCAGCAACCCAGCACCGACGATGAGGAAGGCCCTGTCATGGAGTCCGACGAATCCCGCATCGAGCTCGTCCAGACCGACCAGGCCACGGCCCTGGAGATGCTCGCCCAGCAGAACTACGACAGCACGTCAGCAGCCGTCGCGTACCAGAACATCGCGGCCCAGTTGTGGCCGCACCTGCGGGCCCTGGAGTACACGACCGGGACGTTGCTCGCCGTCGGAGCAGACGCCGACCTTCTGGCCGGCGCATCGCCCGACGGGCCCCGGCCTGCCGACACCATCGACGGTTATGAAGACGGCCTCTTCCTGACCGCTCGCATGCCCTCCGCCGGCCTGTTGCCGCGCCACGGGCTGCGGCTACGGCCCATGGGCACGCGTGAGGCCGGTACCGCCGACCTCGCCCTGGCCGACCTTCCTCTGGCCGACACACGGGCCCTGACCCGCTCCACCAGGAACCGCCTCGCTGCGGAGCACAGCGCGATCATCGGCGACGTCCTGGCCTGGCTACGGCCCGGTGGGCTCCTGGTCACCACCGCCCACCACCAGCTCCTCGAAGGAGTTGCCACCCAGCCGCGCCGTTCGATCGCCGGCCACGCCGACCTGGTCGGGGCCGTGCGCCTGCCTGCCGCTGCGCTGCGCCGGGCACCTCTGCTGGACAGCCCCGTGGACCTGCTGCTGCTGCGCCGCCGCGAACCCGGCCAGCCGCCCGCCGGCCTGGACTTCATCGACCGCAGCCTGGTGCACGTCCACGACGCCCCGGACATGCTCATCAACGACTGCTACGCCACCGCGCCGTGGGCCGTGCTGGGCAACATCGTGCCCGACCCGATCGACTCCGAGACCACGACGGTCGCCCCCATCGGCGGCGACTTCGGGCGGCTCCTGTCCCAGGCACTGGCCACGCACACCGACATCGCCATCGACGACCGCCTCTACGCCCAGCAACGCACCCCGGCGGCCGGCACACCCCAGCGGGCACCACAGCAGGACGCGCCGCCCGTGCCCGGCACCGGCTACGCCGGGCCCACCTTGTAGCGCCCGGCCACCAGCCCAGGACCCAGCAGTGATGCCCAGCAGAGGCACCAGCCGTACCGCCGACTGGCGCGCACCTGACCGGACAGGAGGTAGGTCATGCCCGCGATGAACTTCGACCAAGCCCTGCGCGCCGAACGCTGGCATGCGCTCACCCTCGGCATTCCCGGCATGAGCCCGGGAGCGAACGCATCCCGGCTTCGCACCGCACGCCGGGTCTGGGCCGAGTACGTGACCTACAGCCAGAAGGTCTACGACTCACAGCGCTGGACCTACGACCCTGACCCGCGCCCCTCGTTCTGCCTGTACCCGCTCATCGAGGCCGGCGGCAATGGACCCGAGTTCACCGGCACGGCGCTGGACGACATGGGCCGTGAGCACCGAGAAGAGATCGTGTCCGACGAGGACGACACCGGCTGGGAAGGCTTCGGCCCAGACATCGACGACTACCGGGCCGCAGCACGAGAGACCGCCCACATCCGCGCCCAGCTCCAGATCCGCGGCCTCGTCCCGCCCCGGCCCCGCAGCCAAGCCGTGACCTTCAGGTTCTTACCTCCTCGCGACGAGCCGCCCACCAGCACCGGGATCGAGCCCCCGTTCTGACATCCCGGTCCCCCGAACACAACCGCCGCGCCCGAGCCCCGTGGCGACGGCCACGACCCTGCAGGACCACGAGAACCCCCAGCAAGAACACCAGCCACGAGGAGGAGACCATGCACATGACCGGTGCGACAGACGACGACGGCAACCCGATCAACAGCATTCCGGTGCTGGTCGGGACCACGGAGTCGATCCTGGACACGATGGCCCGTCAGATCCACAGCGTCGCGAGCGGGTACGCCGCGCACGAAGCGATCGCGACCAACCTGTGGGGCCATCTCAACGCCCTGGGATACACGCGCGGCAGGTTCCTGGTCGCGGGGGCGGACGCCGAGCTGCTCGCCGGAGCCCCGCCCGACCAGCCCCGGGTCACCGACGGCATCACCATCGACGACGTCGACAACCTGCCCGACCGGGTCGTGCTGGTCGGCGACCTGCCCACGACCGACCAGTGGCCCCACCGCGACCTCAACCTTCGACCCGCGACCCGATCCGACATGGACGGCGCGGACCTGGCGATCACGAACCTGCCGCTGTGCGACGCACGGACCCTGTCCCACGACAGCCAGATCGACATCACCGCGCTGCACCACTCCCTGATCCACCAAGCCCTGTCCTGGCTGCGGCCCGGCGGGCTGCTGGTCGCGCTGACCCACCGGGAGCTCCTGGACGGACCCGACGCGCAGCCGCGCCGCTCGATCGCCCGCCAAGCGGACCTGATCGCCGCTGCACGGCTCCCGGCCTCGGCGCTGCGCGCCGCACCGTTGCAGGACAGTCCCGTCGACCTGGTCCTGCTGCGCCGCCGCGAGCCCGGCCACCAGCCCGACGGGATCAACTTCATCGACCTCGTCCCCGTGCACGTGCCCGGAGCGCCCGACCTGCTGATCAACGACTGCTACGCCACCGAACGCTGGGCCATGCTCGGCAACCTCGTGCCCGACCCGATCGACCCCGACCTGACCACCGTCGCGCCGATCACAGGCGACTTCACCGACGACCTGGACATGGTCCTTGCCGGGCACGTGCGCGAGGCCATCGACTTCCAGCTCGACGCCCACCAACGCCCCACACCCATCGACACGCCCCGCCCGCCCGATGCTCGATCACGCGACCGGTCGCCCTCCGCCGGAAGCAAGCCGGAGCCGCCCGCCCTGTAGCAGGGCACACGCCCCCTCGGAGCCTGCGACCTGACACAGGGCGCTGCAGCCTGCGCGATCACTGCCCGCGACGCCGCCCCACAGCGAGCATCTCGGGTCCGGTCACCACACAAGCACGAGACGCAACAACACTGCCGGCAACGGCGATGTCGTCCACCTGGTCGCCGACGACCAGGTGGATCCACCTCCCCCGGGCGCTGGTCTTGTCTGCGCGCTCAGCTGGCGTGGCAGCAACGCCCGGCACGCCACCGGTACCCGGGACACACACCGAGTGCTACGTCGCACCAGCCTCGGCCACAACAGCCGCCAGGAGCCAGCAACCGTGCGGTGGGCCCGCTCCGCACACCTTTCACGTCCAATACCGCTAAGCGAGAGAAGCAAGAACATGGCCACCGACCCCCACTCAGCGCTCGGGCGCTACCTCGCCAAGCTGCCCTACGTCCTCGGCCACCAGCTCAGCGACGACCAGGTCGTGGCCGGTTTGTTCGACCCCCACGGCACGGCCATCGCTCACGCCACAGAGCGCTGGGACCCGATCGGCGGCCCAGGTCGCTTCACCGGACGCTTCGCACACGCGCTGCAGGACGTCGGCCCCATCGACCATGCCGTCGTGGTCGGTTACGGCCCCGACGGCGGCGCCTGGGCCTGCGACCTGGCCACCGAGCTACGCGAGGTGTTCGACGCCCGTTCCACCGTGCTGCACGTTCAGGACGGCTCATGGCGAGTACTCGACAACCTCACCGAGACCTGGGGCCCCAGCACCGCTCTGCCTGCCCAGCCACCGGACATCGCCCTGCTCGGGACTCCCGAGCCAGCAGCCAGCCGCGACGACCTCGTCGCCTCGGTCAAACCTCTCCCGGGTCCGATCTTCGCCGATCTCGACCACGCCAAGGCCACCCACCTGGCCTCGCTCTCGCCGGCCACCTGCGCCGACCTCGCTCGGTCAGCGCTGGACCAGCTCGCCCGCGGGCGCGTCGACAACGTCCCCCACCAGCAGTCCCTGGCCCACCTGGTCAACACGAGCATCATCGTGCGCGACGCCGTCCTGGCCCACGCGATCCAGGGCACCCAGCACCGTCAGCGCGTCGACGCACTGGTCCGCACCTTCCGCGCGGCCCCGTCCTCCCTACGTCCCGTGCTGGCCACCACCGCCGCCGCGGCCGCATTCCTGACTGGCTGGCACCCACCCCAGGTCGAAGGGCTGCTGCGGCACACTGACCCGACAGACAGGCTCACCCACCTCGTCCAGCTAGGCCACGACCGCGGCGCCAACCCGGCACCAGCCCGGCGCACCATCCTCGAGAGCGCCGACAACCAGCTCCAGGAAGCCGAGGCAGCCTGGACCACGAACCAGACCGCGAAGCGCACGACGCAACCCACAGACGCGCGAACAAGCACCCAACATCCAGCAGAGCCGCCATCCACCGACACCATAGGTATCTGACCGCCGGAACGCAGCGCTCGGTAGCCAGCTGGCCACACCGACCCGAGACCTGCGCAATACCGACCGAGCTGCCTTTCGCATGAGTCGTCGACCAAATGGCGAGCAGCAGTCGACCAGCGCGGTTCCCCGCCATCCGCCGTGGCGGCGCCTCCGACGCTTGATGCGCCCGGTCCCCACCGGGGAGTGACGTTCGGGCTATACGCCAGCCCGCTTACCGCCGACCGAACCGGGCACCGAACCCTCGTTCTGCCCGGCCATCCCCGCCGGATCCCGCTGATCTGCCCGTGGCAGGGGCTGTGACGAGGCGACAGGCCTGCGGCATCGAGCCGCAGGCCTGTCGGTAACGTGGCGCCCCTAGAGCGGGCTTGGTCTTACCGCGCGCCGGCCAACCCTCCTTCGTGCCCGGCTACCTGGCTCTGAGACTTCCCCGGTGCGAGAGATTCCAGGATCTCTGCAGTGCGGACATCCACGTTCTCGTCCGGCTCGATGTAGTGCCGCTTCGTGATCTCCGTGGATGTGTGCCCAAGGAGCTGTGCCGCCATCTCGGTCCCACCGGACCTATCCACGGTTGTAGCCGCCGTCCGACGGAACGAGTGCGGCGTGACGCCGGTGATGCCGACTTCCTTCAGGATGTCCCGTAGCCGACGTCGTACGTTGTTCGTCGTCAGCGGTGTCTTGTTCCGAGAACGGAACAACAGCGTCTCCGGCGGCTCGCCGGCCGAAGATGCCAGCTGGCCGCGCAGCGCCTCGGCCGTGTAGGTCGGCACCGCAATACGCCGCACCGAGGTCGAGGTCTTCGGCCTGGGTTGCCGGTAGGTCGGCTTGCCCTTGGGCGAGATGATCGTGCCGGAGTTGCGGACGGTGGCCGGGCTGGTGGTGAGGTCGACATCGCAGCGGCGCAGCGCAAGAACCTCACCGATCCGCAGCGAGGACCCCAGCATCACCTCGATGATCACTTCGAGCTGTCCGTCCGGCGGCGGTCCAGGAACCTTCTGGTCTCCTCGCCGCCACGCACGCACAGCGGCCCGGATGGCGTCGACCTGGGCATGGGCCAGAGCCTTGGCCTCCGTCTTCGGCCGGCGAAGTCGCTTGGTCCCAACCACCGGGTTGCGGTCGATCGCCTCGTACCGCAACGCCAGCCCCAGAGCCAGGTTCAGCACCACCTTGGCGTGCTTGGCCCTGGCGTAAGACAGCTTCTGCTGCTCCTTGAGGAACCGGTCGACCTTCATGATGGATATCTCGCGCAGCGTCATGTCCCGGAAAGCCGGTAGCACGAGCGTGCGCATGTCACGCTCGTACAGCTCCCGGGTCGAGGGCGCCAGATCGTCCAGCTCGATGTCCTCCAGCCACACCTCGACCAGGCGCGTGAACGGGCTGTCCGCCGTCAGCTCCACACTTCCCGACGACCGCCTGATCCGCCGGGCCAGCTTGGCCTTGAGCGCGATCTCGGCCTGCTTCGGTGTCTCTCCGGAGGCCTGCACGAGGCGGGGGCGGCCGTCCAGGTCCCGGAACCAGGTTCGGGCCCTGTCCGCGCCGGAGTCGGTGCGGTCGAGGTTGATGGCACCCCACGTGCCGATCGGTGTACGAGGCTTAGCCACGGACGGTCACCACCCCTCGGCTTGCGTGCCCGCCGAGTCGGACTGCTCGGGCGGCCACGCAGGCTGCCCGGCACGACCGGGTGCGGCCTCGCGCTGCTGGTCGAGCCAGGCGCGCACGTCGGAGTGGAAGAACTTCACGTGCTTGCCGATACGGACGCCGCGCGGTCCCTTGCCGTCGGTGCGCCAGTCGTAGATCGTCCGGACCGGGATGCCGAGGTACTCGGCCAGCTCGTCCAGGCTCAGCAGCGGGTCCAGCCCACCCGCGGGGGATGTGTGCGTCTCCATGACGCTCAGGTGCGCGCTGCGCTCCGCACCGTCCCGAGACGACCCGCGCGCTCTGCGCGGCCCGCATCCCGGATGCCAAGATTCGGCCGCCCAGGCGGCCTATTTGATGAGTATTTGATGACCGGTTCAAATCTCAGAAACCCTTCAGGCCTGGAAACCCTTGAGTTTCCAGGCCTGAATCGGTCGGGCTGACAGGATTTGAACCTGCGACCCCTTGACCCCCAGTCAAGTGCGCTACCAAGCTGCGCCACAGCCCGCGGTGTTCTTGAGCATGCTCAAGGCTACCGGTTCGGCCCCTTGGGGCCGACGGAAATACTACCCCACCTCAGGGCCTGCGCCCGACCAGACGACGTTCGGCGCGCCTCGACCACGTCCGGGCCGCTCGCCTCGTCGGCACCGACGCCGCCGCAGCATCTCGCCAGCCTGTGATCGGCGGGTCCTGGATACACGAGGACGGTCTGCCGACGATCGACGACAGACCGCGCCGCGGTGCACGCCGAACGAGGAGCAGGACATGTCACACCCACCGACCGACCCGCCCGACCAGCCATCTCGGAGCGGACGAGACGACCGCACGGGCCACCGGCGCGGACCATCGCGCCGCGCCGTGCTGCAGATGGCGGCCGTCGGCGTCGCGGCCGGCGCGCTCTCCTTCGGCGCGGGACGGCTCACCGCCCCGGGTGCGGAGCTTCCCGACTGGACCACCGCGGACATGCCGTCGCAGGCCGGCCGGCGCGTGGTGGTCACCGGCGCGAACGGCTACCCCCGCGACGGCCGCAGCGGGCTCGGCTACCACGAGGCCCTGGCGCTGGCGGTCGCGGGTGCGGACGTGACCATCGCCTCCCGCCATGCCGAGCGGGGCGAGGAGGCGGTGCGCCGGATCCGCGCCGCGGCGCCAGGGGCGACCGTGCGGTTCGAACGGCTCGACCTCACCGACCTGTCATCGGTCAGCGCGTTCGTCGCCCGGGTCGAGGACGCGGGTGACCGGCTCGACCTGCTGATCAACAACGCGGGCGTCCAGGGCCGGATCGAACGCGAGGAGACCGCCGACGGTCTCGAGCGGGTGTTCGCCACCAACGCCCGCGGCCCGTTCGCCCTGTCGGCGCAGCTCCTCCCGATCCTCCGCAACGGCTCCGAACCCCGGATCGTCTGGACGTCGAGCTCGCGCGTCGGCTCGATCGACCTCGACGACCTCCAGAAGGAGCGTCACTACGAGTACGGGGCCGCGTACGACGACACCAAGCTCGGTGCCCTCCTGATGGCATCCGAGTGCGAGCGGCGCAGCAAGGCGGGCGGCTGGGGCATCACGAGCATCGCGGTGCATCCCGGGGTGTGCCGCACGAACCTCGTCCTGGACGGTCCGGGGGCCGACAGCCCGGAGGGCCGGCGTTTCCAGTACCTGCCGTTCCTGTGGCAGGACCCGGCCATCGGCGCCCTCCCCGCCCTGTACGCAGCCACCTCGCCCCAGGCGACCGGCGGCGGCTACTACGGCCCGAAGCAGCTGCGCGGGCTGAGCGGGCTGCCGGGATTCGCCGTCGTCCCCGAGCAGGCCCAGGATCGTGACATGGCATCGCGTTACTGGGACACGGTGGAACAGCTCGCCGAGGTGTCCTTCGGCTGAGCCTCGCCCGCACGAGGCGGCCCGCCCCGCAAGCCGGGACGAGCCGCCAGAGGGGGATCCACGGGCCCTGCATAACGCGCCTGCGATCCCGCACAGTCAGAGGTACGCACGATCTCAAGGAGAACCACATGCCACGCACACCGATCGACATCACGATCCCCGACCTGTCCGGCAAACGGGCCGTGGTCACCGGCGCGAGCGACGGGATGGGCCTGGTCATGGCCCGGCGTCTCGCCGCCGCCGGAGCGGAGGTCGTCATCCCCGTCCGCAACCCGGCCAAGGGGGACGCCGCGATCGCCACCATCCAGCAAGCCGTGCCGGGCGCACGGGTCTCCACACGTACCCTCGACCTCTCCTCGCTGGAGAGCGTGGCCGCTCTCGGCGACACCCTGCGCGCCGAGGGCGACCCGATCCACCTCCTGATCAACAACGCGGGCGTCATGACCCCGCCCGACCACCAGCGGACGGCCGACGGGTTCGAGCTCCAGTTCGGCACCAACCACCTGGGGCACTTCGCCCTGGTCGCGCAGCTGATGCCGCTCCTGCGCGCCGGTGGCGCGCGGATCACCTCGCAGGTCAGCGTCGCCGCCCGCAGCGGCTCCATCCACTGGGACGACCTGAACTGGGACGTCGAGTACGACGGGATGCACGCCTACCGGCAGTCCAAGATCGCGTTCGGCCTCTTCGGCCTGGAGCTGGAGCGCCGCAGCAGGGCCCAGGGCTGGGGCATCACCAGCAACCTCTCCCACCCCGGCGTCGCCCCGACCAACCTGCTCGCCGCGCGGCCCGAGCTGGGCCGCGCACAGGAGACCCCCGGCCGGCGGATGATCCGCTGGCTCTCCGCCCGCGGTGTCCTGGCCGGCACGGTCGAGAGCGCGGCGCTGCCCGCGCTCATGGCGGCCACCGACCCGCAGGCCAAGCCGGGCGCCCTGTACAGCCCCCGCGGGCTCGGCAACACCAGCGGCGCACCGGCCGAGCAGCGGATGTACCGCCCGCTGCGCAGCCTCACCGAGGCGGCACGCGTCTGGGAGGTCTCCGAGCGGCTGACCAGGACGACCATCCCGGCCGCCTGACCCCGCGACTAGGGATGCACGATCAGCCAGGTCGCCACCGCCGGCCGCACCCCGGCGTTCCGGATCCGGTGCGGCACCGAGCAGGGGTAGCTGATCGAGTCACCGGCTGCCAGCACGACCACGTCGTCAGCCAGCTCGACCGTGAGCTCGCCCGAGACGACGTTGCCGATCTCGTACCCCTCGTGCCGGAACAGCTCGGAGTCGCCGAGCGTCGCCGTCGCGCCGGGCGGGTACACGGACTCGAAGAAGTCGAGCCCGGGCATGGGACGGGGCGAGAGCCTGCGGAAGGTGACCCCGCCGTCGAGCGTCACGGGTGACGCCTCCCAGGCCCGGGTGACGGCGATCCCGGCCTGCTCCAGCTCCCCCGCCCCGCCGCGCGGTCCGGCGGCGGCCTCCGGCGGCTCGAAGACGTCGGACAACGGCACGCCGAGCGCGTCGGTGATGGCCAGCAGCCGGACCACCGACGGGCGCATCACGTCCCGCTCGATCTGGGACACGGCGCTGGCCGAGATGCCGAGCGTCGCGGCGAGGCTGCGCGCCGACACACCTCGGGCTTCACGCAGGGAGCGCAGCCGGGCACCCAGCGACGGTTCGGAGGACACCGCCGCATCGTACGAGCGCGCGGGCCCGGCCCGCGCCCGCGGCAGCGCGACACACCGGCGACACGCCTGGCGTCACGTGCCCGACACATCCCGAAACACCTGTGAAGCCATCACTGAACATGAGCCTTACGACCTGGTTACGCCCGGGAAACCGGCGCACTCGCGTTAACCCATAACTTCATGGGGACCTCGCAGACCGCTCCCTCGGAAGGCCGCTCATGACCGAGAACACGGAGGTGACGGCCTCCACGGCGGCCGCACCCGACCACCCCGACCACTCCCCCGCCGGTGAGCACGACCTCGTGGAGGCCGCCGGGCACCCGGTGGGCTCCGGCGACGTCAAGCCCGGGTACGACCCGCGCCTCGCCAACGAGGACCTCGCCCCGCTGCGCGAGCAGAAGTGGTCGGCGTACAACATCTTCGCGTTCTGGATGTCCGACGTGCACAGCGTGGGCGGCTACGTCACGGCCGGCAGCCTCTTCGCCCTCGGCATCGCGAGCTGGCAGGTGCTCCTGGCCCTCGTGGTCGGCATCGTCATCGTGCAGGTGTTCACCAACCTGGTCGCCCGGCCCAGCCAGAGCACCGGCGTGCCCTACCCCGTGATCAACCGGGCCGTGTTCGGCGTCAAGGGCGCGAACATCCCCGCGATCATCCGCGGGCTCATCGCGGTGGCCTGGTACGGCGTGCAGACGTTCCTCGCCGCCGAGTCGCTGAACATCGTGTTCCTCAAGTTCATCCCCGCCGCCGCGGCCCTCGTCGAGCCGACCTTCCTGGGGCTCAGCGCGCTGGGCTGGATCTCGTACGCGGTCCTCTGGTTCGCGCAGGCCGCTCTGTTCTGGAACGGGATGGAGACCATCCGCAGGTTCATCGACTGGGCGGGACCGGCCGTCTACGTCGTGATGATCGTGCTGGCCGTCTACCTGGTCTCGGAGGCCGGCTGGTCGAACATCAGCCTGAGCCTCGTGCAGGGCGAACCGCTCACCGGCTGGGCCTCTGTGGGCGTGTTCTGCACGGCCGTCGCCATCGTCGTGTCGTACTTCTCCGGCCCCATGCTCAACTTCGGCGACTTCGCCCGCTACGGCCGCTCGTTCAAGGCCGTCAAGCGCGGCAACCTGCTGGGCCTGCCGGTGAACTTCCTGTTCTTCTCGATCCTCACGGTGATCACGGCGTCCGCCACGGTCCCCGTGTTCGGCGAGCTCGTCACCGACCCGATCCACACCGTGGAGCGCATCGACACCCCGTTCGCGATCCTGCTCGGCGGCCTCACGTTCGTGACGGCCACGGTCGGCATCAACATCGTCGCCAACTTCATCTCCCCCGCGTTCGACTTCTCCAACGTGGCCCCGCAGAAGGTGAGCTGGCGCATGGGCGGCATGATCGCCGCCGTCGGCTCCGTGCTCCTGCTGCCCTGGAACTGGTACGACGACGCCGACGCGATCCACTACACGCTCGGTGTGCTGGGCGCCCTGATCGGTCCCCTGTTCGGCATCCTGATCGCCGGCTACTACGTGGCGGCGCGGCAGCGGGTGCTCGTCGACGACATGTTCACCATGTCCCCCGAGGGCGCCTACTGGTACACCAACGGCTACAACCGCAACGGGGTCCTGGCCGTCGTGCTGGCGGGTGTGCCGACGGTCCTGCTGGGCGTGGTGCCCAAGCTGATCGCCGACCTCGGGTACTTCGACATCTCCTGGATCGGCAACTTCACCTGGTTCATCGGGTGCGCCCTCGGGTTCGCCGCCTTCTGGTGGCTGGAGCGGCTCAGCCCGCAGGTCCCGTCGTTCGACGGCGGCACCGCGGGCGTGGCCGACGGCGCCACGGCCTGACCGTGCGGATCCGGCTGATCAACCCCAACACCTCCCGGGCGATGACCGGCAAGATCGCGGCCACTGCCCGGGAGGTGGCGGGCCCCGACGTCGCCGTCGTCGCCGGCTGCCCCGAGCCGGGCTCCGGCCCGGCCGCCGTCGAGAGCCACACCGACGAGGCATGGGCGGCGCTGGTGGTCGCGCGGGACGTCGCGGCCTGCGAGGCGGGCGAACGCCCCGCGGACGGGTACGTGGTCGCCTGCTTCGGCGACCCCGGTCTCGACGCCGCCCGCGAGCAGGCCACCGGGCCGGTGGTCGGCATCGCCGAGGCCGCGATGCACGTCGCCACCCTGTCCGGCCGCACGTTCGCGGTGGTCACCACCCTCTCGCGCACCCTGGGCCGCGCGCAGGACCTGGTCCGGCGCTACGGCTACCAGGACGCGTGCGTCGCCCTGCACGCCGCCGACGTGCCGGTGCTGGACCTCGAGGACGCCGGATCGGCCGCCTGCGAGCGCATCGCCCGCCTCTGCGAGCGCGCGGTGCTCGACGGCGCCGACACCGTGGTGCTCGGCTGCGCCGGCATGACCGACCTGTGCGCCGACCTGACCCGGCGCACCGGGGTGCCGGTCGTCGACGGGGTGGCCGCCGCCGTGGGCCTCGTGTCCGGGATGGTGCGGATGGGCGTGGGCACGAGCAAGCGCGACGAGTACCGCCTGCCGCCGCGGGCCGACGCGCTCCGCCCGTCCTAGGCGACGCCGGGCGGCGGCGTGCTGCGTACGTGCCACCCGCCGAGGTCGGGGGCGACCCATCCGTCCGCGCCTCGTCGCACGGGCAGCACGGCGGGAACGGTGACGCGGTCCATCGGCAGCGCACCCTCGATGCGCGGCGCGGCCGTGCCGTCCGGACCGGCGCCCGCCTCCCACCGCACCGTGATCCCCTGAGCAGCCAGAGCCGCCTCGTCGATCACAGCGAGGACGAGTGGCTCGGACGCGTCGCCGTAGACGTCGCGCAGCACGGCCGGCAGGCCCTGCGCGGTGGTGGAGTGGAGGAATCCGGTGTCGTCGAACAGCGTGCTGCGCGTGGCCACGTCGTACTCACCGAACCGCTCGCACGCCTCCCAGTCGTCGCTGAAGGCCACGTGAAGAAGTCGTTCCTCGGCCATCCGTCGTCCTCCCTGTCCATCGGCCAGCAAGCAATGAAACGGCAACGTATCATTACTGACGTGAGGAGAGAGCCCGAGGAGACGGACGCCACAGGTCCCGCTGCGACCCACCCGTCCGGCAGGACAGCACGGAGCGGCCCCGCCGGGGCGGCACGGCGCGGCCCCGGCCGCCCCCGCCGCGAGGACGTCGACGCCCGGCGCACGGAGATCCTGGAGGCCGCCGTCCGCCTGTTCGCCGAACGCGGGTTCACGGGCACCACCATCGAGGCGGTCGCGCTCGCGGTGGGCGCCACCAAGCGGACCGTCTACCGCCACTTCACGGACAAGACCGGGCTGTTCTTCGCCGCCGTGGACCGGCTGCACGTGCACGAGCGGCCCGCCGTCCACGGCACCGCGGACCTGGAGCAGCTCGCCACGCGGATGGTGCACATCCTGCACGGGGACGACGCCGTCACCCTCCACCGCCTGGTCATCGCCGAGTCGCGCCAGCATCCGCAGCTCGCGGCCACGTTCTACGAGCAGGGACCGGCCCGGTCGATCGAGGTGCTCGCCGCGAGCCTCGACCGCCGGCGGACGACCGCCGGTGGCCCGGACGACAGCGCTCCGGACGCGCCCGGCGCGGCCGAGGCGATCTACACCCTCCTGCTCGGCGAGCCGCACCGCAGGCGCCTGCTCGGGCTCGCGCCCGCGCCCTCGTACGAGGAGGCGCGCGCCCACGCCCGGCACGCCATCGACACCGTGCTGCGTCGGCAGGCGTGACGCACCGGTGCGACAGCGCTCCTTGACCTCAACCTAGGTAAAGGTTCTAGCGTCGCACCTGGACGCCGGCCGCACGGGCCGGGCCAGGACGAAGGAGCGCCGGTGCGAGCCATCCAGGTACAGGAGTTCGGCGGGCCCGAGGTGCTGGTGCTGCGGCAGGTCCCCGACCCGGTGGCCGGCCCGGGGCAGGTGGTGGTCCGGCTGGCCGCCGCCGACGTCATCTTCCTCGACACGCTCCTGCGCGGCGGGTGGGGCGGCGAGATCTTCCCGCTGGAGCTGCCCTACGTGCCCGGCACGGGCGGCGCGGGAACCGTGACGTCCGTCGGGGACGGCGTCGACCCCGCCTGGGTGGGCCGCGACGTCGTCGCGCACGGGCCGGGGTACGCGGAGCTGCTCGCGAGCGACCTGGACGACGTCGTCCCCGTGCCGCAGGGAGTGGGCCTGGCCGAGGCGGCGGCCCTGATGACGGACGGGGTCACCGCGCTGCGGCTGGTCCGGCACGCACCCGCGGCCGGCGGACGTGCCCCGTGGGTCCTGGTGGCCGCAGCAGCCGGCGGCGCCGGGTCCCTGCTGGTCCAGCTGTTGCACGACGCCGGGCTGCGCGTCATCGGCGCCGCCCGCGGTGAGCGCAAGCTCGACCTGGCGCGTGAGCTCGGAGCCGAGGTGGCGGTCGACTACACGCAGGCGGGCTGGGTGGAGAGGGTGCGGGCGGCGACGGGCGGGACCGGCGTCGACCTGGCCCTGGACGGCGCAGGTGCCGCGCTCGGGCCCGCCGTCTTCGACACGGTGGCCGACGGTGGCCGGTTCGTCACCTACGGCACGTCGGGCGGGCAGTTCACCACGGTCGATCCGCACCTGGCCGGGTCCCGACGGGTCGAGGTGATCAACGAGCTCGCGGCCGGGACGCCCGACCCGGCCCTCGTCCGCGCCCTGCTGGTGCGGGTGCTGGACCTGGCGGCTCAGGGCCGGATCAGACCGGCGGTCGGTGCGACGTACGCGCTGGCCGACGCGTCCGCCGCGCACGTCGCGCTCGCGGAGCGCGCGACGGTGGGCAAGTCCTTGCTGCTGATCTGAGCGGGACCGGATCCCAGGCGTCGGCGCACGCACTGCCGCGCATGATGTATACATAGATGCATGCATCTCGATCCGGCCGCGCACCTCAACCTGCCCTGGACCACCCCGGCCCGGTCGATCGCCGAGCGGCTGGCCGGCGAGCTCGCCCACCGGATCGTCAGCGGCGAGACCGCTCCCGGCACCTGGCTCACCGAGGTGGACGTCGCGGCCGGGCACGGCGTGAGCCGCACGCCGGTGCGCGAGGCGCTGCTCACGCTCCAGGTCTGGGGCCTGGTGGCCCTCGCACCGAAGAAGGGCGCGATGGTCACGGTGCCCACCGCCACCGAACGGGACGAGCTGCTGTCGGTCCGCTCGATGCTGGAGGCCGACGTCGTACGGCGGCTCGACGCCGCCGAGGCCGGATCCCGGGAAGAGCTGGCGACGCACCTGCGGGCGATCCTGGACCGGCAGCGGGCCACGGTCGCCCGGCCGGCGGAGTTCGCCGTGCTGGACTACGCGTTCCACGCCGCGATCATCCATCACGAGCACAGCGGCGTGGTGGCCGAGATCTCGCGGCTGCTCGGCCCCCGGCTGATCCGCCTGACGCACCTCGCGGTCGCCTCGGCGGCCGGCCGGCTCGACGAGTTCGCCGACGAGCACACCGCACTCCTGGGGGCGATCGAGGCCCGGGACCCCGCGGGGTTCGCCCGGCTGATCGAGCAGCACCTCGCCCGTGGCCACAGCGGGTACGAGGTGGCCCGGTGAGCCCGCGACCCGCGGGGCGGCCCTGGCTGCTGACGGCACCCGCCGTGTTCGTCGTGGCCTGGGGCGGCAACCACTTCACGCCGCTGCTGCACCTGTACGAGACGCTGGGCGGTTATGCGCCGTGGCAGGCGAACCTGCTCCTCGGCATGTACGTGTTCGGCCTGATCCCGGGCCTGCTGGTCGCCGCGGCGGTGTCCGACCGGCACGGCCGCAAGCCGGTCGCCGTCGCCGGGCTCGTCAGCGCCATCGCCGCGAGCATGCTGCTCGCGGCGAGCCTCGACTCGTTCGTGCTCCTCTGCGCGGGCCGGCTGCTCGCGGGCATCGGCGTCGGCATCGGCATGTCCGTGGGGTCGAGCTGGATCAAGGAGCTCTCCGCGCCGCCGTGGGACCCGTACGCCGGTTCCCCGGCGGGCGCCTGGCGCTCCTCGCTCACCCTCACGCTGGGGTTCGCGCTCGGCGCCGGCGTCACGGGAGCGATCGCCCAGTGGGCACCCTGGCCGGCACAGTCGCCCTACGTGGTGCACGTGGCGCTCTGCGTCGCCGCGCTCGGGCCGCTGCTCCGGGCACCCGAGAGCCTGCCGGCAGGACAGCGGGCGGCCCGGCCCTGGTGGCGCGACCTGCAGTTACCGTCCGCCGCGCAGCGCGCGTTCCGGGTGCTGGTCCTGCCGGCCGCGCCGTGGGTGTTCGCCGCCGCGGGCGTCGCGTACGCGATCATGCCCGCGGTCGTCGAGCACCGCCTGGGGCCCTGGGCGACCCTCTACGCCACGGGCCTCACCGTGGTCACCCTGGGCACCGGGGCGGTCACCCAGACCACCGTCGGGTTCCTCAACCGGGTGACCCACGGGCACGCGCTCGTCGTCGGCCTGGCGGGCATGACCGCCGGCATGGTGCTGGCCGCCGTCGCGGCGGCGGCCGGCGCGCCCGTCCTCGCGTTCGCGGTGGCGGTGCTCCTCGGCGGCTCGTACGGGGTGTGCGTCGTGTCCGGGCTGCTCATCGCCCAGTCGCTGGCCACCCCGCGGGACCTGGCCGGCATGACGGGCGTCTACTACGCCCTGGCCTACACCGGGTTCCTGCTGCCCACGGTGCTGGCCGCCCTCGCACCCGGGATCGCCTACGCGCCGGCGCTCGCGGTGGTCGCGGCCGTGTGCGCGGGCAGCCTGGCCGTCGTCTGGACCGCGCTGGCGCGGCACCGGCGCTGGGAGTGACGCCCCGCGACGTCAGTCGTCACCGGCGCCGGGCGTCAGGTAGCTCCCGACGAAACCCACCAGGCCGAAGACGACGCCGGCGGTGATCGCGGGGACGAGCAGCGCCTGCGACGCGCCGGACACCCAGTCCGGGCGCAGCAGGACCACGCCCAGCAGCTGGACGGCGACCAGGGCGGCCGCGAGCGCCAGGAAGACGAGCAGGGTGACGACGAAGGCGCTGCGGCACAAGGCCTGGGCGCGGGTGGCGGGGACTGCCGTGGAGGTCATGGGTGCCCTTTCGTGAGCCGGTTTCTCGTGCGGGACGGGTGGGGCATCAGGTGCCGAACACGGGCAGGACACCCCAGGCGATGAGGCAGCCGATCAGCATGATGGGCACCATGTAGTAGACGATCAGGGGCAGGAACGTCTGCTCGGGCTTGGCCCCGGTGAGCCCCGCGGCGACGAAGATCGAGCCGGACGCCGGCGGCGAGGCGCCCTCGGTGGAGGCGAAGACGAGGATCGCGGTGACGGCCAGGACCGGGTCGATCCCCACGGCGACGAGCGCGAGCAGCGACACCTGGCCGACGGCGGTGAGCGTGGCGGTCGAGGACAGCGGCCCGGCCACGACGGCGATGAGCACGCCGACGATCAGCACGGACACGTACGGGTTGAGGTGCAGCTGGCCGAGGAGGCGGTCGATGTCGCGTTCGAGCCCGAGCTCGCTGAGCACCTGGCTGGCGGCGACGGCGAAGAACAGCAGCGCGCCGATGCTGGAGAACCGGGGCATGGACTCCGCGAGCCACGAGAACCACTGGCCACCGCTCCGGGGCAGGGACCGGCGCCCGAGGACCAGGGCGATCGCGGTGATGAGCACCGGGATCCAGGTCAGGAGCGAGACGTCCTCGAGTGCGGCGCCGAGCCGGGCGTCGTCCTCCAGGAAGGTCGCGAGGGGGCCGATGGTGACGACGATGGGGATCAGCGCGCCGAACATGATGAGCATCGCGCTGCCGCCGTCGTGCAGGGCCTGGCGCAGGGGCTTGATCTGGTCGCCGGGCACGCGCTGGATCCCGTCGCGCCGCACGAAGTACATGACGAGCAGCGCCCGCCAGACCACCTGGTACAGGCCGGCGGCCAGCAGGGCGAGGTAGATCTGGCCGGTGGTGACCAGCGACCCGGCGAACCCGATCATGATGACCATGGACGAGCTCGGCGGCATCGCGGCGCCGAGACCGCCGTTGCCGGCCAGCACGGTGGCGCTGCGTGCCGGCGTCCACCCGGTGCGGACCATCCAGGGGCCGGTGAACGCACCGGTGGTGGCGGTGTTGCCGGAGTTGGACCCGGACAGCGCCCCCATGGCCGCGGACCCGACGGTGTCCACGAGGGCCGGGCCCCCGCGGAACCTGCCGAAGACGGAGTTGAGGATCTCCAGCAGGCGCTGGATGAGTCCGGTGCGGTCCACGACGTAGGCCATGAAGACGAACGCGAGGGCGGCGTACAGGACCTCCTCGTCGAGGGCGGCGCGCAGGCCGTGCAGCAGGGCCTGGGGTGCGCCGGCGCCGGCGAACAGGGCGGTGGCGAGCAGTCCGAGCAGCATGGCCTCGCCCATGTTGCGTCTGAGGACCACGTTGCCGAGGACGATGACGGCGATGAACACGCCGAGTGCGATGAGCCCGATGGGCATGATTCTCCCTCTACAGCGTCGGAGCGGGAAGGACGGCTGGGTGGTGACTGCGGGTCAGGCGGGACGTTCGCCGAGGATCGTCCGGTAGCGGGTGGCCTCGTCCGCGAGGACGGCGCGCGCCCCGGCGAGGGTACGTGCCGCCTCGGCCAGCGGGACGACGATGACACCGTCGGCGTCGGCGACCACGACGTCGCCGGGGTGGACCACCGCTCCGCCGACCGAGACCGCCGTGCCGATGCGGTACGGGCCGGACTTGTAGGGGCCGGCCGGCGAGGAGCCGACGGCCCAGACCGGGAACCGGGCCTCCTGCAGCGCGGGGACGTCGCGGACGGCGCCGTCGATGATCATCCCGGCGATGCCGCGGTTGATCGCCCGGTGGGCGATCAGCTCGCCGATCAGGGCGCGGGCGGGGTGCCCGCCGCCGTCGACCACGAGCACGTCACCGGGACGCGCGACGGTCAGGGCCTGGTGGATGCCCTGGTTGTCGCCGGGGCGGCACAGGACGGTCAGCGCCCGGCCGGCGACGTGCGCGCCGGGCCACATGGTCCGTACGCGCGGGTCCACGACGCCGAGCCGGTCCCGGGCGTCGCCGATCGCGGCGGTGGGCACGCCGGAGTAGCCGGCGAGCAGGTCCTCCAGCCGGTCGGGTGCCTCGCCGGCGAACTGGCCGAGGTACCGGTGACGCTCCGCGGCCGCCGTCGTGACCACGGGGTTGACCCCCAGGGAGGACAGCAGCCCGGCCGCGGCCGCGGACTCGTGGGAGCGGCGCACGGCGTGCTTGCGCGTGCCGAGGTCGAGCCGGTCGGCGGCGGCGCGGCCGCCGGCGAGCTCTGCGGTGATCTGGTCCCGCACCCACGCCTCCTCGCCGGCGGCGACGCCGGCGTCGATCGCCTCGGTGATCACGGCGCCGAGGCCCTTCATGAAGACGGACCGCAGGATCTTGCGCCGCGTGGCGTCGCCCGGGTCGCCGCCCATCGCCTCGACGGGGGCGCCGAGCTCGCGGAAGGACGACGCGACGCCCGTGGTGGCCGGACCGGACACGAGCAGGGAGGTCCGCGGCCCGTTCTGGGGCACGGAGCCGATGACGGCGACGTCGGCGAAGCGCCCGCTCGCCCCGCCCAGCGCCGCCGCCACCTCGTGCTTGAGCTCGGGGGACGCGGCGTTCAGGTCGGCGTACAGCGCCTCGGGCGCCAGCGCCGGCGCCGCCTCGCGGGCCACGTCGACGGCGTGCGCGGCGGTGACCAGGCTGATCACCAGGTCGGCGCCGGCCACGGCGTCGGCCACGGAACCCGCTCGGCGGACGCCGGGCGGGGTGGCGGTGTCGCCGGGGTCGAACCCGGCGACCTCGGCGCCGGCGGTGGTGAACCCCTGCGCGTAGATGGTTCCTGCTTCGCCCAGGCCAAGTACTGCGAGCCTCATTGATCGCTCCTAGTTCTCATAGTGTGATAGCCACACTTGCTGTGCGAGATTTCTACGCAAGCGCTCGGAGCGACGTCAATCAGTGACCACCATGCGAGCGGTGCTCTCACACAGTGATAGCTTGTCCCGGCGACGAAGGAGGCGGCGTGAGCGAGACGAGCAACAGCCCGATGCGGTCGGTGCACCGGGCGTTCTCCGTGCTGAAGACCCTCGAGCTGGCCCAGCAGCCGCTGCGGCTGACCGACCTGGCGCAGCGCGCGGGATTCCATCTGGCCACGACGCAGCGCCTGGTCAACGTGCTGGTCGAGCAGGGTTACGCCAGCCGGAACAGCCACGGCTACACGGCCGGCCCCGCGGCACTGTCCACCGCGCACGCGTTCGCCACGACCAGTCCCCTGCGGCTCGTGGCCCGTCCCGTGCTCGAACAGCTCGCCGCCGCCACCGGCCTGACGGCCTCGCTGTACGTACGCATCCAGGACACCCGCGTGCTCATCGACCGCCACGAGGGCGGCAGGCGACCCGAGTACTCCCTGCCCATCGGCGAGCGGCTCCCCCTGTACCCCGGCGCGGCCGGCAAGGCCTTCCTCGCCGCCGACGACCTGACCACCGCCGTCGGGACGGCGACGGGTGGTGCGCCCTCGGTCCGCCTGGCCGACGGCACGGTCCTCGACGCCGACGAGGTCCGCGCCGACCTCACGGCGGCGCACGAGCAGGGATTTGCGGTCTCGGTGAACGAACGGCAGCTCGGCACGACCGCCGTCGCCGCGCTCATCACCGACGTGACCGACCGGCCGCTGGGCTCGCTCGGCCTCAGCGGCGCGACCAGCGCCATGACGGACGTGCACACGTCGCCGCTGCCCGGCGAGGTCTGCCGTGCCGCCCGGACCATCGGTGCGCGCGTACCGGCGGGCGGCTGACGTCACCGGTCCGGAGGCCGCGGACGCCTGGCGTCAGGCGTAGGCGCTGTCGTCCACCGGCGACGGCGCCGGCCCGAGCGCGTCGACCGCGTCCCACAGCTCGTCCGGGACCTGGGTCGCGACGAGCCGGTCGAGCTGCGCCCGGCGCCCCGGCGACGCGACGCCGACCACCGTCGAGTCGACCAGCGGCGAGCGCAGCGAGTAGTGCAGCGCCACGGCCGGCAGGGACACCCCGTGAGCCGCGCACGTCTCCTGCAGCCGTCGCGTCCAGGCCAGCAGGTCGGCACCCGCGGGCCGGTAGTCGTACACGGCGCCGTCGTGCGGGCCCTTGGCGAGCAGGCCCGAGCCGAACGGCGCCGCGTTGAACACGGTCATCCCTCGCTCCTTGGCCTCCGCGAAGACGGGGGCTGCCGACTGGTCGACGAGCGTGAACCGGTTGTGGATCAGCACGGCGTCGAACACGCCGGTCCGCACGTACCTGGCCATCAGGGGTACCGGAGCCGCGGCGACGCCGATCGCCCCCACCCGCCCCGCCTCGCGCAGCTCGACGAGCCCCTCCACCGCGCCACCGGGGCCGACCGCCTCCTCGAACGTCACCGAGTACGGGTCGTGCAGGTGCAGCAGCGGCAGGTGGTCGACGCCCAGCCGCGCCGTGGTCTCGTCGAACGAGCGCAGCACGCGGTCACGGTCGAACACCCGCGTCCCGGGCTCGTGGTCGACCTTCGACACGACACGGGCGGCCGCCTCCGGTCCGAGGCGCGCCAGGGCCAGCCCGAGCACGGCCTCCGACCGGCCCCCGGCGTAGTTGTTGGACGTGTCCAGGAAGGTGTGGTCGCCGGCGAACAGGTCGAGCGCGACCTCGACCGCCGCCTCCTCGTCCGCGGACCCCGGCGCGGTGCGCGCACCGAGTCCCGACGTACCGAGCGTGACCGGGCCGGCGCCGATCGTGGCGGTGCGCATCTCCTGGGTCATCGGCCTCTCCTCGACGATCGTGGGCGCCGCGAGCGCCCGGTCGGTGGTCGCGCCTCGCGACGCGACCACCGACCGTACCCCGAGGACGCCGCCGCGGGGTCGAACCCGACCGAAGGTCAGACGTCCGCCGTCCCCGTCCCCGTCGACGGCGCGGCCGCCGCACCGGTCAGGTCGTACAGGGTGACGCCGTCGACGGTCGTCGCCGTGAAGTTCTCCTCGACCCACGCGGCGATCTCGCTCGACGACGACGATCCGCCGTTCTGCCCGCCGAAACCGCCCCCGCCCACGAACCAGTGGATCTCCCCGGCGGCGACGTACGCCTGGAACTGCTCCAGGGTGGGCGACGGGTCGGACCCGTTGAAGCCACCGACCGCCATCACCGGCTGCTCGGTCTCGAGCTGGTACGACGCCGCGTTCTGCGAGCCCACGGCCGCCGCGGCCCAGGTGTACCGGTCGGCGTCCTGGAGCAGGAGGGCGGCGACCTCCTCGGACACCTCAGCGCCGTTCAGCAGGCCACCCATGCCACCGGCCATGCCGCCCGTGCCGTCGGCCCCGGTCGGCGGCTGACCCATCAGCCCACCGGTCGGCGGCTGACCCGTCTGCCCGCCGGTCGGTGACTGACCCGTCTGCCCGCCGGTCGGTGGCTGACTCGTCTGCCCGCCGGTCGGTGGCTGACCCATCTGGCCCCCGCCGGCCTGACCGCCGGCACCAGCCATCCCGCCCCCAGGCGTCCCTCCCCCGGGCATCCCGCCGCCCATGCCCCCGAACCCGCCCGACACGGACGGCCCCGCGGTCACGATCGACCCGGCGTGCGGCGTGGCGACCGTCTGCAGCGTGTACGCCGCCGGTCCGGCGAGGTCGGCCACCAGCGCGAGCGCCGCCCCGGCCCGCGCCACCGCGGCCCGCCCCGGGCGCACGGCCGCCGCGACCAGCGCCAGCGTGCCGAGGGCGCCCACGGCCAGGACGGTCCAGCGCAGCCACGGCAGCCAGTCGGCGCTGCGCCCGAGGAGCACCACCGCCCACGTCGTCGTCGTGCCGCTCGCCGCCGCGAGGAGCCAGAGCGCCCACGGGGCGTGCCGCTCGCCCCACAGGGTCCAGCCGCCCATCCCGACCAGGGCCGCGACCGGAGCGGCCAGCGCCACGGTGTAGTAGGCGTGGAAGATGCCGGCCATGAACGAGAACGTCAGGGCGGTGACCAGCAGCAACGACAGCCAGCCCAGCACGGCGGCACGCCGGACGTCGGTGCGGGGCGCCCGGCGGCGAGCCCACAGCGCACCCGCCGCGAGGATCAGGGCGGCGGGCACGAGCCACGTGATCTGGCCGCCGTTCTCGGCGTCGAACAGGCGGGTGAGACCGGTGGAGCCGCCGAACCCACCGCCCATGCCGCCGCCCCCGCCGACGGAGCCCTCCTCGTCGCCGGTGATGCGCCCCAGGCCGTTGTAGCCGAACGTGAGCTCCAGGAACGAGTTGGTCTGCGAGCCGCCGACGTACGGCCGCATCGAGGCAGGCACGAGCTCGACGAGTGCCACCCACCAGCCGCCGGCCACCACCATGGCCGCGATGCCGAGCAGGCTGTCCCGGATCCGCCGGCCGAGGCCCACCGGCGCCGCCCCGAGGAACATCAGCGCGAGGCTGGGCAGCACGAGGAA
Source organism: Promicromonospora sp. NPDC052451 (assembly GCF_044547525.1). NCBI lineage: Bacteria > Bacillati > Actinomycetota > Actinomycetes > Micrococcales > Promicromonosporaceae > Promicromonospora > Promicromonospora sp. NPDC052451. The sequence continues at coordinate 181,965 of NZ_JBIUAP010000011.1, forward strand.
GGCCTGGAGCTGCTTGGTGAGGAACGCGAGCCCCACCAGGGCGCCGGCGAGCACCATCCACCGCGTGGTGCGGGGTCCCTCGACCGCGCGCAGCACGGCCGCCACGGCGCCGGTGAGCAGGAGCAGCAGGAGCGCGTCGGGGTTGTTGAAGCGGAACATCAGGGCCGCGACCGGGGTCAGGGCGAGGACGGCGCCCGCGAGCAGGGCGGCCCGGGCGGAGAACGCGCGGCGCACCGTCGCGTACAGGACGCCGACGGTGGCCACGCCCATCAGCGCCTGCGGCACCAGGATCGACCACGACGAGAGTCCGAACAGCCGCACCGACAACGCCATGACCCACAGTGAGGCGGGTGGCTTGTCCACGGTGATGGCCCCGGCGGCGTCGGACGCCCCGTAGAGGAAGGCCGTCCACGACTCGGAACCGGCCTGCACGGCCGCGGAGTAGAACGAGTTGGCCCAGCCGGAGGCCGACAGCCCCCACAGGTAGAGCAGCGCCGTGACGAGCAGCAGACCGAGCAGCGCGGGGCGCTCCCAGCGCGCCCGGGTCGCGTGGTCCGGCGCCTCGGGGGCGGCGTCCGCGGTCGGGCGGACGAGGACGGGGACGCCGGGGCCGGCGAGCGCCGGGGCGACGTGTGCTGGGGTGGTCATGAGGGGTTCCCTTCGGAGGCGGGGGCGGGCGCGCCGGTCCGGGCGGGTCCCGCGGTGGTCGGTGCCGGTGCGGACGCGCGGTCGGCCGGTAGGGCGGACGGAGCCGGCCCGGTGCCGGCCGGGACAGCCGCGGCGCGTGGGCGGAAGACCCACACGCGCAGCAGCACGAACCGCAGGAGGGTCGCGACGAGGTTCGCCGCGACGAGCACGGCCAGCTCGACGGCACGGCCGGTGTCGGGCGAGACGGTGTGGAGCAGCCACAGGGACCCGGCGGTCAGCGTCCAGGCCAGGCCGAAGACGACCAGCCCTTGCCCGTGGTGGGTGCCGAGCCGGTCCGGACCGCGCACCCCGAACGTGACGCGGCGGTTGGCCGCCGTGTTGGCGACGGCCGTCAGCACCAGGGCGGTGAAGTTGGCCGCCTGGGGCCCGGTGACGCCCGCGAGCAGCAGGTAGAGCAGCACGTAGGCGACGGTGCTGGCGACCCCGACGAGGCCGAACCGGACGAGCTGGTGCAGCAGCAGGGCGCGGCGGGGTTCGAGCGCGGCCGCGGCGTCCGGCCCGGCGCCCGGTGCCCAGACGGCGCCGGGCAGGTGGGCGCGCACCTCGGCGAGCGGCAACCGCCCCGAGACCAGGTCGCGGGCCAGGCGCGCGATGCCCCGGAGGTCCGCCAGCGCGGTGGCGACGATGTCGACCCGGCTGTCCGGGTCGTCCACCCAGTCGACGGGCACCTCGTGGATGCGCAGGCCCGCCCGCTCGGCCAGCACCAGCAGCTCGGTGTCGAAGAACCACTGCGTGTCGGCGACCAGCGGCAGCAGCGCACGGGCGGCGTCGGCCCGGATGGCCTTGAAACCGCACTGCGCGTCGGTGAACCGGGCGGCGAGCGTGCCGCGCAGCAGCATGTTGTACCCGCGGGAGATGATCTCGCGCCGCGGCCCGCGCACGGTGCGCGAGCCGCGAGCCAGCCGGGTGCCGATCGCGAGGTGCGAGTGGCCGGAGACCAGGGGTGCGACCAGGGGCAGCAGGGCCGACAGGTCGGTCGACAGGTCGACGTCCATGTAGGCGAGCACCTGCGCGTCGGAGGCGAGCCAGGCGGTGTGCAGCGCACGGCCGCGGCCCTTGGCGTCCAGGTGGAGCACGTGGACGCCGTCGAGCTCCGCCAGGAGGCGCTGCGCGACGGCGAGGGTGCCGTCGGTCGAGGCGTTGTCGACCACGGTGATCCGCGCCGGGTAGGGGAAGCGGGTGGTCAGGTAGGCGTGGGCGGCACGCACCGCACGCTCGAGCCCGCGTTCCTCGTTGTAGACGGGGATCACGAGGTCGAGCACGGGTGCGCCGGGCGGCAGGTCGGTGACGTCGGGAGCCGGCCGGGGACCGGCGTCGGAGGAGAGCGATGAGTTCATGCCGACGATCGTTCGCGGCCGACCCCCGGGTGAAACTGTGGCCGGCCTATGCATCTCATGTGCGTGCCGGAGTCGCGTCCGGAGTCATGCCCGGAGTCATAGGCAACGCACAGGCGCGGCACAGGATGGTCACCGGTTGCGGGGACATCGTGGGTCGATGACCACGACCAGCCCGGCCGCCGGCCACCCCCACCAGCCCCGCCTCAGCCGGCCCGACGGCTCACCCGTCCGGGTGCTCGTGGTGGACGACGAGCCCAACCTCACCGAGCTGCTCACGTCCGCGCTGCGCCTGGAGGGCATGGACGTCTCGGCGGCCCACGACGGCATCTCGGCGGTTCGCACGGCACGCGCGACCGGCCCGGACGCCGTCGTGCTGGACATCATGCTCCCGGACACGGACGGGTTCACCGTGCTGCGGCGGCTGCGTGCCCTGGACGACCGGATGCCGGTGCTGTTCCTCACGGCGCGGGACGCGGTCGAGGACCGCGTCGCCGGGCTCACCGCGGGCGGCGACGACTACGTCACCAAACCCTTCAGCCTCGAGGAGGTGGTCGCCCGGCTGCGCGGCCTGCTGCGCCGGCGCGGCGCGACCACCGACGCCCAGAGCGCCGTCATCGTCGTCGGCGACCTGGAGCTCGACGAGGACGCGTACGAGGTGCGGCGCGCAGGCGCGGAGATCCAGCTCACGGCCACCGAGTTCGAGCTGCTGCGCTACCTGATGCGCAACCCGCGCCGGGTCCTGTCCAAGGCGCAGATCCTCGACCACGTGTGGCACTACGACTTCGGCGGGCAGGCGAACATCGTCGAGCTGTACGTGTCCTACCTGCGCCGCAAGATCGACCGGGGGCGCGAGCCCATGATCCACACGCTGCGCGGGGTCGGGTACACGCTCCGGCCGGCCAACGGCGCGCAGGCGGCTCGTGGCTGACGCCCCGCGGCCACGACGAGCCGTCACCCTGCGACGACGGCTGGTGCTCGTGCTCGCGACCGTCGTGCTGGCCGTGACCGTCGCCCTCGCGGTGGCCTCGACGGCGAGCCTGCGCTCGCAGCTCGTGGACCGGCTCGACGGCGACCTGGACCAGGCGAGCCAGGCGCTCTCCCGTGGGCCCGCGCGGCCGCCGTCCGGCGACGAGACACCCGTGTCCCCACGCCCGGACGACGGCACGCCGCCCGCGTTCCCGCCCGGCCTGAGCCCCGGGAGCGTGGTCGTGCGCTACCTCGACGGCGAGCCCGTGCTCGCCGACCACGTCACCGCCTCCCTGGACCGGGAGGACCTCGACGACGGACAGGTGGCCGAGCTCCTCGCAGTGCCCGCCGACGGGCGCGCGCACGACGTGCAGCTCGGTGGCCTCGGTTCGTTCCGTGCGGTGCACCGCACCACCGACGACGGGCAGCCGGTCGTCGTCGCCGCGAGCACGAGCACCGTGGACGCGACCGTGCGGAGCTACGTCCTGGTCGAGACCGCCCTGGGTGTGACGGCGGTGCTGGCCGCCGTCGTCGTCGGCGCGTGGCTCGTGCGTCGCTCCCTGCGCCCCCTCGACGGCGTCGCGGACGCCGCGCGTCAGGTCTCCGAGCTCGAGCTGTCCCGGGGCGCGATCGGCACCATCCCCCGTGTACCCGAGAACCTCACCGACGAGCGGACCGAGGTCGGGCAGGTCGGCGCCGCCCTGAACCGCATGCTCCAGAACGTGGAGACCTCGCTCCAGGCCCGGCACGACTCCGAGACGCAGGTGCGCGGTTTCGTCGCGGACGCGAGCCACGAGCTGCGCACGCCCCTGACCTCGATCCGCGGCTACGCCGAGCTCGTGCACCGGTCCGCCGAGGAGCTCCCGCCCACCGCGGCCCGCTCGCTGGACCGCATCGAGTCCGAGGCGGTGCGCATGACGGCCCTCGTCGAGGACCTGCTGCTGCTGGCGCGGCTCGACGCCGGACGCCGGCTCGACCGTGCGGCGGTGGACCTCGCGGCCCTTGCCGTCGGCGCCGTCATGGACGCGCACGTGGCGGGCCCGGACCACACCTGGACGCTGCACCTGCCGGACGGCCCGGCCGACGCGGCGGGCGACCTGCTCGTGACCGGCGACGAGGCCCGGCTCCAGCAGGTCCTCGCGAACCTGCTCGCCAACGCGCGCACGCACACCCCGGCCGGCACCCACGTGGACGTGCGGCTCGGGCGCACCGGCGACGCCGTCCGGCTCACCGTCACCGACGACGGCCCCGGCATCCCGGCGGAGCTGCGCGGCACGCTCTTCCGCCGCTTCACGCGCGGCGACACCGCGCGCAACCGTGCGGGCGGGTCGACCGGCCTCGGGCTCGCCATCGCCGAGTCGATCGTCACCGCCCACGGCGGGAGCATCGACGTGCGCTCCGCGACGACGGGCGAACCCGGACCGGCCGGGACCACGTTCACCGTGCGCCTGCCGCACCATCCCGGTCGTTGCAGGTTCCTGCAGGACGGCGGAGCCCCGGTCGGTTAGCGTCGAGGCGGCGCCGGGAACAGGTCCCGGCACGGACAGGGGGCTGGCGATGATGCGACGGATCATGGGGATGGCGCTGGGGCTCGTGCTGACGGCGACGGTGGGGCTGGTCACGGCCGCTCCGGCGTCGGCGTGGACCTACGAGTCGAAGAACTGCGTGGGCGACCTCGTCGACCGGTGCGTGTCACTGCGCAGGAACTCCGACGGCACGGTGTACGCCCGGGGGTCGGGCAGGGACGACGCGGACCGCCCCGGCGACTACAGCGTCCGGATGCTGCAGGTCTACTACTCCTACGTGCGCGACGGGAACCCGCCGGCCGGCACGACGGTCTCGACCGACGGTGACAGCGGCTGGAACGAAACCTACGAGTGGATCGCGACCCGGGCGCTCCCGGTGCCGTGCGGCACGAGCGTGGGCGCGAGCGCCAAGGTCGAGTGGATGGACGAGCGGACCAAGGTGCGCACCACCGGATGGGTGCACACCTCGGCCGTCATCTGCTGACGTGATCACTCCGCGGGCCAGGGCCGGCGTGTGCTCTCGCCCGCGGAGTTGAACGCCCGCAGCATGGCGGTGAAGGCGTCCAGCTCCTCGTCGCTCCACTGAGCGATGCGATCGCGAAGGCTGCTCCCCCGGAGGTCGAGAGCTCGCCGCACCCGTTCGCGCCCCGCCGGCGTGAGATCCACGACGACGGCTCGCCGGTCAGCCTGGTCCGGCGTGCTGTCCACCAGCCCCCGCTCACGCATCGTCTTCAAGAGGCTGCTGGCGGCGCTCCGGTCCATGCCGACCGCCTCCGCCACGACGCTCGGCTTGGCGCTCCCGTAGGCGTAGATCCAGCGGGCCAGGTGAAAGGCGGCCGGCTGCAGGTCGGGGTGGAAGGCGGCCGCGCTGCGCTCGGTGAGCACCCGGGACGCGCTCAGCAGCGCATTGAGCTGATCGCCCAGCGCACGCTCGCGGCGCTCGCGAGGATCGGACACCCGATCCAAGGTAGTGGACATATTCCCACCTCTCTTCTTATGATGGAAATATCTCCACTATATCCCGCACCGCGTCGCGAGGTCACCGCATGCCCACCGTCGTCATCACCGGAGCGACCAGCGGCCTCGGCCGCATCGCCGCCGTCGAGCTCGCCCGACGGGGCGCCCGACTCGTCCTGACCGCCCGGAACCCCTCGCGCGCCCGGGACACCGTCGCCGAGGTCCGTGCGACCACGCCGACGGCACGCGTCGAGGTGATTCCCGTCGATCTCTCCGCCATGGGAGACGTCGCTCGCGCGGGTGCGGCCATCACCGCCGCGCACCCGTCGATCGACGCGCTGGTCAACAATGCCGGCCTGCACGCCTTCCGCCAGCGCGTCACGGACGACGGGCTTCCCGAGATGATGGCGGTGAACTACCTCGCGCCCTGGCTCCTGACCCACACCCTCCTGCCGTCGCTGACCCGCACACCCGGTTCGAGGGTCATCAGCGTCGCTTCCGAGGCGTCACGACGACACGGAACGCTGACCCTGCCCCACGACCTCACCGACACCACACCGTTCACCGCGCGGGAGTCGTCGCTGGTCTACGGCAGGAGCAAGCTCCTGGACATCATGTTCAGCCTGGAGCTCGCCCGGCGGCTGAGCGACACACCCACGAGCGCGAACTGCCTGGACCCAGGCTTCAACGTCACAGGCCTGGGGCGCGAGCTGCGAGGCGCCGCCGCACTTGAGAGGACGCTCCGGGCGCTGCGCATCGGTGATCCGAGACGCGGAGCGGGACTCATCGTCCGCCTCGCCACCGATCCCGCCTTCGCCGGGGTCTCCGGCGGCTACTACACGGTCCGGCGCGCCCGCGCACTGACCCCGGTCGCACCCGCGGACGACCAGGACGCACGCGCACGCCTCTGGGACCAGACGGAGGAGCTCCTGCGACCGCACCTCCGGCCCACGACTGCAACACCGGCGAACCAGCCGCCTCCAGCGCGGACGCCGCCGGGGCGACGGCCCAGCGCCTGATGCCTCACGCGCCGTACCCACCGTCGATCCGCAGCACCGCACCGGTGACGTAGGACGCCTGCGGGCTGGCGAGGAAGACGACCCCCGCGGCGATCTCCTCCGGCCGGCCGTACCGCCCCAGGGCGGTCGTCGGCAGGAAGATCGCCGCTCCGGGACCGTCGGCCGGGTTCCCCTCGGTGTCGATGAAACCGGGCTGGATCACGTTCACGGTGATGCCGCGGTGCGCCAGATCACGTGCCGCACCGCGGCTGAAGCCCTCCAGGGCCGACTTCGTGCCCGCGTAGTACGCCATGCCGGGGAAGCCGGCACGAGCTGCCGCACCCGTGCTGATGCTGACGATGCGTCCGCCGTCGGGCAGCAGCGGGAGCGCAGCCTCGACAGCCGCCACGACGCTGGTGTAGTTGACGACGAGCTGCCGGTCGATGGCGGCCTGGTCGACCGGCTCACTGCCGACCACGCCTCCACCACTCGCGGCCGCGTTGTTGACCAGGACGTCCAGCCTGCCGAACCGCTCGGCCACGCGGCGGACCAGGCCGGCCGCCTGTGCCGCGTCCGCCTGGTCGGCCCGGAACGCGGCCGCACGCACGCCCTTCGCGGTCAGTTCGGCGACGACGGCCTCGGCCCGCTCCGCCGAGGAGAAGTAGCTGATCGCGACGTCGGCCCCCTCGTCCGCCAGCGCCAGCGCCGACGCCGCCCCGATCCCCCGCGACCCACCGGTCACGATCGCCACCTTGCCGTCGAGCTTACCCATGTGCTTCCTGCCTCCAGATAGTTCTTGACCGATTGGTCCACCATAAAGATGGTGGACCAATCGGTCAAGAATGCGCTCGGCGGCCGCCACCGTCAGCCCTGGCGCGTAGGCCGCACCACGATCTCGCCGATCTCGACGTCGTGCGGCTGCTCGACGGCGAACGCGATCGCCCGCGCGACCGCCGCGGGGTCGATGCCGAGCTCGGCCATGGTGCGACGCACCTCGTCGCGCACCTCCGGGAGCATGTCCATGGAGTCGACGAGCTCCGTGCGCACATAGCCCGGCGAGACGGCAGTGGTCCGCAGCACCCCGTCGGTGGACTCCTGGCGCAGCCCTTCGAGCAGGGTGCGCACCGCGTTCTTGGTGGCGGCGTAGAGCGCCTGGGTCGGCACGATCTTCAGGCCCGACGTCGAGACCGTGGTCACCAGGTGCCCCGCACCCTGGCGCCGGAAGACCGGCAGGGCGGCCGCGATCCCGTTCAGCACGCCGTTCAGGTTGACGTCGATCATGGCCTGCCATCCGTCGACGTCGAGGTCGGCCACCGGGCTGAGCCTGCTGATGCCGGCGTTGCCGACCAGCACGTCCAGCCGCCCGAACTCCTCGACGGCCTGCCCCACCAACCCCTCCAGGTCAGCACGCCGGGTCACGTCGACCGCACGCGAGACGGCCTGGCCGCCGCCGGCGCGGATCCGGCCCACGACATCGTTCAGCCGGTCGGTGCGCCGGGCTCCGAGCACCACGCTCGCGCCACGCTCGGCCAGCAGGAGCGCGGCGGCCTCACCGATGCCGCTGCTGGCGCCCGTGATCGCGACGACCTTGCCCGCGATTCCCGCCCCGCCCGGGGCTGTGCTCTGCTTCATGTCCTGCTCCTCGACGCTATCGTGGACACGTGTCCGTTTCCACGACCGTAACGGACACGTGTCCGTTTGTCGAGCAGCCGGAGAGCCCATGACCAGGACCGTCCGCAAGGACGCGGTGGAGAACCGCGCCCGCATCATCGAGGTCGCGCGGCGCGAGGTCGCCGCCTCCGGCACCACGGACCTGCGACTCAACGCGATCGCCAAGGAGGCCGGCGTCGGGCAGGGCACCCTCTACCGGCACTTCCCCACGCGCGAGGCGCTGCTGGTCGAGGTCTACCGGCAGGAGGTCGACGACCTGGTCGGGCTCGCCCCGCAGCTCCTGGAGGAGGCCGAACCCGTCGACGCCCTCGCGCGCTGGTTCGACCACGTCGCCGAGTACGCGCGGGTCAAGCGCGGCGTCCTGGCCGCCGTGGAGGCCTCGGTCTGGCGCGACCTGACGCACCACAGCCTCGGGCCCATCGGCGACGCGATCACCCTGCTGCTGGACGCGGGCAAGGCTGCCGGCCAGATCCGCGAGGACGTGGACGCCGGCGACGTGATCGTGCTGATCGGCTACCTCTCCCGGCTGGACCAGGACGAGTGGGACCGGCGTGCGCACCGGCCCCTGCACATCGTGCTCGACGGGCTCCGGCGGCGCTGACGCCACCCGGGCTTGCCCCTCCAGCGACGTGAGAAGGCGTCGTCCCCGCCGCCGACGCCGCACCCGCGGGTCATCGGTCCGCACCCTGCGCGACCTGGGTACGGGCCTGGAGAAGCGAGGGCGCTAGCCGCGGGGCGCGGCGCCGAGCGCGGGCACGTGGCGGTCGACCAGGAGCACCAGCCCGGTCAGCACGAGCGCGCAGGCCAGCACGGCGCCCGCGCCGGTCAGGGCGCCGCCGGCGCCCACCTGTCCGACGTCGAGGAACGGGTACGGGTACCAGCCGGTCACCGCACCCCGCACGAAGGTGTACCCGAGCCAGGCCAGGGGCCAGACGAACGCGAGCAGCACCGATCTCAGGCCCCACTGGGCCCGCGGTCCCCACAGCAGCCAGCCGAGGACGAAGAGCACCGGGCTCACGTGGTGGAACAGCGTGGTGGCGATCACCGCCTCGTCGCGCAGGACGATGCCGGGCGCGAGGACGAAGCTGAACACGATCCCGGTGACGGCGATGCTGAGCAGCGCGTCCAGCCGCACCACCCGCCAGACCAGACCGTCGCGCACCCGGCCGGCCGCCGTCGCCACGGCGACGACCAGCACCAGCACGTTGCTGGCCACCGTGAAGTAGCTGAACAGCCTGACGAACCGCACGCCGAGCGGGATGTCCGAGCCCGACTCACCGGAGTTGGCGTCCGCGCCGCCGGTGAACAGCAGGTAGAACTGCAGCCCGAACCCCACGGCCACCGTCACGGCGACCAGCAGGTACCAGAGGCGCATGACGGTGTGGTCCCTGGTTCGCACCGGACCACGCTAAGCGACCCCTACCCGGGCCGCCCGCTCAGCGACGCACCTCGTACCGGGTCGCCAGCACGCCGCCCGGGAACGTCCGCGTCTCCGTCAGCCTCAGGTCGGTCCGGCCGTCCAGCGGGGTGAAGAACCGCTGGCCGCCGCCCAGCAGGACCGGGTGGACGGCCAGCACGTACTCGTCGACCAGCCCGGCCCGTACGGCCGCGCCGGCGAGCGTCGCGCCGCCGATGGTCATCGGCCCGCCGTCCTCCGCCTTGAGCCGGGCGATCTCGGCGACCGCGTCACCGGACACCAGGCGGGCGTTCCAGCCGACCTCGGTGAGCGTCGAGGAGAACACCACCTTGGGTGTGTCCCGCCAGTTCTGCGCGAACCTGGACTCGGCCGGGGTCGCCCCCGGGTGCTGGTCGCCGGTCGGCCAGTGGGAGCTCATCGTCTCCCACAGCCTGCGCCCGTAGAGCGTCAGGCTGCTCGCCTCCTCCTGCTCGAGCCACCAGCCGAACAGCTCGTCGCTCGGGACGCTCCAGCCGATGTCGTCCCCGGGTGCGGCGACGTAGCCGTCCAGCGAGAGGTTCATGCCGTAGATCAGCGTGCGCATGTGCGTACCTCGTTCCTGGGTGGGGTCCCTGAGTGGGGTTCCTGGGTGGGTTCCCGGAGTGGTGGACCGCGACGGCGCGGCAGACTCATCGGCGCTCAGGTCAGCGCCGCGATCCGCGCCGGCTCCTCCCCCGATGCCCAGGCCCACCCCGGACCGTGGATCCGTCCAGGCAAGTGCGTGGGTTCGTCCCTTCAGCGGAGCCCGGGGCCGACCTAGTGTCGAGCCATGCTCACCGTTGAGTCCGCCACGCCACGCCCCGACGACCGCCCCGACGAACGGTGGTCCCTCGACCTGGCCGGCCGCTGGGCCTACGCCCTGGACCCCGAGGGCGTCGGGCACCTCGACCAGTGGTTCCGGCACGGTCTGCCCGGCACCCCCGCGACGGCCGAGCTGCCCGGCTCGCTGCAGCACCAGGGCATCGGCGACCCGGTCGGCGTGGACACCCCGTGGACCGGGAGCATCGTGGACCGCTCCTACTTCACCGACGACCGCTACGCCCCCTACCGCGAGCCGGGCGCCGTCTCCGTGCCGTTCTGGCTGCAGCCGCGGGTGTACTACCGCGGCGCGGCGTGGTTCCAGCGGGAGGTGCTGGTCCCGGAGCACTGGGCGGCCCGTGACGTCGTGCTGCACCTGGAGCGGGTGCACTGGGAGTCGACCGTGTGGCTGGACGACCACGAGGTCGGCACGGCGCGCAGCCTCACCACACCGCACCGCTTCGACCTGGGCCGGCTCGCACCGGGCCGGCACCGGCTGACCGTCCGCGTCGACAACCGGACCGTCGTCGACGTCGGGCCGAACGCCCACAGCGTCTCGGACCACACCCAGGGCAACTGGAACGGGATCATCGGCGAGCTGTCGCTCACCGCGGTGCCGGCGGTCACGGTCCGGCGGGTCCGCGTGGTGCCGGACGTCGCCGCCCGGTCCGCGCTCGTGAAGGTCGACATCGCGGCCGGCACGGCCGGTGCGGGCACGGGGACCGTGCGGGTCTCGGCGCGGCGGTTCAACGTGGCCGGCACGCACGAGGCCGGTCCGGTGACCGCCGCCTTCGAGGCGGAGCACAGCCGGGACCTGGGCGAGCGCGGGCTGACCGCCGGCGGCGCCCACGTGGACGTGCTCCTGCCGCTGGGGGCCGGCGCGGTCACGTGGGACGAGTTCGAGCCGGCGCTGTACGAGCTCACCGTCGAGCTGGTCGCCGACGTGCACGGGCAGGAGCACCGGGACGTGGCGCGCACCGTGTTCGGGCTGCGGGAGGTCGGCGTGGACAGCACGCAGGTGACGGTCAACGGCCGCCGGACCTTCGTGCGCGGCACCCTCGAGTCGTGCGTCTTCCCCCTGACGGGGTACCCGCCCACCGACGTCGCATCCTGGCGCCGGGTCATCGCCGTCTGCCGGGCGCACGGCCTGAACCTGCTCCGGTTCCACTCCTGGTGCCCGCCGGAGGCGGCGTTCACGGCGGCGGACGAGGCGGGCTTCTACCTCCAGGTCGAGGGCCCGGTGTGGGCCAACCAGGGGGCCGCGCTCGGGGAGGGCGGGCCGGTCGACGCCTTCCTGTTCGACGAGACCCGGCGCATCCTCGACGCCTACGGCAACCACCCGTCGTTCGTCATGATGGCGCACGGGAACGAGCCCGGCGGCCGGGACGCGGAGCTCCTGGCCACCTGGGTCACCACCTGGCGTACCTACGACCCCCGCCGCCTGTACACGAGCGGGGCGGGCTGGCCCGCCCTGGCCGAGAACGACTACGACAACATCCCCGACCCGCGCGCGCACCGCTGGGGCGAAGGCCTGGCCTCTCGCCTGAACGGACGCCCGCCCGAGACGGAGTCCGACTACGCCGAGTGGGTACGGTCGCGGCCCCGCCCGATCGTCAGCCACGAGATCGGCCAGTGGTGCGCCTACCCCGACCTCGGCGAGCGGGCGCGGTACACGGGCCTGATGGAGGCCCGCAACTTCGGCATCTTCGCCGACTTCCTGGACGAGGCAGGGATGGGCGACCAGGCGGAGGCGTTCCTGCACGCCTCGGGCAAGCTGCAGACCCTCTGCTACAAGGAGGACGTGGAGGCGGCCCTGCGCACGGCGGGGTTCGGCGGGTTCCACCTGCTCGGGCTCAGCGACTTCCCCGGCCAGGGCACGGCGCTCGTCGGTGTGCTCAACCCGTTCTGGGAGTCGAAGGGGTACGCGACCGCCGAGGAGTTCGCCCGTTTCTGCGGTCCCACCGTGCCCCTGGCGCGCCTGCCGCGGCGGGTGTGGTCCGCCGACGAGCAGATCCGGTTCGAGGTGCAGGTCGCGCACTTCGGCGCCGGGCCCCTGGAGGCCGACGTGCGCTGGAGCATCCTCGACGACGGCGGGGCGCAGCTCGCGGCCGGGACGATCGCCGAGCGGACGGCGATCCCGGTCGGCAACGACACCCGGTTCGCGCCGGTGCAGGTGCCCCCGCCCGCCTCCGGGGCGGCGCGGCTGACCCTCGTGGTCACCGTGGAGGACGCGTCCGGCGACCGGTTCGAGAACGACTGGGGCCTGTGGGTCTACCCGCCGGACCAGCACGTCGCCGTGCCGGACGGGGTGGTGGTCACCGAACGCCTGGACGAGGCCGTCCGGCACGCCGCGGACGGCGCGACGGTGCTGCTCGAGCTCGCGTCGGACGACATCGGCAACGACGTGGCCCTGGGGTTCACCCCCGCCTTCTGGAACACCGCCTGGACCGGGGGCCAGGCGCCGCACACCCTCGGGATCCTGCACGACCCGGAGCACCCGGTGTTCCGGCGCTTTCCCACGGACGGCTGGACGGACTGGCAGTGGTGGGAGCTGCTGCACGGCGCCCGGGCGATGCTGCTCGACGGCCTGCCGCGGGCGCTGCGCCCGGTGGTGCAGCCGATCGACACCTGGTTCGAGGCACGCCGGCTCGGCGCGCTGGTCGAGGCCCGGCTCGGCCGCGGCAGGATCATGGTCAGCTCGCTGAACCTCGACCCGGGCGGGGACCGCCTCGCGGCACGCCAGTTCCGGCGCGGCCTGCTGGAGTACCTGGCGGGCCCGGACTTCGCGCCCGCGCACACCGTCACGCCGGCCGAGCTGGAGAGCCTGCTGCGGTGAGGTCGCGTCGTCGGGCCGGGGCGCCGGTTCCCGGGCGCCCCCGTGGACGCCCCGCCCGATGACGTAGTGTCGCCTCGTCCCCTCCGGACCCTCACGATCCGGTTCCCGTACCCGAGGTGGGCTGATGACCGTTCCGCTGTCCCTGCGTGTTCCCTCCCGCGACGCCGACCAGCCACCTCCCCCGGAACCCGGCGTCCTGGCGGCGGCGCTCGGCCGGCTGGAGGACGGCGGGGGCGCGCCGCCCGGTCGCGCCGACGCCGAGCTGCTGCTGCACGCGCGCGACACCGACCTGGACCGGCTCCTCGCCGTGGCCGGGGCGCTCCGGGACGAGGGTCTGCGGGACGCGGGCCGGCCCGGCGTCATCACGTACTCCCGCAAGGTGTTCGTGCCGCTGACGCACCTGTGCCAGGACCGCTGCCACTACTGCATCTTCGTGCAGACGCCGGGCAAGCTCGCCAAGGCCGGCATCTCGCCGTACATGTCGGCCGACGAGGTGCTGGAGGTCGCCCGGCAGGGCGCCGCGCTGGGCTGCAAGGAGGCCCTGCTCACCCTCGGCGACCGGCCGGAGAACCGCTGGCCGGTGGCCCGGCAGTGGCTCGACGACCACGGCTACGCCTCGACGCTCGACTACGTGGGCCACATGGCGCGCCTGATCCTCGACGAGACCGGCCTGCTCCCCCACCTCAACCCCGGCGTCATGTCGTGGGCGGAGCTGCAGCGGCTCAAGCCGGTCGGCCCGTCCATGGGCATGATGCTGGAGACCACCTCGTCGCGGCTGTGGACCGAGAAGGGCGAGGCCCACTTCGGCTCCCCCGACAAGGACCCGGCCCTGCGGCTGCGCGTGATCGAGGACGCGGGCCGATCCCGCATCCCGTTCACCACCGGCGTGCTGCTGGGCATCGGCGAGAACTACGCCGAGCGCGTGGACTCGATCCTGGCCCTGCGCGACGCGCACGCCCGGCACGGTCACGTGCAGGAGGTGATCGTGCAGAACTTCCGCGCCAAGTCGGCCACGGCCATGATGGGCGCCGCCGACCTCGGGACGCAGGAGTACGCGGCCGCCGTCGCCGTCACCCGGGTGCTGCTCGGCCCCGGCATGCGGGTGCAGGCCCCGCCGAACCTGACCGACGCCGCCGAGCTCCAGCTCCTGGTGCGCGCCGGCATCGACGACTGGGGCGGCGTCAGCCCGCTCACCCCGGACCACGTGAACCCCGAGCGGCCCTGGCCGCACATCGAGGACCTGGCCCGGCTCACGGCCGAGGGCGGCTACGCGCTGCGCGAGCGCCTGACCGCCCACCCGCACTACCTGCGCGAGGCCCGCGCCGGCGCCGACTGGATCGACGACCGCCTCCGCGACCGCGTCCTGGCCCAGGCGGACGACTACGGCCTGGCCCGCCACGACGCCCTCCTGGGCGAGTTCCCCTCCTCCCCCGTCCCGCCCACGCCAGCCGCTTCGTCGAGTGCTGGACATTCGCCCTCCTCGGCGCCCCGGAAGGGCGGATACCCAGCACTCGACGGAGGCGGGCGGTTGGGGGCGTTGTTGAGCGATGTCCGGAGTGACCCCCGTGGGGCGGACGACGCCGCCTGGGTCGAGCTGCTCGGGGCCGACGGCGCCGACCTCGAGGACCTCACCGCGCTCGCCGACCAGGTGCGCCGCGAGCGGGTGGGCGACGCCGTGACCTACGCCGTGAACCGCAACATCGACGCGTCGCTGGGGCTGCCGCCCGAGCGGGTCGCCGAGCTCGCGGCCGAGGCCGTCGCGCTGGGCGCCACGGAGGTGTGCGCGCAGGGCGTGCCGCCCGCCGACCAGGGCGCCGACGCCTACCTCGACCTGGCCCGCGCCGTGAAGCGCGGCGGCCCCGGCCTGCACCTGCACGCCTTCCGCCCCGCCGAGCTCGCCGACGGCGCCGCTCGCGCGGGCCTGCCGCTCGCGGACTGGCTGGCCGAGCTGCGGGCGGCCGGCGTCGACACCGTGCCGGGCACCGGCGCGCGCATCCTCGACGACCGGGTCCGCGACCTGCTCACCGGCGGCACCGACATCCCGGCGGACCGCTGGGTCGAGCTCGTCGCCGCGGCACACACCGCGGGCCTGCGCTCGACGGCGACGATCGTGTACGGCCACGTCGAGTCGGCCCGCGACCAGGTGCGGCACCTGCGCACCCTGGCGCGCGTCCAGGACGCGACCGGCGGCTTCACCGAGCTGATCCCCATGCCGTGGCTCCCCACGGAGTCCCCCGTGCCGGTGTCCGGCGCCCGCGTCGCGACCCCGCGCGAGAGCCGCGCCCTGCACGCCGTGGCGCGCCTCCTGCTCGCGGGGCGCATCGACCACGTGCAGGCGGCCTGGACCAAGCTCGGCATGCGCGGGGCACAGCGCGTGCTCGCGGGCGGTGCCGACGACCTGGGCGGCGTGCTGCTCGACGGCGTGCTCGACCCCGACGCCGGCCCCGAACAGGGCCGCGAGCTCACGGTCGCCGACGTGACCCGGCTGGCCGCCGAGCTCGGCCGACCCGTCCGCCAGCGCACCACCACGTACGAGCAGGTGAGGTGACGACGGCGCACCCGGAGCACAGCGGCCCTGCCCACCCCGACGGCCCGGGCCCCGACGTCGACGTGGCGATCGTGGGCGCCGGGCTGGCCGGCGTCGGGCTCGGCGCCCGCCTCCGGCGCGCCGGACGCCCCGGCTTCACCGTCCTGGAACGGGCCGACGACGTGGGCGGCACCTGGCGCGACAACGTCTACCCGGGTGTCGCGTGCGACATCCCGAGCGCGCTGTACTCCTACTCGTTCCTGCCCCAGCCCGCCTGGTCGCGGGTGTTCGCCCCGGGCGCCGAGATCCACCGGTACGTCCGCGACGTGGCCCGCTCCGAGGGCCTGGACCCGCACCTGCGCCTGGGCACCAGCCTCACGGCCGCCCGCTGGGACGACGACGCCGCCGCCTGGCACCTGTCCACGTCCCGCGGGCCGCTGACGTCGCGGGTGCTGGTCACCGCCGTCGGGCGGCTCAGCGAGCCCCGCGTGCCCGACATCCCGGGGCTCGGCACGTTCCCCGGCCGCATGTTCCACTCCGCGCGCTGGGACGCCCGGTCGCTGGACGGGTTGCGGGTCGGCGTCGTCGGCACCGGCGCCAGCGCCGTGCAGCTTGTGCCCGAGGTGGCCGAGCGGGCGGCGTCCGTCGTCGTGCTGCAGCGCACGCCGCCGTGGGTGCTGCCGCGCGGCGACCGCGCGTACGCGCCCGGCGAGGCCCCGCCCGACCGGGCGGCGCTCGCGGAGGAGGCGGAGCACCTGTTCGACGCGCGCGTGGCGGGGAGCGCCGCCGAGGCGGTGCTGCGCGAGCAGGCCCGGGCGCACCTGCACGCCCAGGTGCCGGACCCGGCCCTGCGGGCGCTGCTCACCCCGGACTACGCCGTGGGCTGCAAGCGCGCGCTGTTCAGCGACGACTGGTACCCGGCCCTCCAGCGGCCGCACGTCACGCTGGAGCCCAGCGCCCCGGTGGCGGTCGAGGGGTCCACGGTCGTCGCGGCGTCGGGCGCGCGGTACGAGGTGGACGTGCTGGTGCTGGCCACGGGGTTCGAGACCACGCGCCCGCCGTTCGCGGACCTGGTGACGGGTCGCGACGGGCGCACGCTGGCCGAGCACTGGGTGGACGGCATGACGAGCCACGCCTCCACGGTGGTGCACGGGTTCCCGAACCTGTTCGTGCTGGACGGCCCCAACGCGGGGCTGGGGCACCACTCGGCGCTGGAGGTGATCGAGGCGCAGATCGGCTACGTGCTCGGCGCGCTCGACCACCTGGACGCGACCGGCGGCCCGCTGGAGGTCTCGGCGGCGGCCGAGGCCGCGTACACCCGCGAGGTGGACCGGCTGGCCGCGGGGACGGTGTGGCTGCGGGGCGGCTGCCGGAGCTGGTACGTCGACGAACGGTCGGGCCGGCTCACGCTGCTGTGGCCCGGGCGGGCGAGCGAGTTCCGTGCGCGGTTCGGCACGTTCGACCCGCTGCCGTTCACCGCGGAGCCGTCGCGGGCGGCCTCGCCATAGGTCAGCGATCACTGTATGGTCAGCAGATGCTGACCATTGCCTCGCGGCTGGACGTGCTGAACCGCTTGGGCCGCGCCATGGCCGACCCGACCCGGTCCCGGATCCTCCTGAGCCTCATCGAGGAGCCCGGCTACCCCGCGCAGCTGGCCCGCGACCTGGACCTGACGCGCACGAACGTGTCGAACCACCTGGCCTGCCTGCGAGGCTGCGGCATCGTGGTCGCCACCCCGGAGGGCCGGCAGACCCGGTACGAGATCGCCGACCCGCACCTCACCCGGGCCATCGGCGTGCTGGTCGAGACGGTGCTCGCGGTGGACGACGGCGCCCCGTGCCGGGACGAGCACTGCGACGTCCCGCTGTGCTGCGGCCCGGGAGCAGGCGCGTGACCGCCACGCTCGCCCCGGCCCGCGTGCTGGTGCTGCGCCGCCGGATCCGGTGGGTCGTGGGCGCCACCATCGCATACAACACCGTCGAGGCGGTCGTCGCCCTGGCGGCCGGCAGCGTGGCGTCGTCGGCCGCTCTGGTCGGGTTCGGCCTGGACTCGGTGGTCGAGGTGCTGTCGGCGGCAGCGGTCGCCTGGCAGTTCGCCGCACCCGATCCGGAGACACGCGAGCGGAAGGCGCTGCGGGTCATCGCCGTGTCCTTCTTCGGCCTGGCCGCGTGGGTGACCGTGGACGCCGCCCTGTCCCTGACCGGGCTGCGCGAACCGGAGCACAGCCCCGTGGGCATCGCGCTCGCCGCCGTCAGCCTGCTGGTGATGCCGTTCCTGAGCTGGTTCGAGCGGCGCACCGGCCGTGAGCTCGGCTCGGCCAGCGCAGTGGCCGACTCCAAGCAGACCCTGATCTGCACCTACCTGTCCGCCGCACTGCTCGTGGGGCTGCTGCTCAACGGCCTGCTGGGCTGGACATGGGCCGACGCCGTGGCCGCGCTGGTGATCGCCGGCTTCGCGGTCCGCGAGGGGGTGGAGGCGTGGCGCGGTGAGGCCTGTGCGGTGCCCGTGGCTGCCCTGACCGGGGAGATCAAGGCCCACGACCACCACGACGACTGACGTCGGGTTCTGCTGTCGGCAAAGCCCCCAACTCAGCGGGCGCATCGAACAGGTGTGCCATAGGATGATGGTATGACGCGATCGGGTGGGGTGCGGGGACTGGCGGGCGGGCAGCCTGCCGGGTCGGTGCTGCCCGAGGATGTGCTGCCCGAGGGTGTCGGCACTGTGGCTGATGTGCGGGCTGTGCGGGAGGCGTTGGCGGGGTTGATTCTGCCGGGTGCTGCTGACATGTCCGTGTCGGGTCTGGTCTCGCGGGAGGTCCAGGCGGGGTGGGTGGATGTGTTGGGTGAGTTGGAGGCGGTGAAGGCTGCGGTGACTGCGACGCAGGCCCGGCTCGCGGTCGCCCTGGACGAGGCGACGCGGGCTGAGGAAGCCGCGCAGGGTGTTCGGGTGGAGCGGCGTGGTCGTGGTGTGCCGAACCAGGTCGGTGCCGCGCTACGGGTGTCCCCGCACGCCGGTGCCGGGTTCGTGTCCACGTCCCGGGTGTGGGTCACCCAGATGCCCCACACCTTCGCGGCGTTACGGGCGGGGATCCTCTCGCAGTGGCGGGCCACCCTGTTGGTGCGGGAGACGTCGCACCTGTCGGTGGAGCACCGTGCTCTGATCGACGAGCAGGTCTGCGGCCCCGCGCGCCTGGAGGAGCTGGCGCGGATGGGGACGCGGCGGTTGGTGGCCCGGATCAAGGAACTCGCCGCCCGGTTGGATGTGCACGCGTGCGTGAACCGCAACGCTCGTGCGGTGTCGCAGCGGCGGGTCTCGATCCGCCCGGCCCCGGACCTGATGGTCTACCTGACCGCCCTGGTTCCGATGGGGCAGGGAGTACAGGCCTACGCGCAGCTCAAGGCAACTGCTGAGTCCGTGAAGGCCACCGGGGACGAGCGGTCGGGTGGGCAGATCATGGCCGACACCCTGATCGAGCGGGTCACCGGTCGTGAGCCCGGGCAGGCCGCGGACGTACCGGTGACGATCAACCTCCTGGTCTCCGACGACACGCTCCTGGCCGGTGGCACCCAGCCTGGCGTTGTGACCGAGGGTGTCCCGGTGGGTGGGGGTGTGGTCCCGGCGCCGGTGGCCCGCAACCTCGCAGCCCACGCGATCGACACGAACGCGGCGTGGTTGCGCAGCATCTACACCGACCCACAGGGTCGCCTGTTGGCCACGACGTCCACCTCCCGGTTCCATCCCCAAGGCCTGGCGGCGTTGCTGCGGGCTCGGGGGCAGGGTGTGTGTGCCACAGTGTGGTGTGATGCGCCGATCCGGCACCTGGACCACATCACCCCCCACATTGAGGGTGGTGAGACGAGCCTGGACAACGGGCAAGGCCTGTGCGCCCGGTGCAACCACGCCAAGCAGGCACCCGGCTGGGTACAGAAGACCACCCAGCACGAGGGACGCCACGCCGTGGAGACCACCACCCCGACCGGACACACCCACCTCTCGGTAGCACCCATGCCACCGACACCCCTGCGCGCCGACCGGGGCGGGATACCGGCCAGGATCCACGACACCGAACCAGACCGCGAACGGAACACAGGTCGGACGCGTGATTCCGGTGTGCCTGCAGACAGCGACACGTCGCCATCCACCGGGACCGACCAGCCACAGACCGACCAGAGGCAGACCGACCAGAGGCAGGCCGAGCAGGCCCAAGCCGACCAGAGGCAGACCGACCACGCCCAGAACCCCGCCATGGCTCGCGATCGCACCCCTGCCCCGGAATGGACACCGGCAGTCGGCATGACCGGCCCAACCCCCGGACGCATCCCCCGCAGCCGCTACACCATCGACTGCCACACCACCCACCACCACGGCGCGATCGCTTATCGACCCAGCCCACCACCCCGCCGGTCACGACACCGTCCACCGACCCGGACACCCGGCCGAACATCAACCAGGCCCCAGCAGCCCGACCTCACCTGGACCCACCCGACCTGACCGGGACCAACCATCTAGGCGATCGTGCGCCGCCGGCCCGCCAGGGCGCCGGCCAGCACCTCCGGGAGCTTCATCGCCAGCAGCACCACGAGCGGGACGGTCCAGCCCGCCGTCGCGTCGTGGAGGGTGCCGATCACGAGCGGGCCCAGCGCCGCGAGGCCGTAGCCGAACGCCTGGGCCATGCCCGACAGTGCCCCGGCCTGGGCGTGGTGCTCCGTGCGCAGGCCGAACAACGAGAGAGCGGTGACGAATGCCGCGGCGGTCCCCGCCCCGAGCAGCACGATCCAGACCGGCCACCAGCCGGGCGCCAGCAGCTCGCCCACGACCGCGACGGCCGACACCCCGGAGAACGCCACCGCGAGCCCGCTCTGCCCGCGCGCCCGGCTCCGGTCGATGAGCCGCCCCGCGAGCAGCGACGCGAGGATGCCGGTCACCTGGAGCAGGCCCTGGTGCGCACCCGCCGCGCCCGGCGTGAAACCCGCGCCGGTCTCGACCGAGGGCCACCACGTGACCACCGAGTAGTAGAACGTCGACTGCAGGCCCATGTAGCCGGCCACCTGCCAGCCCAGCAGGGTACGCCAGGGCGCGGGACCCCTCCTCGCCGGTGCGCCGGGCTCCCCGCCCCGTCCGTCCGGCGCCCGGCCCAGCCCCTCGGACGAGCCCGCACCATCCCGCACCGGGAACCCGCGGGCAGCGCGCCACCGTGGCACCATCACCCCCAGCGCCACCAGGGTCGTGCCCACCCACACCCCGAACGCGATCCGCCATCCCTCCGGCTGCGTGCCCGCCAGCGGCACCGCGACCACCGTGGAGATCGCGGCGAACGCCGACTGCGTCGCCGAGTACGCGCCCGTCAGGCGCCCGACCCGCTGCGGGAAGTCCCGCTTGACCAGGGCGGGCAGGGCGACGTTCAGGGTGGCGACACCCGCGCCGAGCAGCACCGTGCCCACCCAGAGCGCGCCGGGCAGCGGCACGGAGCGGGCCACGATGCCGACCCCGAGCGCGGTGAGCGCGGCGACGGCGGTGGCCTCGATCCCCCAGCGCGCCAGGAGCCGCGGAGCCACCAGCGCGAACGCGCCGAAGCACAGCAGCGGCAGCGACACCAGGAGGGACACCTCGGTCGAGGACAGGTCCAGGTCGGCCGCCACGTCGTCCGCGACCGGGCCCACCACGGTGATGGCGGCACGCAGGTTGGCCGCGATCGCGAGCACGCCCACGAGCACCAGCCCGCCGCCGACCCCCGCGCGGCCCGGTTCCATCCGTCCGGCGCTCAGAGCAGCCCCTCCTCACGCAGCACGTCCTGGGCGACTGCGAACGCGTGGTTGGCGCTCGGCACCGAGCAGTAGATCGCACTCTGGAGCAGCACCTCGCGCAGCTCGTCCACGGACAGGCCGTTGCGCAGGGCGGCGCGCACGTGCATCGCGAGCTCGCCCCAGTGCCCGCCCGCCACCAGGGCCGTGAGCGTGATCATCGAGCGGGAGCGCCGGTCCAGACCCGGCCGCGTCCAGATCTCGCCCCAGGCATACCGGGTGATGAGGTCCTGGAAGTCGGCGGTGAAGTCCGTGGTGCGCTCGGTCGCGCGGTCCACGTGCGCGTCGCCGAGCACCTCACGGCGCACGCGCATGCCTGCCTCGGCTCGCTCCGCCCCGGCGCCGTGTCCGGTGTCCCCGCTCATCGTGCCACCCCCGCCGTCACGAGATCCCGCACCAGCTCGGCCACGCGCGCGGGCGCCTCGGCGGGCGCGAGGTGCGCGACGCCGTCGAGCACCTCGGAGCGGACGGCGCCCACGCCCCGGGCGATCTCCGCCAGGGCGGCGGGCGGCGCGGGCAGGTCGTGCTCCCCCGCGATCGTCACCACGGGAACGGACGACGCGGGGACGGACGACCCGGGCCCGCCCGCCCCGGCGAGCCCGGGTCGCGCGTCCCAGGCGGCCAGCGCCCGGCACACGGCCCCGTACCCGAACCGGTCGGCCGTCTGGAGGCTGCCCAGCAGGCGCAGCACGACCCGCGGCTCCCGCTCGACGAACCCGGGGCCGAACCACCGCCGGGCCGACCCCTCGACCTGGGTGGGCGTTCCCGCGGACTCCACGAGCCGGGCCCGGTCGAGCCACGGCCCTGGCTCCCCGAACGACGCGGCGGTGCAGATCAGGGCGGCGCCGTGCAGCCGGCCGGGCGCGTCGAGCAGCAGGTGCAGCCCCACGGCGCCGCCCACGGACACGCCCGCGTACCAGAACGGCGCGCCGACGTCGCCGCGCTCGGCCTGCGCCCGCGCGACCACGTCGAGCACGGCGCGCGCGAGGTCCGGCACGGTGAGCCCGGCAAGGCCTCTGGGGTCGGGTGCAGGCGCCGAGCCGTGGCCGGGAAGGTCCCAGCCCACGACGTCGACGTCCGGCAGCAGCGGGACGACGTCCTGCCACAGGGCCGTGACGCTCGTGCCGAGCGAGGGGCCGAGCACGAGGAGCGGCCGGGCGGCGTCGGTGAGCGCGAACGGGACCACCCCGAGCGCGGGGTCGGCGGTCATGGTTCCTCCGTGCGGTCGTCGGTGGCGGCGAGCACCCGGTCCACGAGGGCGGGAGCCAGCCCCACGCCGTGGGCGTCGGGCAGGGCCGCGCGCAGGTTGCGGGCGGCGGCCTCGGCGTCGACCTCCAGCCCGTCGAGGAGCTCGGCGCCCAGCCGGGACGCCGCGACGGCGTGCCGGGCGAGGTCGCGCAGGGCGGGCCACTCGGCGTGCCAGGCGCCGTCGGGCCGCTCGTCGGCGGCCAGGCCCGCCGCCGTCCGGACGGTGGCGGCGAGGTGGGGCGCCGCGAGCGCGGACCGGCGCAGCAGCACGGACAGCACCGGGTTGCGCTTGTGCGGCATGGCCGACGACGCACCCCGGCCGGGCGCCGCCGGCTCGCGCAGCTCGTCGGTGCCGGGCCGAACGCCCTGGAGCACGTCGCCCGCGACGTGCCCGAGCGCGGCGCAGGTCTCGGCGAGGGCGTCGGCGGCGCGGGTCATGGGCGCGCGCGTGGTGTGCCAGGGGCCGGGCGGCACGGGCAGGCCGAGCTCCGCACCCCAGGCGTCGACGAGCGCGAACGGGTCGTCCGTGAGCCGGGCGACGCCCGACAGCTCGCCGGCTGCCCCGCCGTACGCCAGCGGGAGCCCCGCGGCGGCACTCGCGAGCGCGTCGCGCGCCGCGCGCAGGCCGGCGAGCCAGCCCGCGAACCGGGCGCCGAGCGTGGTCGGCACGGCGGCCTGGGCGAGCGTGCGGCCCAGGGCCGGGGCGTCCCGGTACGTGCGGGCGAGTCGGGCCGCGGCCGTACGTGCCCGGTCGAGGTCGGCGCCGGCCGTGCGCGCGGCGTCGCGGAGCACCAGCACCAGCGCGGTGTCCAGCACGTCCTGGCTGGTCAGCCCGGC
This sequence comes from Promicromonospora sp. NPDC052451, assembly GCF_044547525.1. Classification (NCBI taxonomy): domain Bacteria; kingdom Bacillati; phylum Actinomycetota; class Actinomycetes; order Micrococcales; family Promicromonosporaceae; genus Promicromonospora; species Promicromonospora sp. NPDC052451. The sequence continues at coordinate 205,631 of NZ_JBIUAP010000011.1, forward strand.
GTGGATCGTCGCGGCGTGCTCGGGGGCGGCCGCCCGCAGCGCGGCGAGCAAGGGGATCACGGGGTTGCCACCGGCCGCGGCCTGCGCGGCGACCTCGCGGGCCAGCTCCTCGGCCGCGTCCCGGCCGGAGGCTCCGGTCCCGGCGAGCCCCGCGGCCGCCGCGTCGACGACGTCCGCAGCCCCGTCCGGCACCAGGCCGGCGGCTGCCTGGGCACGCACCCAGGCGGCCTCCGCGGTCAGGAGCGCGCGCAGGACGGCGACGTCGTCGGTCCCCTCGTCGCCCGCCGTGCCCGGCAGCAGGAGGCCGACGTCAGGCACCGACGCCGTCCCGGCCCGCGTCGGGACCGTCGTCGTACGTCAGGAACACGGTCTCCCCCTCCCCCTGCATGCGGATGTCGAAGCGCAGCGCGCCGTCCGGCTCGCGCACGGTGACCAGCGTCGCGCGTCGCTGCGCGTCGAGCGAGGCGAGCAGCGGGTCCGCGGCCAGCGCCGCCTGGCCCGCCCCGTCCTCGGCGGGCACGTAGGCGCGCGTGAAGAGGCGGTCCTGGAGGCCGCGGGCGAAGAGCGTCACGTGGAAGAACGCGGCACGCCCGGGCGCGGTGGGCCCCGGGGTGAGCGTGCGGAACCAGAACCCGCCCTCGCGGTCGGTCTCGGCGCGGCCCCAGCCGGTGAACGTGCCGTCGCGCAGCAGCGAGCCGCTGCGGCCCACGACGTTCCCGGCGGGGTCGGCGTGCCAGATCTCGACCAGGGCGTCGGGCACGGGCGTGCCCGCGCCGTCACGCACGGTCCCCTGCAGGCGGACGGCGCCCGCGGTGCCGGCCTCGACCACCTCGTTGCCGTGGGCGTACGGCAGGGCGTACCCGAAGAAGGGCCCGACGGTCTGACCCGGCGTCGGGGGCAGCAGGTCACTCATCGCCGTCCTCCGGCTCGGTCCACGTGCGGTGCGACCCGGTCAGGACGATGTCCCACCGGTAGCCCGTGGCCCACTCGTGCTCGGACGTGTCGTGGTCATAGGTCGCCACGAGCCGGTCGCGGGCGCGCTGGTCCTGGATGGACTGGTAGATGGGGTCCAGCGCGAACAGCGGGTCCCCGGGGAAGTACATCTGGGTGACGATGCGCTGGGTGATCTGGCGCCCGAAGAGCGAGAAGTGGATGTGCGCGGGCCGCCAGGCGTTGAAGTGGTTCTTCCACGGGTACGGCCCGGGCTTGATGGTCTGGAACCGGTACCAGCCGTCGTCGTCGGTCAGCATGCGGCCGATCCCGGTGAAGTTCGGGTCGATCGGCGCAGGGTGCTGGTCGCGCTTGTGCACGTACCGGCCGGCGGCGTTGGCCTGCCAGACCTCCACGAGCTGGCGGCGCACCGGCCGGCCCTCGCCGTCGACGACGCGGCCGCGCACCACGATGCGCTCCCCGATGGGCTCGCCGTCGCGCTGCACCGTCAGGTCGGCCTCCAGCGGCCCGATGTCGCGCTCGCCGAACACCGGGGAGAACAGCTCGATCGTCTCCGGGTCGGCGTGGTGCAGGTCCTTGGTCGGGTGGCGCAGCAGCGAGCTGCGGTACGGGGGCCAGTTGCGGCGCGGTCCCTGTTCCTCCGGGGCGCCCCCGTCGAGGCCCTCGGCGTACGCGGTGTGCGCGGCCGCGATCTCGGCGCTGAGCTGCGCCTGCGAGTCCGCGGCCGCGTCGAGCACGGTGCTCGGCGCCGCGGGCACCTGTGTCGCTGTGTGGTTCATCGTCCTCGTCCTCTCGACGTCGTCGTCCGTCCCCGTGCCGTCACGCGGCGCCCGCGGGCTCCCCGAGCACCGGTCCCCAGCCGGTGTACCCCTCGGCGAGGAACCGCCGGCCGGCCTCGGAGGCGACCAGGGTGCGCAGCTCGGCCAGCCGTCGCCGGGCGGCGAACCCCGTCTCGCCGGGGTGGGCGTGCAGCATGGCGCTCATCCACGCGGAGAAGTGCTGTGCGCGCCACACCCGCTCCGACACACGGCGGCCGTACTCGTCGAGCACGGCGTCGTCCCGCTTCGCGAACCAGGTCTCCAGCACGTCGTGCAGCACCACCACGTCCGCGAGCGCCAGGTTGAGGCCCTTCGCGCCGGTGGGTGGCACGGTGTGGGCGGCGTCGCCGGCGAGCAGCATGCGCCCGTGTCGCACGGGTGCCACCACGGACGAGCGGAACCGCAGCACCGACCGCTCCCGGACGGGCCCTTCCACGAGCCGGAACCCGTCGGGGCCGGCCACGCGGCGCTGGAGCTCGGCCCAGATCCGGTCCTCGGTCCAGCCGGCCGGGTCCTCGCCGGGGTCGCACTGGAAGTACATCCGCTGGTGGGTCTCGGTGCGCTGGCTGATCAGCGCGAACCCGTGCTCGGAGGTGGTGTACACGAGCTCGGGGGCGCTGCGCGGGGCCTCGACGATGACGCCGAACCAGGCGTAGGGGTACTCGTGGGCGTACGTGTGCCGCTGCGACTCGGGCAGCGTGTGCCGCAGCGTGGAGCGCGACCCGTCGGCGCCGACCAGCACGTCGCAGCGCAGCTCGTGCTCCGCGCCGTCCGCGTCGGTCCACAGCACGCCGGGCCGGTCGGTGCCGGCGTCGAGCACCCGGGTGACGGTGGCGCCCCAGCGCACGTCGCCGCCGTCGGCCTCCCGGCGCGTGGCGAGGTCGGTGAAGACGGCGGTCTGCGGGTAGAGCCACACGCTGCGCCCGGTCAGCCCGGTCAGGTCCACGCGGTGGTCGGCGCCGTCGAAGCGCAGCACGATGCCGTCGTGCCGGTCGCCCTCGCGCAGCACGCGGTCCATGCCGTTGTCCGCGAGCACCTGCACGGAGGAGGCCTCCAGGATGCCGGCGCGGTGCGTGTGCTCGATCTCGTCGCGAGTGCGGGCCTCCAGCACCACGTGCTCGATCCCGGAGCGGTGCAGCAGGTGCGAGAGCAGCAGCCCGGCGGGGCCGCCGCCCACGACGGCGACGGGTGTGCGTTCCGGGGCTGGCGATGCGGTCACGGGGTCCTTCCCAGGGTCAGGCCGAGCAGCGTCTCGAGCTCGTCGTGCGTGGTGCCGTAGGTCTCCACGACGCGCGCGCCGCCGGGGCCCACGTCGAGCACAGCCAGGTCGGTGTAGACGCGGGAGACGCAGCCGACGCCGGTGAGCGGCAGCGTGCAGCGCTCCACGAGCTTGGGCGCGCCGTCCTTGGTCAGCAGCGTCATGGTCACGACGGTGCGCCGGGCGCCGACGGCCAGGTCCATCGCCCCGCCGACGGCGGGCACGGCCCCGGGCTCGCCCGTGGACCAGTTGGCGAGGTCGCCCGTGACCGAGACCTGGAAGGCCCCCAGCACGCAGACGTCGATGTGGCCGCCGCGCATCATGGCGAACGAGTCGGCCTGGTGGAAGTAGGAGGCGCCGGGCAGCTCCGTGACGGGGATCTTGCCGGCGTTGACCAGGTCGGGGTCGACGGCGTCGGCGTCCGGGGAGGGGCCCATGCCGAGCATGCCGTTCTCGGTGTGCAGCGTGATGCCGCTGCCCGTGGCGAGGTGGTCGGCCACGAGCGTGGGCAGTCCGATGCCGAGGTTGACGTACGACCCGGGCGCGATGTCCGCGGCGACCCGGGCGGCGATCTGCGCCTTGGTGAGCGGGGCGTCCGTGACCGTGCGGGTGTCGTCCAGGGGGGTCATGCCGTGATCTCCGTCGTGGCGGCGCGGGCGGGCAGCTCGACCACGGCGTCCACGTAGATGCCGGGCGTCACCACGGCCTCCGGGTCGAGCGCCCCGACGGGGACGACCTCGCGCACCTGGACCACGGTCCGCCGGGCGGCGGTCGCCATGATCGGTCCGAAGTTGCGGGCTGTCTTGCGGTACACGAGGTTCCCGGCGCCGTCGGCCCGGTCGGCGCGCACCAGGGCGAGGTCGGCGTGGATCGGGTACTCCAGCACGTGGTCGACGCCGTCGATGCGCCGGTGCTCCTTGCCCTCGGCGAGCGGGGTGCCGAAGCCGGTGGGCGTGAAGAACGCGCCGATCCCGGCGCCGGCGGCCCGGATCCGCTCGGCCAGGTTGCCCTGCGGCACGAGCTCCAGCTCCACGGCGCCGGACCGGTAGGCGGCGTCGAAGTGCCAGGAGTCGACCTGCCGCGGGAACGAGCAGACCATCTTGGCCACGCGCCCGTGCTGGATCAGCCGGGCGAGCGGGTCCTCGCCGTTGCCGGCGTTGTTGCTCACCACCACGAGGTCGGTGGCGCCCTGCTCCAGCAGGGCCTCCACGAGCTCGACGGGCTGGCCTGCCGGGCCGAACCCGCCGATCATCACGGTCGATCCGTCGGCGACGTCCCCGAGCGCGTCGAGGGCGCCGGTGCCGAACACGGTGGCGCTCATGCAGCCCCGCCGGACACGTTCTCCAGCACCACGGCCATGCCCTGCCCCACGCCGATGCAGATGGTCGCCACGCCCCAGCGGCCGCCGGTGGCCGCCAGGCGGCGGGCGAGCGTGCCGAGCACGCGCGTCCCGGACGCCCCGAGCGGGTGCCCGACGGCGATCGCACCACCCCAGGCGTTGACGATCCCCTCCTCGACCGGCCAGGCGTCGAGGCACGCCAGGGTCTGCGCGGCGAAGGCCTCGTTGATCTCGACGGCGGCGACGTCGTCCCACGTGATGCCCGACCGCTCCAGGGCCCGCTCGGTGGCCGCGACGGGGGCGTACCCGAAGTACTGCGGCTCGCCCGCCACCGTTGCCCGCCCCGCGATGCGGGCGAGCGGCTCGAGGCCGGTGAGCGCCGCCGCGCGCTCGGAGCCGATCAGCGCCGCCGAGGCGCCGTCCGTCAGCGGGGAGGAGCTGCCCGCGGTGACCGTGCCGCCGGACGGACCGTCCCCCGCCGGGCGGAACGACGGTGCGAGGGCCGCCAGCCGCTCCAGCGAGGTGCCGGGACGGATCGGCTCGTCGCGCGTCAGGTCGGTGCCCGGGTACGGCGTGACGAGGTCGGCGTAGTGCCCGGCCTCCCATGCCGCGTGGGCGAGCTGGTGGCTGCGCAGCGCGTACTGGTCCTGCCGCTCGCGCGTGACGCCGTGCTTCTCGCGCAGCCGTTCGGTCGCCTCGCCGAGCGAGACGGTCCAGTCGGCGCGCATCCGCGGGTTGACCAGGCGCCAGCCCAGCGTGGTCGAGGACAGGTTCAGGTCGCCCGCCGGGAACGGCCGCTCGGTCTTGGGCAGCACCCACGGGGCGCGGCTCATCGACTCCACGCCGCCGGCCACGACCACGTCGGCGTCCCCGGCCTCGATCGCCCGGGCCGCCTGCACGGCGGCCTCCAGCGAGGACCCGCACAGCCGGTTGACGGTGGTGCCCGGCACGGTGATCGGCAGGTCCGCGAGCAGCACGGCCATGCGTGCCACGTCCCGGTTCTCCTCGCCCGCGCCGTTCGCGTTGCCCAGGATCACGTCGTCGACCACGGCGGGGTCCAGCCCGGGTGCGCGCCGCACCTGCTCGCCGACCACGAAGGCGGCCAGGTCGTCGGGCCGCACCCCGGACAGGGCCCCGCCGTACCGGCCGAACGGGGTCCGGACCGCGTCGAACACATAGGCGGTCGCCATCAGATCGTTCCTCTCATCCGGGCCAGGTCGGACTCGATGGCGGCCGCGGCGGCCTGCAGCGGGGGCAGCAGGTGCTCCAGGATCTCGGCGATCTCACCGCGCCGGACCGGCGCGGACACGTTCACCGCCGCGACGACGCGGCCCGTGCCGTCGCGCAGCGGGGCCGCGACCGAGCGCAGCCCCTCCTCCAGCTCCTGGTCCACGAGGGCCCAGCCCTGCTCCCGCACCTGCGCCAGCACGGCACGCAGGTCGTCGGGCCGGGTGACGGTGCGCGACGTCAGCGCGCTGAGCGTGGTCGAGGCGAGGTAGGCGTCCACCTCGGCCGGCTCGGCGTGGGCGAGCACCGACCGCCCCATCGACGTGGCGTAGGCGGGGAACCGGGTGCCCACCCGGATCGCCGCGTTCATGATCCGGTGCGTCGCCACGCGCGCCACGTAGACGATGTCCGCGCCGTCGAGCACCGCCACCGAGGAGGACTCCCCCACCTGCGCCGACAGCTCCCGCAGGTGCGGCTGCACGATCTCGGGCAGCGTGAGGCTCGACAGGTAGGCGTAGCCGAGGTCGAGGATCGCCGGGCGCAGCGTGAACTCCCGCCCGTCGCTCGCGACGTACCCGAGCTCGACCAGGGTGTGCAGGAACCGGCGCGCCGAGGCACGGCTCAGCCCCGCCTCCCGCGCCACGTCGCTCAGCGTGAGCGACCGGTGGTCCTGGTCGAACGCCCGGATCACCGCCAGCCCGCGCTCCAGCGACTGCACGAACTCGGGCGAGCGGCCACCCGCGTCACTCGTCTCCTCGACCATGAGGTCCCCCTCGGCTCGGTCCATCGATCACGCCCCGGCTCGCGGCGGGACGTCCGCCGGATGCGTGAGGTGCGCGTCGGCCAGGCTACGTACGCCCTTCTTGGCCTGCTGGACGAGCTCGTACACGTGCGTGCGCAGGCGCGCGAACTCGGCGTCGCCGCGCGTCTCGAGCTGGTCGCGCTCGGCACCCAGGCCGACGGCGACGTCCTCCAGCACGACCGTGGGCCGGGCCGACAGGACGAGCACGCGTTCCCCGAGGTAGATGGCCTCGTCGATGTCGTGGGTCACGAACACGACCGTGATGCCCAGGCGCTTCCACAGCGTGCGCACCAGGTCCTCGAGCTCGAAGCGGGTCTGCGCGTCGACGGCCGCGAACGGCTCGTCCATGAGCAGCACCTGCGGCTCGTAGGCCACGGCCCGGGCGATGGCCACGCGCTGCTGCATGCCGCCCGAGAGCTGCCACGGGTAGGACGCCGCCACGTCGGCCAGGCCGACCGCCGCGAGCGTCTCGCCCACCAGCTGCGCCCGGCGGGCCTTGCCGACACCCTTCTCCTTGAGGGGCAGCTCGACGTTCTGGGCCACGCTCATCCAGGGGAACAGCGAGCGCCCGTACTCCTGCAGCACCACGGCCATGCCCGGCGGGGGGCCGGTGATCGCGACGTCGCCGAGCACCAGCTCGCCGGAGGTGGCGGGCATGAGGCCGGCCATGCAGCGCAGCAGCGTCGTCTTGCCGGCACCCGAGGGGCCGACGACGCACACCAGCTCGCCCGGCCGGATCTCGAACGTGAGGTCGGCGATGGCCTCGACGGGCTCACCGCGGCCGGTGTAGACCTTGCGCAGGTTGCGGACGTCGAGGCGCGCGCCGCCGGGGTGCTCGGCCGCGGCACGGTCCGGAGCGGCGCGGTCGGCGGCCGTGTTCGCGGGGCTGGACATGTCAGGCACCTCCGTGCTGGGACTGCCGGTACCCGAGGTACCAGCGCAGGACCGCGTCCGTCACGGCCCGGAAGACGAGGGACAGCAGCACGCCGACGACGCCGAGCAGGATGACCCCGCTCCACATCTCCGGGATGGCGAAGCTGCGCTGGAACTGCACGATGGAGAAGCCGAGGCCGTCCTTGGCGGCGAACATCTCGCTGATGACCATGAGGATGATCCCGATGGACAGGGCCTGCCGGGCGCCCGTCACGATCTGCGGGCTGGCGCCCCGCAGCACCAGGTGGCGCAGCGTCGCCACGGTGCCCAGCCGGTAGGCCCGGGCCGTGTCGCGCAGCACGGGGTCCAGGCCGCGCACGCCCTCGACCGTGTTGAGCAGGATGGGCCACAGGCAGCCGATGGCGATCACGACGATCTTCATGGTGTCGCCGATGCCGAAGAACAGCATGAGGATGGGGACGAGCACCGGCGGCGGCACGGCCCGGAAGAACTCCAGCACGGGCTCCGCGAAGGCGCGCAGCGCCCGGGAGGACCCGATGGCGACGCCGAGCGCGATGCCGGCCACCAGGGCGACGGCGTAGCCCGCCAGCAGGCGCAGCACCGACGGGACCACGTCCACGGCCAGGCGGCTCTCGCCGAGCGGCGCGGAGAACCACGTCTCGCGGAACGTGCCGACGATGATGCTCAGCGGCGGGTTGAAGAACGAGGTGCTCCCGGCGCTCGTGAACCACCACGTCGCCACGATCACGGCGGGCAGCCCGAGCGTCACGAGCACGGGCCGCAGGACCTTCCAGGCGCTGCTCATGCCGCCACCTCCCCGCGCACCGACGGGTGCCAGAACAGCACGCGCCCCTCCAGGGCCCGCGCGAGCACGTTGACGGCGACCCCGAGCAGGCCGGCCACCACCACGTACGCGTACATCGACTCCACGGCACCCGAGGACTGCGCGACGCCGAGCAGCTTGCCGATGCCCGGCGTACCGATGAGGAGCTCGCCGGTCACGGTGAGGATCAGGGCGACGCTCGCGGCCAGGCGCAGGCCCGTCATCGCGTACGGCAGCGTGGTGGGCCACACGACCGTGCGGATCCGGGTCAGCGTCGAGAACCGGTAGGAGCGCGCCGTGTCGGAGGCGACGGGGTCGACGTCCCGCACGCCGGAGAGCACCTGGACCAGCACCTGCCAGAAGCTGGCGTAGACCACCAGCAGCAGCGTCGAGACCATGCCCGTGCCGTACAGCAGCACGGCCACGGGGATCAGCGCGACCGACGGCACCGGCCGCAGGAACTCGATGGTCGAGGCGGTCACGGCGCGCAGCACCGGTACGGAGCCGATGACGACGCCGAGCACCACGCCGGCGACCAGCGAGATCGCCAGGCCCGTGACCCACGTGGTGAGCGTCTGGCCGAGCGCCGTCCAGAACTCCGGCGTGCCGAGCCGCTCGGCGAGTGCCGTCAGGATGCGCGACGTCGGCGGCAGGAACCGCGCGTCCACGAGCCCGAGCCGGGGCGCGAGCTCGACCACGAGCAGGAGCACCGCCACCCCCGCCAGGCCGAGGGCCCAGGCGGGGGTGCGGCGACCGGCGAGCCGGTGCGTGCGGGTCACGGCAGGAGCTTGCTCACGTCGACGGGCTCGTCGAACATGCCCTGCTCCGTGCCGAGGTCGGCCAGGAGCTGGAACGAGGCGTCGGTCAGGTCGGCCGAGAACTTCGGCATGACCATGGCCTCCTTCACCGCGGGGTCGATCTCGGTGTAGGTGTCCAGGACGGCCCGGGTCTCGTCCGGGTGCTCCTCCGCGTAGGTGAGCGACTGCTCCATGGCGGCGGTGAACGCCTCGACGGTCTCCGGGTCCTGCGCGATCTGCTGGTCGGAGGTGAAGTAGGCGGCGATCATCAGGTCGGGGTCGGTCTCCGCGAAGTTGGAGGCCACGACCTCAGCGCCCTGCTCCAGGGCGGTGGTCAGGTGCGGCTCGACCACCCAGGCGGCGTCCACCTGCTCGCCCGCGACGGCGGCCGGCATGTCGGGGAAGCCCATCTCGACGAACTCGACGTCGTCCGCCTCGCCGCCCGCGTCGCCCACGACCTTGCGGATCGTGGTATCGCCGATGTTGTTGAGCGTGTTGACGGCGACGGTCTTGCCGGCCAGGTCGGCCGCGTCCTTGATCTTCGAGCCCTCCGGCACCACGACGGCGCCGAAGTCCTCGCCCGGCGTGCCGGTGGTGTAGTTGCCGGCCGCCACGGCCTTGAGGGGCAGGCCCTGCGAGGACGCGACGAGCAGGGACGTCACGTTGCTGAAGCCGAACTGGTACTCGCCGCTGACCACGGCGGGCACGATCGCCGCGCCGCCCTGGGCGAGCTCCAGGGTGACCTCGAGGCCCTGCTCCTCGAAGAAGCCCTCCTGGACACCGAGGTAGATGGGGGCGACGTCGACGATCGGGATGACGCCGACCGTCACCGGGGTGAGCTCGCCGTCGGCCGGGGCGTCCCCCTCCCCTCCGGCGTCGGAGGTGCCGCCGCAGGCGGCCAGGACGAGGGCTGCGGCCGAGGCCACCACCGCGAGAGGGAACGTGCGACGCACTGTGGTTCTCCTTCGAGACATGGTGATTGCGATTGAGATTCGGCGCGCCACTGCGGTTCGCAGGTGTGCGGCATCCGAACGCCTGTGCTCAGGGAGAACACTCGCAGGATCGGCAGCCGGGGTCAACACCCCGTTTTGTCACGATCCGGTCACCACGACCGGGCCACCACGAGACCGTCACGGCAGGACGAAACCGCAGGTCAGGGGCGCGTAGCAGCCCGTGGCCCCGCAACGGTGCGGCACCGCCCGCCGGCCGGGGGTCAGCCGGGCCGGCGGGCCGCGGTCACTGCGCGGGCTCCTGGACGAGCAGCTTGGTCACGTCCACGGGCTTGTCGAACAGGCCGTACTTCAGGCCGAGGTCGGCCAGCACCTGGAGGTAGGTGGGCTCGATGTCCGCGGCGAAGCGCGGCATCACCATCACCGACTTCACGACCGGGTCGATCTCCGTGTAGGTGTCGAGCACGGCCCGCGTCTCGTCCGGGTGGTCCTGCGCGTAGGTGAGCGACTCCTTGACCGCCGCCGTGAAGGCGGCCACGGTCTCCGGGTCCTGCTCGAGGGTCTGGTCGGAGGTGAAGTACGCCGCGACGAGCAGGTCGTGGTCGGTCTGGGCGAAGTTGGAGCTGATGATCTTCGCGCCCTGCTGCACCGCCGTGGTCAGGTGCGGCTCCACGACCCAGGCCGCGTCGACCTGCCCGCCCTTGAGAGCCGGGAGCATCTCCGGGAAGGGCATCTCGACGAACTCGACGGCCGCCGGGTCGCCGCCCGAGGCGTCGACCACGTTGCGCACGGTCGTGTCGCCGATGTTGTTGAGCGAGTTCACCGAGACGGTCCGCCCGGCCAGGTCGGCCGCCGTCGCGATGTCGGAGTCACCGGGGGCGACCACCGCGCTGAAGTCCACGCCGTCCTGCCCGGTCGAGAAGTTCCCGGGCGCCACGATCTTGAGCGGCTCACCCTGGTTCGAGGCCATCAGGAGGGAGGTCACGTTGCTGAACCCGAACTGGTAGTCGCCCTTCACCACGGCGGGCACGATCGCCGCCCCGCCGTCGGCGAGCTCGAGCGTGACGTCCAGCCCATGCCTGGCGAAGATGCCCTCCTGGACACCGAGGTAGATCGGGGCGACGTCCACGATGGGGATGACGCCGACGGTGACCGCCTGGCGCCCGCCGGTGGCGGACGAAGAGCTGTCCGGGGACGCACCGGACGGCGTGGCGCACGCGGCCAGGGCCACGGCCACGGCTGCCGCCGTCACGATGAGCGGGATCTTTCGACGCACTGGGGGTTCTCCTTCGAACTTGCACTTGCCCGGGGGATGCGGCACAGCGCGCCCCGCGTACGCGGGCGCGCGGACGTACGACGAACAGGCGTGCCGGGGAGAACGGTGCCGGGCCGTGCCCACGTGGTCAACACCACAACGGTCACGATCGGGTCAAAAGTGCACGTCGAGAACTCGGACCCGGCCCCTCAGGCGTCGAACCCCCGGCGGGAGGACTCGATGTGCCCCATGTTCTGCCGGGTCCACTCGCACATCAGGTCGACCGTGGCGCGCAGGCCCCGGCCGGGCCCGGTGAGCGTGTACTCGACCCGCGGCGGCACCACGGGGTGCACGGTGCGCTCGACCAGGCCGTTGCGCTCCATCATCCGCAGGTTCTGGGTCAGCATCTTGTGGCTGATCCCCTCCAGGGCGTCCCGCAGCTCGCTGAACCGCAGCGTCCGGTCGCCCAGCGTCTCGATGATGAGCAGGGCCCACTTGTTCGCGACGTCGGAGAAGATCTCCCGCGCCAGCGTCCCCGCGCGCATGATGTCGTCCTGGGCCGGCTCGTCGACCTGCGTGGTCACCATCTGGTTCCTCCGTCACCGAGAAGTGCGTCCTTCCGCACCCACCTTAACTCTCCTATGGTTTCTGAGTAACCACTGGTAACCGAGTAACCAAGGAGCAGGAGATCATGAGCGTCACCCTCAGCAACCCCGAGGGCCTCGTCCGGAGCGCGGCCTACCACCAGGTCGCCGTCGCGACGGGCACCCGGCAGGTCTTCGTCGCCGGGCAGGTCGCCTGGGACGCCGACGGCGTCACCGTCGGCGCCGATGACCTCGCGGCCCAGGTCGAGCAGAGCTACGCGAACGTCGAGGTGGCGCTGCGTGCCGCGGGCGCCGGCCTGGACGACGTCGTGCGGCTGACCGTGTACGTCGTGGACTGGACGCCGGACAAGATGCCCCAGCTCCTGGAGGGCATGGAACGCGCTGCCGCCCGGCTCGGGATCACGGCGCCTCCGCCCGCCGCGCTCATCGGCGTCGCCGCCCTGGACGTGCCCGACCACCTGGTCGAGATCGAGGCGACCGCCGTGGTCGACGAGAAGCCCCAGTTCTTCACCGTGCCCGGGTACGGCGACCGGATGCTGGAGCGGATGCGGTACCACCAGGCGGTCCGCGTCGGGAACCGGGTGGAGATCTCGGGCCAGGGCGGCTGGGACGACGACCTCACGTTCCCGGACGACCTCGAGGAGGAGATCGTCCGGGCGTTCGACAACGTCGGACGCGTGCTGCAGGCGGCCGGTGCGTCGTGGAGCGACGTGGTGCACGTCAACTCCTACCACCTGCCCGAGGAGGCCGGGTACATCGGGGAGACGACCAACCGCGTGATGGTCGAGCAGTTCCGCGCACGGATGGGCGACCGGGCACCGGTCTGGACGGAGACCGGTGTGTCCGCCCTGGGGGCGCCCGGGATGCGCGTCGAGATCCGCGTCACGGCGGTGGTGGAGGACTGACCGACGAGGCCGGCGGCGGGCGGCCGTCAGGGGCGGTCGGCCGCGTCCGTCAGGAGGTCGCGCGTGAGCTGGTCCACGAGCTGCGCGACCTCCGGCTCGTCGCCGTCGGGCCACTCGGCGACGTACCGCCGCAACCGCTCCCGCTCGGCCTCCCGGATCGCCTCGGCGACGGCGTCACCGGCCGGCAGCGCCCGCACCGTGTCGCCGTCGACGGTCACGAGGCCACGGGTCTCGAGGGAACCCGCCACGACCCGCACCACGTCCTGGTCGGCGCCGGTGCGCTCGGCCATGAGCCGCAGGGAACGGGTCCGCTTGAGCGAGACCCTCGTGAGCATCCACGCCTCCCGCGCCGACAGCCCGACGTCGGCCGCGACCAGGTCGTAGACCCGCAACGGGTCGCGCTTGCCCACGCGGCGCCACAGGATCATGCGCAGCTCCTCCAGCGACGTGCGGGACGACGGCAGCGCGAACGACGCTCCCGCCGCATGCCCCGCCTCGGTGCCGTCGCCGCCGCGCGTGGCCGTGCGCAGCTCCACCTCGGGCAGCAGCCACGTCAGCGCGAACGCCAGCAGCGCCACAGGCACCGCCCCGAGGAACACGACGTGCAGGGCGCCCGTGTACGCGTCGAGGAACCACGTCTGCACCCCGGGCGGGCACTGCGCGAGCGCCTGCGTGGACGCCGACAGCGACTCGGGCCCGCACGGGCCCTGCGCCCCGCCCGGGACCGACCGGGCCAGCTCGGCCGCGAGCCGGTTCGCGAACACCGTGCCGAACACCGCCACGCCGACGGACGAACCGATGGTGCGGAAGTAGGTGGTGCCCGACGTCGCGGTACCCAGGTCGCGGTAGCTCACGGCGTTCTGCACGGCGATGACCAGCACCTGCGTCACCATGCCGAGCCCCGCGCCGAGCACGAACATGCTCAGGCCGGCCTGGAGCGTCGTCGTGGCCTGGTCCATGAGAGAGAGCAGGTAGAGGCCCGCTGCGGTCACCGCCGTACCGAGGATCGGGTAGACCTTGTAGCGGCCGGTGCGCGAGATGAGCTGGCCCGAGCCGATCGACGTGAGCAGCAGGCCGAGCATCATCGGCGTCATCTCCAGCCCGGACTCGGTGGGCGTGGAACCCTTGACCGTCTGCAGGTACAGCGGCAGGTAGGTGATGGCGCCGAACATCGCGAAGCCCACCGCGAACCCGATCACCGCGGCGACGGAGAACACCTTGTCGCGGAACAGGTGCAGCGGCAGCACCGGCTCGGGGGCACGCCGCTCGACGGCGACGAACGCGACGAGGCCGGCCACCGCGAGCGCCGCCATCGCGTACACGGGCGCCGAGCTCCACCCCCACGTGGTGCCGCCCAGGCTCGTGAGCAGCACGATCGCGGTCGAGACCGTGGCCAGCAGGACGATGCCCGCGTAGTCGATGCGCGGCCGCGTCCCGGTCGCGATGCGCGGCAGCACCGCGGCGACGGCCACCAGCGCGAGGACGCCGACGGGCACGTTGACGTAGAACACCCAGCGCCAGTCGAGGTTGTCGACGAAGAACCCGCCCAGCAGGGGCCCCGCGACCGACGAGACACCGAAGACCGCCCCGAACAGACCCTGGTACCGGCCGCGGTCCCGGGGTGGCACCACGTCGCCGATGATCGCCTGCGACAGCACCATGAGCCCACCGCCCCCGACGCCCTGCAGGGCACGCCAGGCGATGAGCTGACCCATGGTCTGCGACGTGCCGGCCAGCACCGATCCCGCGAGGAAGATGACGATGCAGGCGAGGAAGAGCGGCTTGCGCCCGAACAGGTCGCCGAGCTTGCCCCAGAGCACGGTGGTCGCGGTGCTGGCCAGCATGTACGCCGTCACGACCCAGGACAGGTGCTCGGCGCCGCCCAGGTCGGACACGATGGTGGGCAGCGCGGTGGCCACGATGGTCTGGTCGAGCGCGGCGAGCAGCATCGCGAGCATCAGCCCGCCGAAGATGGCCCAGACCCTGCCCTTCGGCAACGCCTGCGGTCCTGCCTCTGCGATCGGTGCGGTCATGCAGCGCCTCCCAGGTCCCGGGCGGACGGCGCGGTCCGTGCGCCGGTGCGCGTGCCCCACGCAGCAGACTGGCACGACGGGCCGGGGTCGGCGCGGGGAGACGGCGACCGCCGCTACGGTGGGCCCATGCCCGCACCCGAGGACGACACGGTCCGGTTCTGGGGCCTGGCCAGCACCCACGAGCAGCTCGACGGCTCCTGCCTGGCCCGCCGGGAGGCCGCACCACGGCTCGGCCTGGCCACCTTCCTGTACGCCGTGACACCCCGCGACGCCGAGGTGCTGCGGCACGACCTCGCGACGGCGGCGGCGCGCGGGTGCCGGCGGGTCGTGGTCGAGGACCGTACACCACGCTGGGTCGAGGCGGAGCTGCTGCTCGACGGCTGGGCGGCCGAGGACGAGCTCCGCCTCGTGCTGCCGGACCGGCAGGCGCTCGCCGGCACGGCACCGCAGCATCGCGTGCTGCGCGCCGAGGACGCCGACCCCGGCTGGGCGGCGCGGCGTGCCATGCTGCGCACGGACCACCTCGAGGAGGACGCGCGCCACGGCGTGCCGGAGCGGCCCGTGGCCGACACCGACGCCACGGTCGCCCACCGGCAGGCCCTCGAACGGCACGCGACCTACTTCTGCGCGGAACGGCGGGGGGACGTCGCCGGATTCGTGTGCGCCTGGCGTGCGCCGTCGGGGCAGGGCGTGGTCGAGGACGTCTTCGTGGCCCCGGAGCACCGGGGGCACGGCGTGGCCAGGGCACTGCTGCGCCACGCGGTCGGGGCGCTGCGCGCCGAGGGTGCCGGCCCGGTCGGGATCGCCGCCGAGGTGGGTGACACGCCGGGTCACCTGTACGCACGCCTGGGCTTCCGGCCGCACCGTACGGTCCGTTCCCTGACCCGCTGACCCGATCGCGACACCGGCGCGGGGCGGGCCTCGGACTGCTGGGCGACTGCGCTGCTGAACGGGTGCGGCCCGCCGGTCAGCGGGCGCGGGAGTCCGGCGGGGTGGTGCCCGGCCGCTGCGGGTCGCCGCCCGGCTCCTTGCGCCGCCCCGGCCCGGACCCGGCGTTCAGCATCGCGAACACCGGCGCGAACGCCGCCCCGAACACGATGCCCAGGGCGATGTTGTCCAGCGCCACGCCGAACGCCACCCCGATGCCGAGGCCGACCGCGATCCCCACGCCCCAGCTCGAGCCCGCGGTCGGCGTGGTGTCGTCGTCGCGCTCCTCGTCGGGTCCTCCGGTCGCCATGTCGTCACCGTAGGCCAGACCCTGCCGCGTGCACCTCCCCCGACGGGTGGATCTTGTGGTCGTCCCTCAGGAGTACGCCCGCCGGTCCGGTGCCGTCCTGGTCCGGGGATCGGCGAGGCCTGGCTGACGGGGCCGCGACGGCATAGCGTCGGGAACCATGGACCTAGGACTGCACTACTCCACGTTCACGCACCCCGAGTGGGAGACCACCCTGGCCGACCGACTCACCGAGACCGCGCGGATCGCCGACGACGGCGGTGTGAGCCTCATGACCGTCATGGACCACTGGTTCCAGATGCTCCACACGGGTGGCCCCTACGAACCGATGCTGGAGGGGTACACGACGCTCGGCTACCTCGCCGGCGTCACGAAGAACGTCCGGCTGAGCCTGCTGGTCACGGGTGTCACCTACCGGTACCCCGGGCTGCTGGCCAAGACGGTCTCCACGCTGGACGTCCTGTCCCGCGGCCGCGCGATGCTGGGCATCGGGGCGGCCTGGTACGACCGTGAGCACGCCGGCCTCGGCGTGCCGTTCCCGCCCGTCGCCGAACGCTTCGAGCGCCTGGAGGAGACCCTGCAGATCTGCCGCCAGATGTGGTCGGACGACGACGGCGCCTACGACGGCAAGCACTACCACCTCGCGGAGACCATCAACCTGCCGCGTCCGCCCCGTGGCGCGGTACCCGTCATGATCGGCGGCGGCGGCGAGCGCAAGACCCTGCGGCTGGTGGCCCAGTACGCCCAGGCGTGCAACCTCTTCGGCGCGCCGGGCCCGGAGGGGGTGGAGATGGTCGGCCACAAGCTCGACGTGCTCCGCGAGCACTGCGACCGGCTCGGCACCGACTACGACGCCATCGAGAAGACCATGCTCTTCCAGGGCGACCCCACCGGCGACGTCGACGGCTTCCTCGCCGACATGGAGCGGTACAGCGCGCTCGGCATCACGCTCGTCGCCCTCATGCCGCCGCTCTACCAGGACCCGGTGCCGTGGGCGACCCGGCTGGCCGAGGACGTCGTGCCCCGGCTGCGGGACGTCTGATGGGCCCTGCCGGGCCGCTGGAGGTGCTGGACGGCTGGTGGGACCCGCGGGCGTCGCTGCTCGCGGATCCCACCTGGGCGGCCGGACCGCGCGACCATCACGTGCGCGAGACCTGCTGGTACGCCCTGGGCCTCCTGTCCCGGGCAGCGGACGGCGGGGCGACGGCCGACGTCGACCGCGCCGTCGCCGCCCTCGGCGCCGTGCTGGACCAGCAGTGGGACGACCCGGCGGTGCCGTGGCACGGGACGTGGCGCCGCTCGCCCGCCGAGCCGGACCCCTCCCCCGAGCACGCCCGCGAGTGGCGGGACTACGACCCGAACTGGCGCGAGTTCATCGGCTGCACGCTGCTCCAGGTCGTGGCCGCCCACGCCGGCGTGCTGCCGCCGGCGCTGCTGAGCCGGATCGACGCGGCCCTCGTCCTGGCCGCCACCGGCACGAGCGCACGCCGGGTGGACGCCGGCTACTCGAACATCGCGCTCATGGCGGCCTTCCTGCTGCATGCCGTCGGACGCCGCACGGGGAACGCGGCATGGGACCAGCAGGGCCTGCACCTGGCGGGCGAGGTCTTCGACCGCTTCGAGGAGCACGGCACGTTCGAGGAGTACAACTCCCCCACCTACTACGGCATCGACCTGTACGGGCTGGCCCTCTGGCGCCGGCACGGCCTCGACCCGGCGACGACGGCGCGGGCGGCCGCCGTCGAGCTCGCGCTGTGGGACGAGATCGCGCGGCACTACCACGCGGGGCTGGCGAACATGGTGGGCCCGTACGACCGGTCCTACGGGATGGACCTGCAGGAGTACGCCTCCGGCGTCGGGGTCTGGATCTGGTCGGTGGTGGGGCGCGAGCGCGCCCCGTTCCCCGACCACACGGGGCCCATCGGCCATCACCGGGACCTCGCGCTGGTCCCGCTGGTGGCCGCACTCGGCGCGCCCGACCTACCGGCCCGGACCCGGGCAGCACTGGAGACGTTCGACGGACCGCGGGCCACCCGCCAGGTGATCACGGCACGCCGGGTGGCCACCACGGTGCTGCAGCCGCACCTCATGGTCGGCGCGGAGGACGTCGGGGGCGACCGGGGCCGGCTCGACGGCCAGTTCCACCCGCTCACCGCGCACTGGCGCCCCGAGGAGCCAGGGCCGGTCGGCTGGTTCCGCCTGGTGAGCGACCTGACGATCGACGCCGCCGCCCACCCCACGGCCGAACCGGACAGCGCGACGGCGACGCTCCGCTGGACCGGTGCCGGCACGGTCCGGTTCCAGGTGCGCCCCGGAGGTTCCGCGGGCCCGGAACCTTCAGCGCCGGAGCCGTCAGGCGCCACGACGGCCGCGATCGACCTCACCGCGAGGTCGTGGCGTCTCCCCTCGCTGCTGGTGCGGGTCACCACGTCAGCGAGGCTGCGCGAGGTGACCCGATCGCACGACGGCACGTGGTGGGTCGCCTACGACACGGACGGCCCGGGCGAGGCCCGTCTCGACCTGGCCCGCAGACCCTCGACCTGACGAACCGGTACGGCTCACGGCGCCACGTGGGCGGCCTGCGTTCAGCGGTCCGGCGACGGCGGCAGGTCGCGGCCGATCAGCCGCACGATCGCCACCTCGGTCGCCTCGGCCATGTCGACCGAGCCCGGTGCCAGCAACCACTGGAGCTGGAGGCCGTCCATCGTCGCGACGATCACCCGGGCGGTGGTGGCGGCGTCGACGTCGGCGGGGATCTCGCCCTGGGCCGCGGCGTCGTCGAGTGCCTCGACCACCAGGTCGAGCAGGCCCGCGTAGCGGCCACGGAACCACTCCTGTGCGGGGTGGCCGGCGGTCACGCTCTCCGCGGCGAGCACGGTGTAGAGCCGCACGATCCCCTCGCGCCCGGCGTTCCGGCGCACGGTGTCGACGAGATGCCGCAGGAACGCCAGGCCGCGCGGACGCTCGTGGCCGAGCTCCGAGATGTCGGTCGAGTCGCGCAGGTCGAGCACACCGGTGAGCAGACCGGCCTTCGACGAGAAGTAGTGCAGCACGCCTGCCTGGGTCAGTCCCACCCGGGACGCGATCTCGGCCAGCGACGCGCTCTGGTAACCACGCTCGGCGAAGGTCTCCATCGCGATGCGCAGGATCTCCGCGCGGCGCTCGGCGGGAGGACGCCGCACCCGGCCCACACCGGCTTCTCGTGTCATCCGAGCGAGTCTACGGACCCGGTGGCGCACATCAGGGCAACCCCTACCTACCGAGCACTCGGTAGGTAGGGGTAGGCTCGCCGCACATCACCCACAGATGGGAGTCGCAATGACGCGCACCACCCGCACCGGGCCCCTCCGCACCGCGCTCGCCACGCTCGGCGTCCTGACCCTCGCGGCCGTCGGGCTGGTCCCGGCCGCCGCGGCCGGCCTCACCCCGGACGACCCGTCCGCCGGCCGCGGGACCGCGGCCCCGTTCGCCGCCCCGACCAGTGCCCACGTCTGGACCACGACCGCCGACGGCACCCAACGGCTCACCGACGGCGGCGCCCTCGCCTTCGACACGGGCCCGCAGGCCACCGACATCCGCGTCGACCCGAGCCAGGTGGCGCAGCGCTTCACGGGCGCCGGGGCCTCGGTGACCGAGGCGTCCGCCGCGCTGATCAGCGCCCTGCCCTCCGGGACCCGCGACACGCTGCTGCGGTCGCTGTTCTCCCGCACGGGCGACGGCATCGGGCTGAGCTACCTGCGCCAACCGCTCGGCAGCACCGACTTCAACGCGGGCGGCTTCTACACCTACGAGGACACGCCCGGGCAGTTCAGCATCGCCCGCGACCAGCAGCAGATCCTGCCCGTCCTGCGACAGGCCCTGGCGGTCAACCCCGGCATCCGGTTCATGGGCAGCCCCTGGTCGCCGCCGGCCTGGATGAAGACGGGCGGCTCCCTGAACGGCGGCAGCCTGCGCCCCGAGAACTACGACGAGTACGCCGACTACCTGGTCCGGGCGATCCAGGCGTACGCGCAGCAGGGCGTCACGCTGAGCGACCTCACCGTCCAGAACGAACCGCTCTTCGCCACGAGCTACCCGTCCACGAGCATGACGGCGGCCCAGCAGGCCGAGTTCCTCCGGGTGCTCGACGCCCGCCTGACCGCTGCCGGGCTGGGCACCCAGATCTTTGCCTACGACCACAACTGGGACCGCCCCGACTACCCGCTGGACGTGTTCGCCGGGACCCAGGGCATCGCCCGCGTCGTCGGCGCCGCGTTCCACTGCTACGGCGGCTCCCCTGAGGCACAGGCCCAGGTCGTGGCCGCGGGCAAGCGGGTGTACTTCACCGAGTGCTCCGGCACGGACAGCGACAACGCAGCCGGCACCTTCGGGGACACGCTGATCTGGCACGCGGAGAACCTCGTGGTGCGCAACCTGCGCAACGGCGGCGAGACGGTCATCACCTGGAATCTCGCGCTCGACCAGAACGGCGGACCGCACCAGGGCCACTGCGGCACGCGGTGCAACGGCGTCGTCGAGATCGCGGGCAGCTCCGTGACACGTAATGCCGAGTTCTACGTGCTGGGCCACCTGAGCAAGTTCGCAGACCCCGGCGCCCGGCGCATCGGCTCGACCACCGAGCAGCCCGGCGGGCTGCAGAACGTCGTGCTCCAGAACCCGGACGGCACCCGGGTCGCGTTCGTCGTGAACGCCTCGTCCGGCAGCCGTACCTTCTCGATCACCGACGAGGGCCGCTCGCTCACCCACACCCTGCCCGGCCGCGCGGTGGCCACCTTCACCTGGGACCCGCAGGCGTCCACCGACCCCGCCGACCCCGACCCGGCGTCCTGGTACCAGGTCGCGCCCACGGCCAGCGGCAAGTGCCTCGACGCCGCCGACTGGGGCACAGCCGACGGCACCGGCCTGCAGCAGTGGACCTGCGGCGCCGCGGACCAGGCGAACCAGCGCTGGCGCTTCACCCCCACCACGGGCGGCTGGTACCAGGTCACCAACCAGCACGCGGGCAAGGTCTGGGACGTCGACGGCGGACCGGGCGCGGTCGGCGCCGGAGCCCCCGTGCACCTCTGGTCCTTCGTGGGCGGCACCAACCAGCAGTGGCGCCCGACCGCGACCAGCGGCGGCCTCACCTTCACCGCCCGGCACAGCGGCTCGTGCCTCACCCTCGGCGCCGCGACGGGGTCCGACGGGACGCGATTCACGCAGCAGCCCTGCACGGGGGCGGCGACGCAGGTCTTCCGGCTCACGCGGGTCGGCTGACCGGCTCCCCCACCAGCACCGCGAACCCGTCGAGATGGCGGGCGAGGACGTACTCGAAGAGCACGTCAAGGTCCTCGCCCGCCCGCTCCGGCGTAGCCGCGAGCATCGGGAACCGGCCGCTGCCCAGCAGCTCGCGCCTCCGGGCACCGTGCGCCACGGTCCACCGGTCGAGCGTGACGCCGGTGTCCAGCTCGGCCTCCGCCTCGGCGGCGACCGACAGGGCCACGGTGAGCACCGTCGCGTGCAGGGCGAGCGCCTCCCGCATACGAACGGCCGGGGAGAGCCCCAACCCGTCCAGCGCGCGCAGCGTCCACTCCGTATGGGCCATCATCGCGGGCACCAGCAGCGGGCGCGTGAACGAGACGGTGCGCGGCAGCCACGGATGCCGGCGGCACAGCTCCCACTGCCGACGCGCGACCAGGGTCAGTCTGGCTCGCCACCCCGGCGGCAACCGGTCGGGCAGGACCGCCTCCCCCACCGCCAGGTCGGCCATCTCGACCAGCAGCTCGTCCTTGTTCGCCACATGCCGGTACAACGACATCGGGCCGACCCCGAGCTGGGCCGCCAGACGCCGCATCGTCACCGCGGCCAGCCCCTCGGTGTCGGCCAGCGCGATGGCCGCGCGCACCACGTCGACACGGCCCAGCACCCGCTCGGCCTGCCCCTGGGCGGGCCCGACGGATGCCGACGGCAGCGGGAGGGCCGGTGGCCGGTCCCGCCGGGCCGGCACCGTGCGCCCGGCCGACACGCCGACCACGGTGCCGGAACCCACCCGGGACTCGACCAGCCCCTCGTCGCGCAGGACGGCGATAACTCGCGTCGCCGTCGCGAGCGCCACGCCCCGGCGCAACGCGATCTGGCGGACCGACGGGACCCGGTCACCCGGTCGCAGCTCGCCCGACACGATCCGGGCACGTATCTCGGCGGCGATCGTCCGGTAGGGCGGTGCGGACTGCTGCGACGACATGGCACTCCTCCGACGGTTCGAGGGGACGCCCCAAGTGTACTAGGTCGGTTTCTCACCCGCCCAGAACACTTGTCTCCCCGTTCGTCCACTGTTCTGCGTGAATCCTCGCTACGGTCGAGACGCGGCACAACAGCGATACGCCGTACGCATCTGCGGTTCCCGCCGCACCGAGACACGCACCGCCACACCCACGACACACAGGGAGAGCACATGAAGAACCGGAGCATCCTCATCTCCGGCGCCGGGATCGCCGGACCAACCCTCGCCTACTGGCTGCACCGGTACGGCTTCGACGTCACAGTGGTGGAAGGTGCCGCGGCCCCGCGCACGGGCGGCCATGCCGTGGACATCCGTGGCACCGCGCGGGAGGTGGCCGCGCGCACCGGGATCGTCCCGGCCGTCCGCGCGGCGCACACCGGCGCTCGCGGCATGGCCTTCGTCGACGAGCGCGGCACCCGCGTCGCGTCGTTCGACCCCGCCGTGTTCGGCGACTCGGGCGGCCCCGTCGCCGAGCTCGCGATCAAGCGCACCGACCTGGCCAGGATCCTGTACGAGGCGACCCTGAACGACGTCGAGTACGTGTTCGACGACTCCGTGATCGCCGCCCAGCAGGACCACGACGGCGTACACGTCCAGTTCGCCCACGGCGAGCCACGGCACGTTGACCTGCTGGTGGGAGCGGACGGTGTGCACTCCGCAGTCCGCCGGCTGATGTTCGGCCCGCACGAGGAGTACGTGCGCGACCTGGGCCTGTACCTGTCGATGTACAGCATCACCACGGACGTGGACCTCGACGGGTGGCAGCTCATGTACACCATGCCCGGCGGCGCCGGCGGTCCGGGCCGGACCGCCGGCCTGTACCCGCAGCGCACGCCGGGCACCGCGCTGGCGGGCTTCTTCCTGCCCTCGCCACCGCTGGACCACGACCGGCGGGACGTCGACGAGCAGAAGCGGACGGTCCTGCGCGCCTTCGCGGGTCAGGGCTGGGAGATCCCGCGGATGCTCGACTCGATCTGGGACGCACCGGACTTCTACTTCGACCGGGTCGTCCAGGTCGAGGTCGACGGCTGGTCGCGCGGCCGTACCGTTCTGCTCGGGGACGCCGGCTACTGCGCGTCCCCGATGTCCGGGATCGGCACCAGCCTGGCCCTGGTGGGTGCGTACGTCCTGGCCGGGGAGCTCGCAGCGGCAGACGGCGACCACACCCGGGCGTTCCGCGCCTACGAGGACGAGATGCGGGAGTTCACGGCCCGGGCGCACGCATTCGCCCGCGCGTCCGGCGACGGCGGCCTGATGCCGCGGACGCGCGGGCAGATCCGGAGGCGCAACCTGTCCGTGCGTCTGCTGCCCTACCTGCCCCAGGCGCTGGTCGGCCGCGGCATGGACCGCGTGGCTCGGACGGTCACCCTGAAGGACTACCCGACACCGGTGCACCGCTGAACAGGGACGCCGACGAACAGCACGAGGGGGAACGATGGTGAAGGCACCGACGGGGCGGCTGCGGGCCGCCTGGATGCTGGCGCTGCTGACCACGGTGTGCGCCGAGCTGACGTTCACGGCCGTGGCGGTGCCGAGCGCGTGGCTTCTCCTGCCGCTGCTGCTGGTGATGTACGGCGCGGGCGTGCTGGTGGTACGCGAGGCCGCGGTACGCGCCGGAGGTGGCTGGCCGACCCTGGTGCTGCTGGGCCTGGTCTACCAGCTCGCGGAGGACGGTCTCGGGCTGCAGGCCCTGACCAGCCCGGACATGTACGGCGCCGCCGACTGGGGCCTGCGGGCACTCGGCGTGAACTGGAGCTACTGGGTGTCCCAGGTCGGCGTGCACGTCGTGTTCAGCGTGCTCGTCCCCGTGCTGCTGACGGATCTCCTGTTCCCCGCCCACCGCGGGCGGCCGTACCTGCGCGCCGGTGGGCTCGCCGGTGTCGGCCTGCTGGCGGTGCTGGGCGTGGTGGGCCTGCGGGTGGTCATCTCGTGGACCGAGGACCCGGGGTACCTGACCCCGTGGGGCTGGACGGCCGCGTACGTGGTGGCCATGGTGCTGCTGGCCTGGCTGGCGCTGCGCGTGGTGCCCCGGGTCCGTATGACCGTCCCGGCGCCCGCGGCGTCCGTTCCTCGGCCCGGGGTGGTAGGCGCGGTTCTCGGGCTGGCGACCGTCGTGTTCCTCCTGCTCCTCCTGCCGCCCGGGCTCGCTCCGGCGTCGCCGTTCGAGGGCACCGCCCTGCCGCTGGTGGTACCCGTGACGGCCGGCGCCCTCGTCGGGCTCGGCGCGGGGTGGGTGGTGCTGTGCTGGACGGCGGCCCCGGACTGGGGCGACCGGCACCGTGTCTGGCTCGCGGGCGGCATCCTGGTGGGACACACCGCATTCATGATGCCTGGCTCGCCCGCCACCGCTGCCGTCGGCGCGGCCACGATCGGGCTGGAGGTCGTGCTGCTGATGCTGTTGTCCCGGCACGTGGCACGCAGGACGGAGGCGATCGCCGGGCCGTAGCAGGTCCGGCGTGGGACCTGGTCCTGCCGAACCGGCTACCGGCGCAGCCCGTCCGGGGGCGCGGTGCGCGACGACGCCGCGACGACCGTCAGGCAGAGCAGCACGGCGACCACGCCGAACCCGAACATCTCGGCGTAGGTCCAGGTGTCGCGCAGCCAGGCGAGCGCCATCGGCACGAAGAACCCGAGGTAGGTCATGGAGTAGAAGACGGCGGTGAGCCCGGCGAGCTGCCCGGGCCCGGCGATCCGCGCGACCTCGCTCAGTCCGGCCACGAGCGCCAGCCCGTACCCCGTCCCGAGCACGACGGCGGCCGCGACGCCCACCGCCAGCGACAGTGACCCGGACGCCCAGGCGGCGAGCGCCATCCCCGCCGCGATGATCGCCAGCGCGACGACGGATGCCCGGGCCGACGTGGGCGTGTCGATCCGCCGGGCGACCACCTGGATGCCGATGCCGCAACCGAGGGCCAGGATGGCCATCATCCCGGCGAACGCGATGGGCAGGCCCCCGACGTGATCGGTCAGCAGGCTGGGCAGCACCGCGAAGGCGCAGCCGGCGCAGCCGAACACCCACGGCGCCAGCGGCACCACGACGCGCAGGAACCGCGGGTTCCGCGCGGCGGTGATGCGCAGGTCGTCGACCAGCGGGGCACGATCGGCACGAGGCCGAGCGGGGCGGGTCTCCGGGACCCGCAGCAGCACGGCGCCGGCGATCAGCGCCCCCGCCGCGTGCAGCACGTACGACAGGAGCGTGGGCCAGGGCGCGAACTGCGCGAGCATGGCGGCCACGCCCGCACCGGCGAGGAACCCCGCGGTGAGCGACAGCGAGCCACGGCGGGGTCCGGCGGCCCGGTCGCCCGCGGCGGCGCTGAGCTCCGTGACCCAGGTGGAGCCCACCGCCATGGCGAGACCGAGCGCGACGCCGCACAACAGGCGGCCGACCGAGAGCACCACGGGGCTGGACGGGTCCAGGGCGAGCACGAGCGACCCGACCGCCGACACCGGTGCGGCGGGCAGCAGCAGCGGACGGCGGCCGAACCGGTCGGACAACGGCCCGCCGAGCAGCAGCGCCGGCACCAGACCGAACACGTACACGGCCAGCAGCGCGTCGACCATGACGGGGCCGATGTCGCCCCGCTCGCGGTACATCACGAGCAGGGGCGTGAACTCGTTGCCGCCCCAGGCCACCGCGAGCAGGACGGCGGCCACCGCCCACCAGGCCCGGCGTCCGGCGGGAACGACGGCAGAGGTGTCCCCGGGGCTCGTAGGTGGCATGCCCTCATCCTCCGCAGGACGGTGCACAGGGAACAAGCGGGGCCACTGTGAGGGTGAGCACACGACGGGTGGGTGCGAGGTGTGCCCGGGCGTGCGAGGTGTGCCCGGGCGTGCGGGGTGTCCGGGGGTACGGGTCTCGCGGGGGGGGCAGGCGGGTTGCGGGCCGTGCGTCCCGGGCCGACCGGCCCGAGAAGATGTGCCCCGCGGGGGGGGGGGGGGGGGGGGGGGGGGGTGTTGTGGTAAGCGAGCAGCCGGGCCCGGGGGGGGGGGGCGCGCGGCCCGCCGCGCCCCGCCGGGGGTGGGGGCCCGGGCGGGGGCCGCGGCGGGG
>NZ_JBIUAP010000012.1:0-87330 GCF_044547525.1 Promicromonospora sp. NPDC052451
CGGTTCAACGGGGTGTGGGGTGGGCCCATCTTTCCCCCGGGGTTTGTAACCGGGCCCGGGGGGGGGGGGGGGGGGGCGCCCCCCGCCCCGCACCACGCGTATCAGGTGCAGTCGGGCTCGTCGAGCGTCACGACGAGCCGTGCCTCGTCCCGCGGCCCGTCGGTCCAGTCCCCGCGCAGCACCAGCTCGGTCCCGCGCTCGGCGCGCGCGGTCACCAGGTAGCGGCCCGGGTCCAGGTCGTTCGAGTTCGCGACCGGGCGGCCCGCCTTCCTCCCGTCCCACGTGGTGATCCGGTAGGACCGCACGCCCTCGACGGCGCGCGGCACGATCGCCCCGCCCGCGTCGCAGGTGGGCTGCACGACGTCGACGGCGGGCGACGACGGGAGGTACGCGACCCCGTCGCCCACGAAGTCGAGCCAGTTGACGTTCGACTGGCCGGCCGTCTGCACGAAGTACAGCGTGCCGGTGCCGGCCGGGACGTCGTGCAGCGTCGCGGTGACGTCGGTGTAGACCTGCCAGTCACCGGTGGCCGGGACGGACACGCTGCCGATCTCCGGCCCGTCCGGTGCGTTCCACCGCACCGAGATCGGTCCGCCGCCGCTCGGCGAGGCCGCGCGCAGCGTGACCGCGTCGATGTTCGTCAGCGAGATCGGTGCGTACGCCCACCAGTCGTCGGGCTCGATGTACCCGATGTTCTGGCCGCCGCCCGCGCTGTCGCCCGTGCCCTCGCGCTGCACGCCGGGGTCGCCGCTGCTGGTCGAGCCGGGCAGCCGGCCGGTGTCGGTGAAGTACTCGGCCTGGAGGCGCTTGGGCTGCAGCACCTGGAGGTCGTTGGCGGTCAGCGGGACGCCCACCTCGCCGCCGTCGTCGGTGTAGGTGGCCTCCAGCGTCCAGAACATGTTCGCGTCGGCGCCGTGCCCGTCGTCCGCCGCGGTCTGCAGCACGCCGGTGCAGCCGGTGAGCTCCTCGATGGGGTGCGAGTGCGAGTCGTGGCCCAGCGAGGTGTAGAGGGTGACGTCGGCGCAGTCCACGGTGCCGTCGGGGTCGTCGACGTCGACCTCGTAGCGCACCCGGTCGCCCCAGGCGAAGAGCCCGCCGTCGTCTGGGACGGTGAGGGTGACCGTCGGCGCGTCGTTGCCGACCACGACGTTCACGTTCGCGACGCCGGTCGCACCGCTCGCGTCCGTCGCCGTGAGCTGCGCGGTGTAGGAGCCGTTCTCGGTGTAGGTGTGGGCCGGGTCCGGCTCGTCGGACGTGGTGCCGTCCCCGAAGTCCCAGTGCAGCGTGATCGGCTCGCCGGCCGGGTGCCGCGTGCCGTCGGAGGAGAACTGCACGGCGAGCGGCGCGTGGCCGTCCGTGACGTCGGCGGACGCCTGCGCGATCGGCGTGCGGTCGCCCTGGGTGTAGGCCACCCGGTAGACGCCGCTGGTGTCGTTGTTGCCGCCGAAGCCGCTGCCCCAGTCGATCACGTACAGGGCGCCGTCCGGGCCGAAGTCCATGTCCATGGCCCGGTCGAAGCCCGCCGCGGGGTCCAGGAGCCCGGGCAGCACGCGGTTGATGTCGACGAGGTCGTCGCGCTGCTCGCCCGTGAGCTGGAGCGAGTAGACCTTGCCCTGGTTCCACTCCCCCAGGAACGCCTTGCCGTCCCAGTAAGCGGGCCACTTGACGTCGGAGTCGAGCTCGGGGTCGAACTCGTAGACCGGGCCGCCCATCGGCGCGCCGCCGCCCCCGATCTCGGGGAAGTCCGGGTTGCCGCCGTAGCCGTACCAGATCTCGGCCTCCTGGGCGGGCGGGAGTTGGGCGAGCCCGGTGTTGTTCGGCGAGTCGTTGACGACGCCGCCCGCGCAGTCGAACGCCGCGCCGGACGTGCCGGTGGCGAAGTCGAAGTCGACGTACGGCGTGCTCGCGCCCGTGCAGTACGGCCAGCCGTAGAAGCCCGGGTCGCTCACCACGTTCCACTCGACGACGCCGGCCGGTCCGCGGGCCGGGTCGGCGGTCCCGGCGTCGGGACCGTAGTCGGCGACGAGCACGTTGTCGGTCTCCGGGTCGATGCCGATGCGGAAGGGGTTGCGGAAGCCCATCGCGAAGATCTCGGGCCGGGTCTGCGCGGTGCCGGGGGCGAACATGTTGCCCTCGGGGATCGTGTACGTACCGTCCGGCTCCGGGTGGATGCGCAGCACCTTGCCGCGCAGGTCGTTGGTGTTGGCGGCCGTGCGCTGCGCGTCGAAGGCATCCCGCCCGGACCGCTCGTCGATGGGGGCGAACCCGCTCGACTCGAACGGGTCGGTGTTGTCGCCCGTGACCAGCACCAGGTTGCCCGCGGAGTCGAACTGCATGTCGCCGCCCGCGTGGCAGCACCGGTCGCGCTGCGTGGTCACCTTCAGGACGGCGATCTCGCTGGCGGGGTCGATGGTGCCCGTGGCCGGGTCGTAGGTGAACCGCGAGACCCGGTTGTGCGGGCCGTCGCCGCCCACCTCCTCGGGCGACCAGTACAGGTAGACCCAGTGGTTCGTGGCGAAGGCGGGGTCGAGCACGATGCCGGTCAGGCCGTCCTCGTTCGCGAGCGTCACGTCCAGTGTCACGGCGGTGGTCGTCAGGTCGGTCTCCGGCGAGATCACCTGCACCCGGCCGTCGCGCTCGACGTAGAAAACGGTTCCGTCCGGAGCGACGTCGAGCATCATCGGGTTGGCCGTGTTCTCGTCCAGCGGCACCGTCTCGTAGCTCGAGTCCTGCGTGGCGTTGCAGTCCGAGTCGACGACGCCCGCCGCGGTCTGGATGCCGCCCAGCAGGTGCTGCAGGAAGGCCGGCTCCGCGTACGACTCGTTGGTGTGCCCGCCGCCCGTGTACCAGGACCGGCCGCCGTCGTAGGTCTGGCACCAGGCCGTCGGGTGGTCGGCACCCATCGCGCCGCCGCCGGGGTCGTAGCTGTCCTCGTCGAGGCTGGCCAGGACGTGCACGTCACCGCGCGGGTTGGACCGGAAGTTGTACCACTCGTCGTACCGGTCCCACCGGTCGGGCAGGTGCGCCGTGGACGCGTGGGCGTGGTCCTCCACGTCGATCGTCGCGTCCTGGTTGGCGGGATGGCTGTTGAAGTAGGCACCCACGAGCTCGCCGTACCAGGGCCAGTCGTACTCCGTGTCGGACGCCGCGTGGATACCCGCGTAGCCGCCGCCACCCTGGATGTACCGCTCGAACGCCGCCTGCTGGTCACCGTTGAGCACGTCGCCCGTCGTGGACAGGAAGACGACCACCTCGTAGCCGGCCAGGCCCTCGTCGGAGAAGACGCTCGCGTCCTCCGTGGCGGTGACGGTGAAGTCGTTGGCGGCACCGAGCTGGGTGATCGCCTCGATGCCGGTCGGGATGGAGCCGTGCCGGAAACCCGCGGTCTTGGAGAAGACCAGGGCGTCGAAGGGTTCCGCCACCTCGTCGGCGACCGCGTCGGCAGGTGCGGCGGCGGCCTCGGCCAGGACGGCCCGGGACGTGGTGGGTGGTGCGGCGGCCGCGGCCAGAGCGGCCGGGACGCCGAGCGCGGTCACGGCGGCTGCCGCGACCGCGGACCGCAGGATGCGGCGGGTTCGTTGCACGTTTCTCACCTATGGCTCCTCATCGAGTCGGGTCAGTACTAGTGCGGTGCGGTACTTCTCGTGCGGTCGTTCTCGTGCGGTACTGCCGGGGACCAGGAGGCCGGCCCGGACACGTGGTCCGGGCCGGTCCCGCTCCGCCCGCGAGCGCCCGGCCTACCCCGGCCGGGCGCCCGCCACAGCTCAGACCAGGGACACCCAACCCCCTCCGCCGGCCGCGCTGCGCTCCACGGCGTCCAGCACCCGCTGGACCCCGAGCCCGTCGGCGAACGACGGCGTCGGCTGCTTGCCCGCGGCCAGGTCGCCGATCAGGTCGACGACCTGGTGCGTGAACGCGTGCTCGTACCCGAGCCCGTGCCCCGGCGGCCACCACGCCCCGCCGTAGGGGTGCTCCGGCTCGGTCACCACGATCCGCCGGAACCCCGCCGTCGCCGCCTCGTCGGTGGCGTCGAAGAAGTGCAGCAGGTTCATGTCCTCGAAGTCGAAGGCCAGCGACCCCTCCGAGCCGTTGACCTCCAGCCGGATCGCGTTCTTGCGGCCCCAGGCGAACCGGGTCGCCTCGAAGGTCGCCAGCCCGCCGCCGGACAGCCGTCCGAGGAACACCGCGGCGTCGTCCACGGTGACCTTGCCGGTGCGGCCGGTGTCGGCCACCCCCGACAGGCCGGACGACGCCGTGGCCTCCGGACGCTCGTGCACGAACGTCTCCAGCAGCCCGCTCACGCCCGTGAGCGACTCGCCGGTGATGTACTGCGCGAGGTCCACCACGTGGGCGCCGATGTCGCCCAGCGCACCGGAACCCGCCTTCTGCTTGTCGAGCCGCCACGACATCGGCGCCTGCGGGTCGGCGATCCAGTCCTGCAGGTACTGCGCGCGCACGTGCCGCACCTGGCCGATCCGCCCCTGCTCGACGAGCTGCCGGGCGAGCGCGATGGCGGGCACGCGCCGGTAGGTGAACCCCACCATCGCGCGCACGCCCCGCTCGGCGGCGGCCTCCGCGGCCGCCACCATCGTCTCCGCCTCGGCCACGCTGTTGGCCAGCGGCTTCTCGCACAGCACGTGCTTGCCCGCCTCCAGGGCGGCCACCGCGATCTCCGCGTGCGTGTCGCCCGGCGTGCACACGTCGACCAGTCCGATGTCGTCCCGGGTCAGCAGGCCCTGCCAGCCGACCACGGCCTCGTCCCAGCCCAGCCGGTCGGCCGCCGCACGGACCGCGGCCTCGTCCCGGCCCGCCACCGCGCGCATGCGCGGCGCCAGGGCCAGGTCGAAGAACCGCGGCGCCGTGCGCCAGGCCTGCGAGTGTGCCGCCCCCATGAACGCGTAGCCGACCATGCCGACGCCGAGCTCGTTCTTCTCACTGCTCATACCGCGCCTCCCCCCACTGTTGTCCCACTGTCGTGCAGCACGCCCGGACGGGCGTCGTCCCGATGAGTCACAGCGTCAGGAGTCGAAGCCGATGGGCAGGTACTCCTCGACGTTGTCCGCCGTGACGACGGGCGCGAAGAGCTGGACGGTGCGCGGCACGCCGATCGAGGCGAGGTCGCTCACGTTCTTGTTCTGGGCGATCAGGCGGGCGAGCTTGACGCCGTCGGCCGCCTGCGTCGACGGGTAGATGACGGTCGCCTTGAC
Source organism: Promicromonospora sp. NPDC052451 (assembly GCF_044547525.1). NCBI lineage: Bacteria > Bacillati > Actinomycetota > Actinomycetes > Micrococcales > Promicromonosporaceae > Promicromonospora > Promicromonospora sp. NPDC052451. The sequence goes on from NZ_JBIUAP010000012.1 coordinate 5,208, forward strand.
GACGCTCTCCGGGTCCTGGATCTCCTCCATCATGTTGTTGGACCCGGCACCGCCGACCAGGAAGAACTCGTCGCGGCCGGCGTTCTCGATGGCCGCCAGGACGCCGATGCCCTGGTCGTCGTCGTGGTTCCAGATGGCGTCGATCTGCGGCTCGGCGGACAGCAGGTTCGCCGTCTGCTCCTCGCCGGACTCGACCGTGAACTCGGCCGCGACGCGGGCGTCGACGTCGAGCCCGCAGTCCTCGAGGGCGTCCGCGAAGCCCTGGCTGCGGTCCTGGGTCAGCGGCAGCGAGTCGATGCCCGCGATCTCGGCGACGACGGCGTCCGGGTTGTCGCCGAGCTGCTCGCAGATGTAGGTGCCGGCGCTCACGCCCATGCCGTAGTTGTCGCCCAGCACCGTGGCGCGGGCGGCGAACGGGCTGGTGAACTCGCGGTCCACGTTGATGACCGGGATGCCGGCCTCCATGGCCTCCAGCGCGACGTCGGTCAGCGCGGCACCGTCGAACGGGAGCAGCACGATGGCGTCGACGCCGTCGTTGATGAAGCCCTCGATCTGGCTGATCTGGACGTTCACGTCGTTGGTGCCCTCGGCGACCCGGAGGTCGACGTCCTCGTACTTCTCCGCCTCGGCGCGGGCCGCGGTGGTGATGGCACCCATCCAGCCGTGGTCGGCGGCGGGGGCGGAGAACCCGATGACGACCTCGTCGCCGGGCTCGTCGTTCTCGGTGACGGCGACCGGGCCGGTCGCGGCGTCCTCCTCGGTCTCGCGGGGCTCGTTGCTCACGCAGCCCGCCAGGAGCAGTGCGGCGCAGGCCGTGGCGGCCACGGCGCCGGCGACGCGGCGCGGACGGACGATGGACGAGGACATGGTGATCTCCCTTGATCCTGGGTGGAACTGCTGGGTTGTCTCGGACGGGGTGTCGCGCAGGGTCACGTGCTCGTCACCTTCTCGCGCGACGCGAACCACTGCTGCAGCAGCACGGCGCCCACGATGATCGCGCCCTTGGCGATCGCCTGGACGGAGCTGTCGAGGTTGTTGAGGACGAAGACGTTGGTGAGCGTCGAGAAGATGAGGACGCCCAGGACGGTGCCCATGATGGTGCCGCGGCCGCCGGCCAGGAGCGTGCCGCCGACGACGACCGCCGCGATGACGTCCAGCTCCAGCAGCGTGCCGTGCGTCGAGGAGCCGGCGGTGGTGCGGGCCAGGAGGATCACCGCGCCGATGCCCGCGGTCAGGCCGGCGAGCCCGTAGAGGTACAGGGTGTGCCGCTTGATCTTGATGCCGGCCAGGCGGGACGCCTCCGGGTTGCCGCCCACGGCGACGGTGCGGCGGCCGAACGTGGTGCGGTTCAGCAGGAACCAGCCGGCGGCGGCGACCACGACGAAGATCCACACGATCGTGGGCACGCCGAGCGGCCGGGACTGGAAGACGTCGAGGAACGGGTCCACGTACTGGATGACCTGGGTCCGGCGCCCGGCGATGATCTCCGCGAGCCCGCGGGCGGCGGCCAGCATCGCCAGCGTCGCCATGAACGCGGGCATCTTGCCGTAGGCCACCAGCAGGCCGTTGATCAGGCCGGCCACCAGACCGACGGCCAGCGCGGTCACCGGGACGACCCACCAGCCGTAGTCCTCCGCCATGTACTGGGTCGACAGCGTCGAGGCCCAGACGGAGGCCAGCCCGACGACGGCGCCGACCGACAGGTCGATGCCGCCGGAGGTGATGACGAACGTCATGCCGATGCTCACCACACCGGTCACCGCCGCGAGGCTCAGGACGGTGATGAGGTTGCCGGTGCTCCAGAACCGCTCACCACCGGTCGCGATGCCCACGACCACGAGCAGGACCAGGGCGAGCACGAGGCCGCCCATCCGCAGGGCCGGACCCATGAGGGCCGATCGTTGGCTCACGCCACACTTCCTTCCATGACCAGGTCGAGCACGGCGTGCTCGTCGATTTCGTGGGCCGGGCTCTCGTGCACGGCCTGGCCGTCGGAGATGACCAGTACTCGGTCCGCCAGGCCGAGCACCTCGGGGATCTCGCTGGACACGACGATCACGGCGGCGCCGTCGTCGGCCAGGCGGCGGATCAGGGTGTAGATCTCGGCACGCGCGCCGACGTCGACGCCGCGCGTGGGCTCGTCGAGCAGGAGCACGCGGCAGCCGTGCACGAGCCAGCGGGCCAGCAGCGCCTTCTGCTGGTTGCCGCCGGACAGCGTGCGGGCGTTGCGGTCCACGGACGCGGGTCGCAGGTCGAGGGCCTCGACCTGCTCCCGCGCCGCGGCGCGCTCGGCGCCCTCGTCGAGCAGACCTCCGCGGGCGATGCGCGCGAAGGTGGACAGGGTGATGTTGCGGTAGACGGGCTCGTCCAGGAGCAGGCCCTGGCTCTTGCGCTCCTCGGGGCACAGGCCGATGCCCGCGGCCACGGCGGAGTCCACCCCGCCGCGCAAGCGCTTGCCGCCCACACGCACGGTGCCCGACGTTGCTCGGCGGGCGCCGTAGATCGTCTCCAGGATCTCGGACCGGCCCGATCCCACCAGGCCCGCCAGGCCGACGATCTCGCCGGCGCGGACGGTGAGGGAGACGTCGGAGAAGACGGCACCGAGCGCGAGGCCCTCGACCTCGAGCACCGGCTCGGCGTCCTGCGGGACGCCCGGGCGCTCGGGGAACGCGTACTCGACCGAGCGGCCCGTCATGAGCTTGATCAGGTCGTCGGTCGGGGTGTCCGCCACCACCAGGCTCTCCGCGACGGTGCGACCGTCCTTGAGCACGGTGATCCGGTCGCCGAGCTGGCGGATCTCCTCCAGCCGGTGCGAGATGTAGACGACGGCCACACCGTCGGCCGTGAGCTCACGGACGATGCGGTGGAGGTTGCCGACCTCCTCGGAGTCCAGCACGGCGGACGGCTCGTCCATGATGACCACGCGCGCGTCGCGCGACAGCGCCCGGGCGAGCTGCACGATCTGCTTGCCCGCGGCGGGCAGGCTGCCCACCTCGCGGTTCGGCGAGATCTCGTGGTGGCCGAGCCGGTCGAGAAGCTTGCGGGTGTTCCGGGCCGCCTCGGACCGGCGCGTGACGCCGCCGCTCGCGAGCTCGTGCCCGAGGTAGATGTTCTCGGCGACGGTCAGGCCGTCGACGACGTCCAGCTCCTGGTAGATCGTCGCGATGCCGAGCCGGAGGGCCGCGACGGGGTCGGAGATCGTGACGGGGGTCCCGTCGAGCAGGATCTCGCCCGCCGTCGGCTGGTGGGCACCGGCCAGGGTCTTGATCAGGGTGGACTTGCCCGCCCCGTTCTGGCCCAGCAAGCAGTGCACCTCGCCGGGGCGGACCTCCAGGTCCACGCCGTCGAGCGCCCGCGCGCCGGGGAAGTGCTTCACGATGCCACGCATCTGCAGCAGGGGCTGCCGTGCCGTCTGAGGTGCCGGCTGCTCTGTCGGTTGGGGGTCTGCGTCGACCATGTATCGAACGTAGAGGGACTTTTGCCGACCGTCAAGCAAAAGTCGCGACTTCGTTGGCCATGATTCACTAGAGGCATGGTGGAAGTGGCACGGGACGTGGTTCAGCAAGCACCGAAGGTCTCTGGAGCGGGTGACATGTTCCAGCTCCTGCGTGACGGGCGACCCCGCACACGGGCTGACCTGGCCGCCGTCACGGGACAGGCCCGGTCGACGGTGGCGGCGCGCATCGACCTGCTCATGGCGGCGGGCCTCATCGCCCCGGCGGGCGAGGCGACGTCGACCGGCGGACGCCCGCCCGCGACCTTCGCGTTCGCGCCGTCCGCGCAGGTGGTGCTGGGTGTGGACCTCGGCGCGACGCACGCCCGGCTGGCCGTCACCGACCTCGCCTCCACCGTGCTCGCGCACCGCGAGATGCCCCTGCTGATCACCGACGGGCCCGGACCGGTGCTCGACCGCGTGGCCGAGGCCGGCACGGAGCTGCTGCGCGAGGCCGGACGGTCGGCCGGCGAGCTCGCCGGCGTCGGCGTGGGCCTGCCCGGGCCCGTGGAGCACGCGACCGGCCGGCCCAACAACCCGCCGATCATGCCCGGCTGGGACGACGCCGACGTCCCCGCGATCCTGGGGGCCCGGTTCGACGCGCCGGTGCTCGTCGACAACGACGTGAACATCATGGCCCTCGGTGAGCACCGGGCCGCCTGGCCCGACGTCGCCGACCTGCTGTTCGTCAAGGTCGCCACCGGCATCGGCGCCGGGATCATCGCCGACGGCGCGCTGCGGCGCGGGGCGCAGGGCTCCGCGGGCGACATCGGGCACGTCGCGGTGCCCGGCGTCACCGACGTGGTGTGCCGCTGCGGCAACGTCGGGTGCCTGGAGGCCATCGCGAGCGGGCTGGCCGTCGCGAACCGGCTGGAGGGCGCCACCACCCCCGCCGACGTCGTGGCCATGGTGCGTGCCGGCGACGTCGCCGCGAGCCAGGCCGTGCGCCAGGCGGGCCGGGACATCGGCGCCGTGCTCGCCACGAGCGTCAGCCTGCTCAACCCGTCGATGATCGTCATCGGCGGCATCCTCGCCGACGCCGGCGAGCACATCGTGGCCGGCATCCGCGAGGTGGTCTACCAGCGCTCCCTGCCCCTGGCGACGCAGCACCTGCGCATCGTGACCGCCCGCACCGGCACGCAGGCCGGCGTCCTGGGCGCGAGCGCCATGGCGGTGGACCAGGCCCTCTCCGCCGAGGCGGTGGACCGCCTGGTCGCCTGACCCACCCCGCGCACACGACAGACGCTCAGGTCACCCGCGTGACCTGAGCGTCTGCCGTGCGGGGACCTAGCTCAGGTCCTTGACCCGGACGTCGCGGTAGCTGACCGCCTCGCCCTGACCGTGGTTCTGGAGCCCGATGAACCCCTGGCTGAGGTCACGCGCTGGGTCGGTGCTGACGAAGTCGTTCACCAGCTCGCCGTTGAGGAAGACCTTGATCGTCTGCCCCTGGACGCGGATCTCGTACGAGTTCCAGGACCCGACCGGCTTCAGCGCGCGCTCCACGACCTCCGGGTCCGCGCCCTGGAAGGTGTAGATCGCGCCCGTGGTGCGGTCCGGCAGGTCGGTGGCGTCGATCTGGATCTCGTACCCCTGGTTGACGGCGATCCACGGGTCGTTGCCCGGGTCCGGGAAGCCGACGAAGACACCGCCGTTGTCGTCCTTCTTGAGCTTCCAGTCGAGCTTCAGGCTGTACTCGTTCAGCTCCGTGGAGTGCCAGAGCAGACCCATGCCACCGGCCCCGCGGATCGTGCAGTCGGCCTGGCGGCCGAACGAGCCCGGGCCGGCCATGTTCCAGCCGTCCAGCGAGGCCAGCGTGCCGTCGAACAGCGCGGTGTAGCCCCGCTCGTACCGCTTCGGCTCGCAGATGTCGGCCCCGCCGCCGACCTTGAGGAGGTCGAGGTTGACGTTGCCGTCGTCGTCCGCGTCGTACCGCAGGGTGATGGTGTTGACGCCCTTGCGCAGGTCGAGCGACCGGGTCGCCGTCGCCCAGGTCTTCCAGTCACCCGTGGACTCGAGCGCCCACGGCTCGACCTCCTCGCCGTTGACGAGCACCGACACCGTCTTGGTGCCCTGGAACGGGTTGGGCCCGTTCGAGTAGCGCAGGCTCACCGGCTGGGTGCCCGCGCGCTTGACGGTGGTGGTGAAGGTCGCCGAGGCGCCCACCTCGGTGAAGCCCGCCGCGAACCCGGAACCGGAGTAGCCGTTGTGCTCGTTGGCCACGTTCGCGCTGCCGCGGAGCGTCGCCTCCTCCGCCTCCTGGAAGCCGGCCGGGGCCTTGTACCCGGGGATCGCGTTGAGGGTGTACCAGGCCTCCGTGTTCCAGAGCTCCCGGCCCTCGGTGTCCGCGAACGGGCGCGGGCTGCGCAGGTGCACCACGTAGCCGGGCTGGCGCCCGTCCACGGTGAGCGTGACCTTCGTGCGGTCCCGGGAGACCGTGGCGCCCGAGACGAAGAGCTGCTGCTCGTCGACCTTCGGGCCGCCGTAGGCGCGCGTGGGCACGTAGCGCCAGTGGTCCAGCCGGAACGCCGCGTTCGGGTTCTCGGCGATCTTGTCCACCGTCTCCTGCGACAGCGGCTGCGTGTACTCGACCTCGAAGCCCTTCTTCGTGACCCGCATCTCGGTCATGTCGAAGGCCTCCTCGCCGTTGGGCGTGAGCTTCTGCAGGCCGTAGCGCAGCTTGCCGGGCTCGCTCCAGTTGCCGCCCTCGCCGATGCCGCCCACGTACAGGGCGCCGTCGGGGCCGACGACGGTGCGGTTCACGCCCGCCTCCAGACCGGCCGAGTGGCGGAAGACGGCGCCCTGGTACTCACCGTCGACCTTCTCGAGGAAGCCGCGCTGCAGACCGCCGTAGGTGACGTCGCCGAACACGAGCTGGCCCGCGTACGGGCCCTCCTCGAGCTGCACCGGGGCACTCGGCGAGTTGCCGATCTCGTTCTGCGGCACCCAGAGCGCCGGGGCGGAGACGGGCTGGTCGTCGTACGGGCCGGCCGGGTTGGTGAAGTGGTTGAAGAACTTGCCCTGCTCGATGTGCACGAGCTTGGAGCTGGGCAGCCACGCGCCCTGGTTGTCCATCACGAACAGCTCGCCGTCGGGGCCCTTGACCATGCCGTTCGGCGTACGCAGGCCGCCGGCCACGTACTCGACCTCGCCGGTGCGGCGGTCGATCCGGATGGCCGTGCCGCGGTTCTCGGCCGGCTGCGGGTCCGTGGTGGCACCACCGTTGTTGATGGCGACCGACAGGTTCACGTAGAAGTACTTCCGGTCGTGCAGCAGACCGAAGGCGAACTCGTGGAAGTTGCCGCCGAAGGGCCACTGCGCCACCGTGCGGTGGTTGTCGTAGAAGCCGTCGCCGTCCGGGTCGGTGAGCTCGGTGAGCCCGTCCCGCTCGGACACGTAGATCGAGTCGCCGATGACGGCCACGCCCATCGGGTTGAACAGGTCGGTGGCGACCTTCTCGTACGTGACCTGGTCCTTGGACGTCTCACCGGTCACGTTGTCGAGCAGGAACACCTCACCCGGCTCGGGGTTCTCGACCCAGCCGCCCGGGCTCACCGAACCGGAGGTGACCACGGCGAGGCGGTCGTCGTCGGTCCAGTCGAGCGCGGCGACCATGGGCTCGAACCCGTCGGGGCGCAGGTCGGTGAGCGTGTAGCCCGGGTAGACCGAGTCGAGGCGCATGCCGTCGCCGGCGCTGTCGTCCTGACCCTCGCAGTACTTGGTGCCCGGCGCGGTCACGCGCACGACGCCGGCCTCGGTGCTCAGCACGCTGGACGGCACGACGACGAAGTCGCTGGTACCCGGCGTCCGCCACTCGAGCTTGAGGATGTTGTCGTTGGTGTTGTCGAAGTACTCGACGCGCAGGTCGTGGTACCCAGCGTCGAGCGCGACGGTGCCCTCCTTGGACGTTGCCTCGTGCAGGCCGTCGTGGTCGATGACCACGGCGTCGTCGATGACCAGGCGGGAGCCGTCGTCGCTGGTGAGCCGGAACTCGTAGTTGCCGGCGGCCGGGACGTCCAGGTTGGCCAGCGCGTGCGCGATGAAGCGCTCGCCCATCCCGAAGTCGGCCTCGGTCGAGTAGTCGATGGTGGGCTTGAGCTGGTCGACGTTCGGCGTCTGACCCGAGCGGAGCGTGCACAGCTCGCTCAGGTCGCGCGCCAGGTCATAGGTCCGCAGCGTCACCCCCGGCTCCTGCGGCGGCAGGTCGTCCGCCGCCGTCGCGGCGGGGACGGCTCCCGACAGCATCACCGCTGTCAGCGCGACGGCGGTCGCGCCTGCGGCCGCCTGTCGCGTGAGGGTCGTGGTTCCACGTTGTGGCATGAGGTCTCCTCGGTCGGCATTGACCTTGCGGCTAGCAACCTAAGGGGACTTTTGTCGCCCGTCAAGCAAAAGTTGTCAGATTCTCAGCGTTACGCGGACACAGATCGGCGCCCGGACCCGACGGGATCCGGGCGCCGAACGTCGTCTCCAGGGCCTAGCCGGCGGCCAGCGCTTCCGGCCCGCCCTCCAGCAGCAGCTTGAAGCCGTCCTCGTCGAGGGTCGGGATCTCCAGGGCCTCGGCCTTGGCCGCCTTGGAGCCCGCGTTCTCCCCCAGCACCACGTAGTCGGTCTTCTTCGACACCGAGCCGGAGGCCTTGCCGCCGGCCGCGATGATGGCCTCCTTGGCGCCGTCGCGCGTGAAGTCCTCCAGCGAGCCGGTCACCACGACGGTCAGGCCCGCCAGCGGCCCGCTCGGCTCGGTGTCGGCCTCCGCCATCGCCGCCGGCCCCGGGTGACCCGGGGTGGCGAGCTGCACGCCGGCCGCGCGCCAGGCGGCCAGGATGTCCTGGTGCCAGTCCACCGCGAGCCAGGCCTTGATCTCGGCGGCGATCACGGGACCGACGCCCTCGACGGCCGCCAGCTCCTCCTCCGAGGCCGCCTCGATCGCGTCCACCGACCCGAACCAGCCCGCGAGCGCCCGGGCCGCGACGGGTCCGACGTGCCGGATGTTCAGCGAGACGAGCATGCGCCACAGGTCCTTCGTCTTGGCGCGCTCCAGCTCGTCGAGCAGGGTCTCGGCAGTCTTGGCCGGTCCGTAGACGGGGTGGTCCTTGCGCACACCAGCGGCACGCCGTTCGGCAGGCGTCGCGTCCTCGTAACCCGGCGGATAGGTTCGACTGACCACCCTCTGGAACGGCCGGACTACCTTGGCCATCATCGTCGAGCCGTCTGACATGGTGACCTCGGCGGACTCACCTCTTCCGTCACCCGGCCGCGGCAGCCCGGTCTCCGGGTCGCGCACGACCACTCGGATAGGGGCCAGCTGCTTGACGGTCAGGTCGAAGAGTCCACTCTCCGTGCGCAGTGGCGGTTCCGCTGGCTCAAGCGGCTGGGTGAGCGCCGCCGCCGTCACCTCGCCCAGGGCCTCGATGTCGAGGCCACCGCGGGATCCGATGTGCTCGACCCGGCCGCGCACCTGCGCCGGGCAGGACCTCGCGTTCGGGCAGCGCAGGTCGACGTCGGCCTCCTTCATGGGACGCAGCGGCGTGCCGCACTCCGGGCAGTTCGCCGGCATCACGAAGTCCTCGCGCGGGTAGCCGTCGTCGGCGAGGGCCGGCACGGGGCCGAGGATCTCGGGGATGACGTCGCCCGCCTTGCGGAGCACCACGACGTCGCCGATGCGTACGCCCTTGGCCCGCACCACGTCCTGGTTGTGCAGCGTGGCCTGGCGCACCGTGGAGCCCGCGACCAGCACCGGCTCCATCACGGCGTACGGGGTGGCGCGCCCGGTGCGGCCCACGCCGATCTGGATGGCGAGCAGGCGGGTGTTGACCTCCTCCGGCGGGTACTTGAAGGCGATGGCCCAACGGGGCGCCCGGCTGGTCGACCCCAGGCGGCGCTGCTGCTCCAGGGCGTCGACCTTGAGGACGATCCCGTCGAGCTCGTGCTCGATGTCGTGCCGGTGCTCGCGGAAGTACTCGATCATCTCCAGCGCGCCGTCCAGGCCGTCGACCACCCGGTTGTGCGGTGACACGGGGATACCCCACTGCTCGAACAGCGTGTACGCGTCGGACTGCCGGGCCAGCTCCTCGTGCTCCCCCGCCTGCCACTGCAGGGCGCCGACCCCGTGCGCGTACATGCGCAGGCCCTCGACACGGGCGATACCGGCCTCCAGCTCCAGCCCGTCCTTGTTCTCCAGGAGCTGGCGCAGGCCGCCCGCCGCCGCGTTGCGGGGGTTGGCGAACTGGGGGAAGCGGCGCAGCGCGGCCACGCGCGCACGCTCCACGTCGAACTCCTTGCCGGCCTGCCGGCCGGAGCGCTCCCGCGCCTCCTCCACGACGCGCTCGCGCAGCTCGGCCTGCAGCTCGTTGAGCCGTGCGAAGGTCGCGACCGGGATGAACACCTCGCCGCGCACCTCGACCAGGTCGGGGTGGCCCTCGCCGGACAGCCGCTGCGGGATCGCGGCGATCCGAAGGATGTTCCGCGTCACGTCCTCGCCCACCCGGCCGTCGCCCCGGGTGACGCCCCGCACCAGCCGCCCCTTCTCGTACACGAGCGAGATGGCCAGCCCGTCGATCTTCACCTCGCAGAGCAGGCCGGGATGCTCGGTCCCGAGGTCTCGGTGCACCCGGTCCGCCCAGACCGCGAGCTCCTCGGTGCTGAACGCGTTGTCGAGCGAGAGCATCTGCTCGATGTGCTCCACGGTGGCGAACCCGGCCGCGGCCACGCCGCCGACGCTCTGCGTGGGCGACTCGGGGCTGGCCAGCGCGGGGTGGGCGGCCTCCAGCGCCTCCAGCTCGCGCATCCGCACGTCGTACTCCGCGTCGGACGACACAGGCGAGTCGTTCTCGTAGTACGCCCGCCGGTCCTCCTCGATCCGGGCCACCAGCTCAACCCACCGACGCTGCGCGGCGGCCTCGTCGCTCGTCGTGTCGCCGGTCCCCGGGATGCCTGTCGTCTCGCTCACAGACACAATCATGGACTGAACCACTGACATCCGGCCGGGCGGGCACCGAAGCCCGCGCCGAAAGCTCTGTCGACCTGGGCATTCGCATCACTGCGGACCCTGTCGCGCACGGTCCGGGTGCCGCTACCATTCGAGCAAAATGCCAGGAATCTACTGAGAGCAGGGGTCCCTTGAAGATTGCCGTCGTCGGTGCCGGTTTCGCAGGCCTGGCCACCGCGAAGATCCTCCGAGAGTTCGAGCACGACGTCACCGTCTTCGAGAAGGCGCCCGACGTCGGCGGCGTGTGGAGCGCGACGCGCCGTTACACCGGCCTGCGGACCCAGAACAACAAGGACTCGTACGCCTTCTCCGACCTGCCCATGCCGCGGGACTACCCCGAGTGGCCGACGGGCGAGCAGGTCCAGGCGTACCTCGAGCGGTACGTCTCCACGTTCGGGCTGCGCCCGAGCCTGCGCCTGGCCACCGAGGTGGTCCGCGCCGAGCTCACCGACGCCGAGGACGGCTGGATGGTGACCGCCCGGCGCATCGGCGCGCCGGTCTCGGCACCCGAGCGGTTCGACCACCTGGTCGTCGCCAACGGCATCTTCTCCGACCCGGTCTTCCCGCAGTACGAGGGGTATGCGGACCTGGTCCGCGCCGGCGGCAAGCTCGTCGCCTCCAGCCAGCTCAACACGCTGGACGAGGCCCGGGGCAAGAACGTCGTCGTGGTCGGGTACGGCAAGTCGGCGTGCGACGTCGCCGCCGAGATCGGCCCCGTCGCCGCCTCCACCACCGTCGTGGCGCGGCGGCTCCTGTGGAAGATGCCCAAGCGCGTGGCCAACTCGCTCAACATGAAGTACCTGCTGCTCTCCCGGTTCGGTGAGGCGCTGTTCCGCTACCAGGACCTGGACAACGGCATGGAGCGGTTCCTGCACGGTCCCGGCGACAAGGTGCGTGCCGGGATGCTGTCCAGCATCGGCTCCGTCGCGACCTGGCAGTTCAAGCTCAAGAAGCTCGATCTCGTGCCGCGCGGCGAGTTCGCCGAGATCGCCAACAGCACCGTGTCACTCTCCTCGGACGGCTTCTACGAGCAGGTCGCCAGTGGCGCCATCACCGTCCACCGGGACACCGAGATCCAGCGGTTCGAGGTCGACGGCGACCAGCCCGTGGCGGTGCTCAGCGACGGCGGGCGCATCCCGGCCGACCTGGTGGTCTGCGGCACGGGCTTCCACCAGCGCGTGCCCTTCCTGGACGACGCCGTGGCCGCCCGCCTCGTGGACGACAAGGGCAACTACCAGCTCTACCGCCAGATCCTGCCGGAGGGCGTGCCGAACCTGACCTTCGCCGGGTACAACTCGTCGCTGTTCTCCCCGCTGTCCGCCGAGGCGGGAGCGATCTGGATCGCCGCCTACCTCGCCGGCGTCATCGAGCTGCCGCCGGTCGAGGAGCGGCGCAAGCACGTGGCCGAGCGTGTGGCCTGGATGGAGCAGCGCACGGGCGGCAAGCACGCCCGCGGCACCAACGTCATCCCGTTCTCGATGCACCAGATCGACGAGACGCTCGACGAGGCCGGCGTGAACATCAGCCAGCGGGCCCGCACCGTCCAGTGGCTCCTGCCCATCGACCCGTCGGTCTACCGCAACGTGGTGCCCCGCCTCAAGGAACGCATCGCGGCCCGCGCCAAGGACCGCGTCGGCTCGGACGCCTGACGCACGCCGAGACCTGGTTTCTGCGGTGAGACCTGGTGGAGCAGCACCAGGTCTCACCGTGGACTCCAGGTCTCGGCGATCACGGCCGGGAGGGCCGGCCCGTCAGCGTTCCGGTGGCGGGCCCGCGTCCGGCGGGGTGAAGCGGACCGGGAGGGTGCGCGGGTAGCGCGACCACGGCGAGACGGACATCTGCAGCGACTCCGCCGGCACCCGCAGCTCCATGTCGAGGATGCGCCGCAGCAGGGTCTCCACGGCGATCCGGCCGATGAGCGGGCCGATCCGGTGCGCCGGGCACGCGTGCGCACCCGCGCCCCAGGTCAGGTGGAACCGGCTGCCCAGCTCCTCCCAGGGGTCGTCCGTGCGGATGGCCCGGTCCGCGTTCGCGGCGGCGACGGCGGGGACGAGGGCGTCGCCGTACGCGATCCGGCGCCCGCCCAGCTCGCAGTCCTGCCGGGCGAACCGGGGCAGCACGTGCGGCGCCGGCGGGTGCCGCCGCGACACCTCGTCCAGCGCGTCGTCCAGGTCGAGCCGTCCCCGGCGCACGCGGGCCGCGAACGCGGGGTCGGTCAGGATCATGTGCAGGGTGCTCGCGATCCAGGCGATCTCGGCGTCGTGACCCAGGCTGAACATCACGCCGATCGAGGCCATCACCTCGACGTCGTTCGCATGGTTGGGGTGGTTCACCAGGGCGGTGGTCAGGTCCTCGCCCGGTTCGGCCCGGTGCGTCGCCACGAGCACCGCGAGCAGCGACTCCTGCTCCCTGGCCGCCGCACGGGCCTGCTCCGTGCCCGCGTAGAGGGCCTCGGTGAGCTCGTGCATGCGGTTCCCGTCGGACAGGCTCATGCCGAACATCTCGGTCATGACCATGACGGGCACCGTGACGGCGTAGTCGGCCACGAGGTCCGCCTGGCCGCGCGGCATGATCCGGTCGATGATCGCCTCGCACGTCACCGCGACGGTACGGGCGAGGCGCTTCTCGTCGACGCCGCCGAGCGCGTCGTCGAGCGGCGCGCGCAGGCGGCGCTGCTGCATGCCGTCCAGGAAGTACGCGTTCTCCCGCGGCGCCAGCGCCGCGAACACGCCCGAGTCCGCCGGGAGGGAACGCTCCTGGACGTAGCGCCAGTTGCGGGAGTTGCGGGAGAACAGCAGCTCGTTGCGCATCACGCTGCTGGCTTCGTCGTACCCCAGCACGAGCCAGGCGGGAACACCCGGCTCCAGGTCCATCGGGGCCACGGGACCCCACTCCTCGCGCAGCCGCTCGTAGATCTTGTGCGGGTCGCGCGCGCTCGTGATGTCCGACAGCTGCATGCGGTCCGGGATGTCCTCCAGCCGCTGGTGCAGCCTGTTGGCCAACGTCACGCGTTGACCTTCTGGAAGACCGGGAAGGTCATCGCGTGCTCGACGAGGGTGATGAGGGTCAGCACGGCGGACTGGCGGTCGCGTGCGTCGCACTCCACGATGGGCGTCTCGGGCAGCAGGTCCAGCGCCGCCCGGACCCGCTCCAGCGGGTAGTGCGGCGAGTCCGGGAACTGGTTGACCACCACCGCGAACGGGATCTTGGTGCGCAGCTCGAGCTGGTCCAGCACCTCGAAGCTGTCCTCCAGGTGGCGGGTGTCGATCATGACGAGCGCGCCGACGGCGCCGTCCGCCAGACCGGCCCAGAGGTCCCAGAAACGGCGCTGGCCCGGGGTGCCGAACAGGTACAGGGCGATGTCGTCGGTCACGGTGATGCGACCGAAGTCCATCGCGACCGTCGTCGTCTCCTTGTTCGGCTGCCCCGGGTCGATGCCGACGCTCGCCGTGGTGATGCGCTCCTCGGTGCGCAGCGGGTCGATCTCGCTGACCGCGCCGATCAGCGTCGTCTTGCCCACCCCGAAGGCACCCACGACCAGCACCTTGACCGACCGTGCGACGGTCGGCGCCAGGTGCTGTCCGGGCGCGGTGCGGTCAGAGCTTGCGGAGTCCATCGAGAATCTTCTCCAGGATGTCCTTGCCGGGCAGGACGTGCGCTTGATGGTTGGAACGGATGGTCAGGTTCCCCGAGTCGACCAGGTCCGAGACCATGACCGCCACGAGGCTCACGGGTAGCTGCAGGTATGCCGCCACCTCGGCGAGCGCGAGCGTGCCACGGCAGAGCTGGACGAGCTCGCGCTCCATCCGGCCCGCCGTCGAGAGCACTGGCCGGCTCTCGACGGCGCGCACGAGCGTCTCCGGTCGCAGCGTGTTGCGCGACGGGTGCGCCCGCCCCGAGGTGAGCACGTACGAGCGCACCGGGTGGTCGCGGTACTCCTCGGTGTCCATCCCCTCGCCCCCTGTCGGTCGGTCGGGTCCTGGTCGAGCTGTGATGCCTGAACCTCCGGGCCCGGACGGGCCCGGTCACTGCTTTCCTCGGTACTTTCCGGACGGCGCCGGCGGGCCGTCAGCCCGTGATCGGGTCGGTGCGCAGGGTGCGCTCCCCGATCTGCAGCACCTGGGCCTGCATCTGCTGGGCGATCAGCGCCGGGTCGATGACCGCCTCGGTCACGACCGCGAGGCGGGAGCCGTCACCGGCCCCCCGCACGAACAGGAACCCGCCGTCGAACTCCACCATCACCTGGCGGATCGTGTCGCTGTTCCCGAACTCCCTGCTCATTCCGATACCCAGTGCCGCCAGTCCGGCGCACGCCGCCGCCACCTTGTCGGCCACGTCCAGCGGCGTCTGGTCCGTCCGGACCTTCATCAGCCCGTCCGAGGTGAGCACGACGACATGCCTCACCCCCCGTACACCACTGATGAGCTCGAGCATCCAGCTGTTGCCGTCGGTGCTCGTCATGCCGTCGGCCTGCGTAGTCATCGGTCCTCCGAAGGTCCGCCGGCACCGGCCGGCGGTTCGCTGCTGTCAGGTGAGTCCCCGAACCGAGCCTCGCTCGAGCTGAAGAAGGCGCCCATCCACTCGCCGGCCTCCTCAGCCGTCTGAGCAGCACCCGGAGCGCTGGTACGGGGCTCCGGGGCCGTGGTCCGTCCTTCGGGCGCGTCCGCCTCGCCTCGGCGCGAGCGCCGCTGCGGGAGCGCGGACGGCTCGGGGAACTCGTCGTCCTCCGGGCGGGGCCGCCCAGGACGCAGGGGCAGCTCGCCAGGGGCCTGCACCGGGGCACCGGCCACGGGCGTCTCCTCCTCGTCGTCGACGGTCTCGCCGGGCGCGTTCAGCGGCTCGGCCAGGACCTCGGTCACAGGGTCGGGTGCCGCGGGGGCGGGCCACTCGTCGTCGTCCGCGGGCTTCGCGGTGGGCAGCTCGGGTGCGAGCGGTGCCTCGACGACGGCGGTGGCGCTGCGGCTGGACCCGAGCGCCGACACCCCGCTGGACGGTGTGGTGGCGCTCGGCAGGGTCGCTGCCGGCGTGAGCATGCCCGACGGCACCACTGCCTCGGTGAGCTCGGCCGGGATCATGACGATGGCGCGCAGGCCGCCGTACACGGACTCGGTGACGTCGACGCGGAAGCCGTGCCGGCGTGCGTAGGTACCGACCACGGCCAGGCCCGTCTGCGGGATCTCGCCGAGCTCGGTGATGCTGATCTCGCGCTTGCCGGAGGCGATGTCGCGCGCCTGCTCGAGCTGCTTGAGGTCGAGGCCCACGCCGCAGTCGTCGATCTCGATGACGGCACCACGTTGCACCTGGCGCAGGGCCACGAGCACCTGGGTGGTGGGCGGGGAGGACTGGGTGGCGTTGGACAGCAGCTCGGCCACGAGGTGGATGAGCGGCTCCACGATCCGCGCGGAGACGGCGACCCCGGGGTCACCCGAGACCTCGACGCGGTGGAAGGCGGTGATCCGGCTGGCGGCGCCCTTGACGACGTCGGGCAGCGGGAGGGGCTCGCTCCACTGCTGACCGGGCCACTCGCCGCACAGGGCCGCGAGGCTCTGGGCCTGGCGGGCCTGCTGGGCGGCCGCGTGGTCGACGCGCATGGAGGTCTGCAGGATGTCCGGGTCGGTGGGGTGGCGCTGCACCATGCGCGCCGCCTCCTCCTGGATGCGGTGCGCGGCGGCCTGGACCTTGCGGCTCAGGGCGACCACGGCGACCTGGACGGCGTCGCGGCGGGCGACGCGCTCCTCCTGCACCCGGGCGAGCATGCTCGCGGCCTCGTCGAGGCGGGCCTGGGCGGCGGCGTCGCCGGGCAGGTGCGGCAGCGGCGGGGCGGGTGCGCTGTCGAGGAAGGCGGGCAGCTGCTCCTTCGCCAGGGCGTCGAGGGCGGCGGACGCCGCGGCGGCGCGCTCCTCGGCCCGGCGGTAGGCGAGGACCAGGTCCTCGTGCGAGGCCATGTCGTCCCGGGAGGACCGCGCCGCGATGAGCGCGGCGGCCACGGCGAGACCGACGGCGGCGATGCCGACCAGCCATGCGGGCCACATCGACGAGGCCCCGGTGGCGGTGAACAAGACAGGTGCCACGAGTACGTAGGCAAGCACGCCGGCGACGCACACCCAGGGCGCGACCTGGCGCAGCCTGCTCGGCGGAGGAGAAGAAGACATCGAGCTCACCGAGCCGATCCCCCTAAGTTGTTGTCTCGTCAGAGTCTGGGAAGACTCGGCTGAAGAGGGCGAACAACCCCCTGGAGTGCAGTTTCTACCACAGAGCGTCCTGGCCGTGGAAGGGCGCGACTGTGGTGCGACAAGCGAAAATATCTGCCATTGAGGAATGTGGCGCCCTCATGGCGCGATAACACCACAATAGGGCTAAAAGCGGGCAGGTGCGATGCGGGAGCCTGACGCACCTCCGGAACGGCCGCCGGACCGCCGCCCGGCCGGCCACCCCGCCGCGGTCGGCCGCGTAGGGTGCTCACCATGAGCGTCGAGCACACCCAGACCACCCCCCGGACCGCTCTCCCCCCGACCCCCCTGGACCCCTGGGCCCCCGACCCGTTCGCGTGGCTCGAGGACGTCGAGGGCGACACCGCCCTGGAGTGGGTGCGCGAGCGCAACGCCCACAGCGCGGCGGCGCTCGGCGGCGAGGCCTTCACCGCCACGGAGCGTGCCGTGCGCGAGGTGCTCGACTCGAACGACAAGATCCCGCACGTCTCCAAGGTCGGCGAGCACTACTACAACTTCTGGCAGGACGCCGCGCACCGGCGCGGGCTGTGGCGCCGCACCACGCTCGACTCCTACCGGACCGGCGAGCCCGAGTGGGAGACGGTCCTCGACCTCGACGCCCTGGCCGAGCAGGAGGGCGAGAGCTGGGTCTGGCACGGCGCGAGCGTGCTGCGCCCGACGCCGGAGCAGCTCGCGGCCGGTGAGCCGCGGCGGCACGCGCTGGTGGACCTCTCCCCCGGTGGCTCCGACTCCGACGTGACACGCGAGTTCGACCTGGTCACCAAGCAGTTCGTCGCCCCGGAGGCGGGCGGCTTCGTCCGGGCCCAGGCCAAGGGCGGGCTGTCGTGGGTCGACGCGGACACCGTCTACGTGTACACGGACTTCGGCGCCGGCACGATGACGCCGTCGGGCTACCCGCGGCAGGTCAGGCTCTGGCGGCGCGGCACGCCGCTGGCCGAGGCGACCCTCGTCTACGAGGGCACCGAGCAGGACATGTACATCAGTGCGTCCCGCTCGCACACCCCGGGCTTCGAGCGCGACCTGGTGCACCGCGCCCTGCGGTTCTACGCCAACGAGACCTACCTGGCCACGGGCGTGGGCACGGCCGGGCAGACCCTGACCAAGATCGACGTGCCGGACTCGGCGAACGTGAGCCTGCACCGCGAGTGGATGCTCGTGCGGCTGCGCGACGACTGGAGCGTCGGCGGCGCCACGTACCGCGCCGGCTCGCTGCTGGCCGCGCCGTTCGACGCGTTCATGGCCGGGTCGCGCGACCTGACGGTCCTCTTCGAGCCCACGCCGACGACGTCGCTCGCCGGGGTCACCTGGACGCGGCACCACCTCGTGGTCAACGTGCTGGACGACGTGAAGAACCTGCTCCACGTGCTGACGCCGCCGGCGGACGCCGGGGCGGGCTCGGACGCTGCGGCGGGCTCGGACGCCGGGGCGGCGGGCGGCGAGTGGGTACGCGGCGAGCTGCCCGTGGGCGGCGAGCTGCTCACCGTCGGCGTGGGCGCGGTGGACGTGGTCGACTCCGACGACGTCTGGGTGGTCACCACCGGCTACCTCACGCCGTCGACCCTGAGCCTGGCCACCGTGGGCGGTACGCCGGCGGAGCCCGAGGTGCTCCGGTCCGCGCCGTCCTACTTCGAGACCGCGGGGCTGGAGGTGCAGCAGCGGTTCACCACGTCCGACGACGGCACCCGGGTGCCGTACTTCGTCGTCGGCCGGGCGGACCTCGTCTCGGGCGCGGCGGGTCCCGCGCCCACGCTGCTGTGGGGCTACGGCGGGTTCGAGCACGCGATCCTGCCCGGGTACTCGGGCACCGTCGGGCGCGCGTGGCTGGACCGCGGCGGGGTGTACGCCGTGGCGAACATCCGCGGCGGTGGCGAGTACGGGCCGGCCTGGCACCAGGCGGCGCTCAAGGAGAACCGGCACCGTGCGTACGAGGACTTCGCCGCCGTCTCCCGCGACCTGGTGGCCACCGGGGTCACGACGCCGGAGCGGCTCGGCATGGAGGGCCGGTCCAACGGCGGGCTGCTGGCCGGCAACATGCTGACCCAGTACCCGGAGCTGTTCGGGGCGATCATCGTGGGCGTGCCGCTGCTCGACATGAAGCGGTACTCGCACCTGCTGGCCGGTGCGTCCTGGATGGCCGAGTACGGCGACCCGGACACCGACGACTGGTCGTTCGTGCGCGGTTTCTCGCCGTACCACCTGTTCGACGCCGCACGGGAGTACCCGCCGGTGCTGTTCACGACGTCGACCAAGGACGACCGCGTGCACCCCGGTCACGCCCGCAAGATGGCGGCGCTCATGCTGGCCGCGGGCAAGGACGTGACGTACTACGAGAACATCGAGGGCGGGCACGGCGGCGCGGCGGACAACGCCCAGGCGGCGTACATGGCGGCGACCCACTGGACGTTCCTGTGGAACCGGCTGGCGGGCTGACCTCCCGGCGTCTGCACGGCTGACTGCGCACCATCGAGTTCGCGGGTCGGCAGGCCGGTCGCACCGTCCGGCCGCCCGCGGATCGCCGATCCACGGGCGGCCGGACGGTCAGGCCTCAGCCTGCTCCGCCAGGGTCTCCGCGACGCGGCCCAGGTTGGCCAGCTCCGCGCGGTGCGCGTCCACCGGGGCGAGCGTGGCGCGGTGCGCGGCCAGCAGCGTGACGTCCGCGAGGCCCTTGGCGGGCAGGCCGATCCGTCGCCACGGGACCGCCACCAGGTCGGACAGCGCGCCGAGCGCCGGGCCCGCGCACTGCGAGACCTGCGCCGGCGGCAGCCCGGCCCACAGCCCGGTGCCTCGCTCCGTCGCCCGGGCGATCAGCTCCCAGGCCTTCTCGTTCCACCCGCCGGGGCCGACGTCGGCCAGGTCGAGCCCCAGCGCGTCGGCGCCCGCGAGCACCACCGGCGGCACTCCCACCCAGGTGCCCCCGAGGTGCACCACCGAGCGCGCGCCCGTGTCCCGTACCGCGGCGAGCACCGGCTCCAGGCCCTCCACGATCTCGGGTCCGGCCACGGCACGCAGCCGCGAGTAGCCGGAGAACGTGGGCAGCACGCCCGCGTGCACCTGGCCGAGCAGCGGCTCCGCGAGCTGCACGGTCACCTCGGCGCCGGGCACCTGGGCCACGAGGTCGGAGACCAGCCTGCGCACACCGTCGGCGAGCGCCAGGCCCAGGTCGGCACGCGCCCCGGTGTCGGCCAGGACGCGGTCGCCGCGGGCCGCCCAGAGCTGGGCCGCCAGGGTCCACGGCCCCAGCACCTCGACGGTGAGCGCACCCGTGTGGCCGTGCGCCGCGACGGCCAGCGCACCGAGGTCCTCGCGCCAGAACGCGTCCGCGCGCCGGGCGTCGGCGCCGGGGTGGTCGGTGAGCTTCCAGCCGTGAGGGCCGAGCTCGACGGGCATCTCGGTCAGGAGCACCGCCGTCCGTCCCAGCGGGTCCGCGCCCGGGCCGCGCTGCGTGAGCTGCGTCAGGAAGGGCACCGCGTCCACGCCGGTCGGCAGCTCGGCGAGCTCGCCCAGGGCGGTCTGCTGTGCGTCGAGCACGTCACGCTCACCGCCGGGCCAGGGCCCGTGTCCGCTCACTGCGGTCATCGGCTCTCCTCGTTCAGATGGGGGGGGTGGTGCACGCCAGGGGCGCGCTGTTTCGGTCCCTTGCACCGGATCGGGACGGCTGGTCGGTCGCTTGCACCGGATCAGGACGGATGATCGGTCCCTTGTACCGGATCGGGACGGCTGATCGGTCCCCTGCACCCGATCGGAACCGCTGATCGGTCGCCTGCACCGGTTCGGAACCGCTGATCGGCCCCTTGCACCCGATCGGAACCGCTGATCGGTCGCCTGCACCGGTTCGGAACCGCTGATCGGCCCCTTGCACCCGATCAGGACCGCTGATCGGTCCCTTGCACCGGATCGGAACCGCTGATCGGTCGCCAGCCCCGAGATCGGTCCGTTGAACGACCGATCTCGGTGCCTCCGACCGAAGTCGACAGGGCAGATCGGGCAGGGGACCGATGTCAGTACCGGGCGGGCCGCGTCAGCTTCGCGCCCGGGAGCGTCCGGCGTGGGACACCGTCGCCTGGCCCAGCACCCGCGTCCCTCGGTACACGACCAGGGACTGACCGGGCGCGACGCCTCGCAGCGTACCGCCCGTCAGCTCGACCTCCATCCCCGGCGTCGCCGGACCGCCCGCGGTCGCCAGCTCACCCGCGGTCGCCAGCTCACCCGCGGACGCTCGACCGCGCGCGCTCGCCAGCTCACCCGCGGACTCCGACTCACCCGCAGTCGCCGTCTCACCCGCAGTCGCCAACTCACCCGCGGACGCCGACCCACCCGCGGACGCCGACCCACCAGCGGACACCAACTCACCCGCGGACGCCGAACCAGCCCCGGCCCCAACCCCAGCCGACTCCACCCCGGCCACCGCGCGGACGCGCGCCGCGACGGGTGCCCCGTGCGCGCGCACCTGCACCTCGGCGTCGAACCAGCCGTCCGCGTCCGGCACGACGGCACCCTCCGGCGCCCCGGCCCCAGGCCCGGCGCCGTCCGGCAGCACCCCGTCGAACCACAGGGCCTTCTCCCCCGCGATCCGGTCCACGCTCAGCAGCTCGGCCGGGCCCACCACCACGGTGTTGGTCGCGGGCTGCACGTCCACCACGTAGCGCGCCCTGCCGTCGGCCGCCGGACGTCCCAGCGCGAGGCCCCGCCGCTGTCCCACGGTGAACGCGTAGGCGCCGTCGTGCTCGCCCACCACCTCGCCGTCGACGTCGACCACCTCGCCCGGGCGCGAACCCAGACGCTCGCGCAGGAAGCCGCGGGTGTCGCCGTCGGCCACGAAGCAGATGTCGTAGGAGTCGGGCTTGGCCGAGACCGACAGGCCGCGGCGCGCAGCCTCGGCGCGCACCTCGTCCTTGGACGCGAAGCCACCGAGCGGGAACATCGCGCGGGCGAGCCGCTCGGGCCCCGCCACGGCCAGCACGTACGACTGGTCCTTGGCGTCGTTCGGCGAGCGGTGCAGCTCGCGCACGGTGCGCGCGCCGCCGTCGGGCAGGGCGACCTCCCGCGTGACGATCTGCGCGTAGTGGCCCGTCGCGACGGCGTCGAAGCCGAGGGCGGTCGCCTTGTCGAGCAGGGCCTCGAACTTGATGTGCTCGTTGCAGCGCACGCACGGGTTGGGGGTGCGGCCGGCCTCGTACTCGGACAGGAAGTCGGCCACGACCGTGTCCTCGAACCGCTCGGACAGGTCCCACACGTAGTACGGGATGCCGAGCACGTCGGCGGCCCGGCGGGCGTCGCCGGCGTCCTCGATGGAGCAGCAGCCGCGCGAACCCGTGCGGAACTGGTCCCGGTTGCGGGACAGCGCCATGTGCACGCCCACCACGTCGTGCCCCGCCTCCACGGCGAGCGCGGCGGCCACGGCGGAGTCCACGCCGCCCGACATGGCGGCCAGCACCCTCACGAGACACCGCCCAGCGCCCGGCCCGACACCAGGCCCGCGGCCTGGGCCCGGGCGACCACCTGGGGCAGCGCGGCCACGAGCCGGTCGACGTCGGACTCGACGGACGTCGACCCGAGCGTGAACCGCAGGGCGCCGCGGGCCTCGGTCTCGGGCACGCCCATCGCCAGCAGCACGTGCGACGGCTGCGGCACGCCCGCCTGGCACGCGGAACCGGTCGAGGCCTGGACGCCCGCAGAGTCGAGAAGGTAAAGGAGCGAGTCGCCCTCGGCGCCCGGGAACGTGAAGTGGGCGTTGCCCGGCAGGCGCAGGCCCGACGCCGGGTCCGCGCCGCGCAGCACCGCGTCCGGGGCGGCGTCCCGCACCCGGGCGACGAGGTCGTCGCGCAGGGCGGACAGACGGGCCGCGCGCTGCGGCAGGCACTCGACGGCGTGCCGCGCGGCGACGCCGAAGGCCGCGATCGACGCCGTGTCCAGCGTGCCGGATCGCACACCGCGCTCCTGGCCGCCGCCGTGCAGCACGGCGTCGAGCGCCAGGTCCCGCCGGGCCAGCAGCGCGCCGACGCCGACCGGGCCGCCGAACTTGTGCCCGGACACGGTCATGGCGTCCACGCCGGACGCCGTGAAGTCCACCTCGGTCTGACCCACTGCCTGCACGGCGTCGGTGTGCACGGGGATGCCGTAGGGCCGGGCGGCGCGCACCACGTCACGGACCGGCTGGATGGTGCCCACCTCGTTGTTGGCCCACATCACGCTGATCAGCGCGGTCTCGTCGCCGTGGGCGGCGAGCTCGGCGCGCAGGGCGTCGAGGTCGAGCACGCCGTCGCCGTCCACGGGCAGGAGCACGATCTCGGCGCCGGCGTGGCCGGCCAGCCAGAACGCGGGATCGAGCACCGCGTGGTGCTCGACGGCGGAGACGAGCACGCGGGTGCGCCGCGTGTCCTGGGCGCGGCGCCCCCAGAAGATGCCCTTGATCGCGAGGTTGTCCGCCTCGGTGCCGCCGGAGGTGAAGATGACCTCGCTCGGCCGGGCGCCCAGGGCGTGGGCGAGGGTCTCGCGCGCCTCCTCGACCGCACGCCGCGACGTACGGCCCGCGGAGTGCAGCGACGACGCGTTGCCGGTGCGCTGCGCCTCGGCGACGAACGCCGCGAGCGCCGCGGCCGACATGGGCGTGGTCGCGGCGTGGTCGAGGTAGGCGCCGTCCGGCTCGCGGGGCGTCTCGCCGTGCGCGCCGGACACCGTCAGGGGCGCGCGCTCGGGCTCGGGGGGCGGGGTGGTCACGGTCATCAAGTCTACGAACGTCTCCGGGCCGCCAACGCTTCCCGTGGTGTGACCCACGCGATCCCCACGCGAACCAAAGGCCGCTGAGTGCGGGATATTCGCCCTCCCGAGGTGTTCGGTAGGGCGAATGTCCCGCACTCAGCGGCTCGGGTCAGCGGCTCGGCTCAGCGGCGGTCGCGGTAGACCTGGACGACCGTGGGGCGCGGGCCGCGGAAGTCGCCCGCCTCGGGGCGGACGCCGGCCGCGACGTAGTCCGGGAAGAAGGACTGCGGTGCCTCGTACGAGCCGTCCTCACCCGGGTGCTGCACGTTGACGTAGACCATGCCGTCGCGCGAGTCGATCAGCGGGCCGCAGGTCTCGGCGCCGGCGGGCACCGAGAGGAACTGCTGCACGTGACCGCGCTCGCGGCCGGCGACGGGCACCTTGAACAGGCCGTCGCACTTGGCGATGCCGCTGGAGCTCGGCTGTCCGTCGGTGGAGATCCAGAGGTTGCCCTCGGCGTCGAACGCCAGGTTGTCCGGGCACGAGATCGGCGAGACCCGGTCCTTGGGGTAGCCGGAGAAGTACGTGCCCTCGACGGCCGGGTCGCCCGCCACCAGCAGCAGGTTCCACGTGAACCGGGTGGAGGTCTGGTCGCCGGACGGGATGATCTCGACCACGTGGCCGTCCCGGTTGCCGTTGGTGGTGACCCCGTTCACGACCTTGTGGGTGCGCGGGTTGGGCTCCGTGGCGCCCTCGACCGTGTTGGTCGGGGTGCGGCCGGAGTTGTTGGTGCACGCGACGTAGATGCGGCCCGTGACGGGGCTGATCTCGACGTCCTCCGGGCGGTCCATCTTGGTGGCGCCGACCTTGTCCGCGGCCAGGCGCGTGTAGACCAGCACCTCCTCGAGGGACATGCCGGGCACCTTGCTGCGGCCGTCCTTGACCAGCGGGATCCACTCGCCGGTGCCGTCGAAGGCGCCGTCGGAGGGCAGGGCGCCCGAGCCGTCGATCTCGGCGGCCGGCGAGTCGCCGGTGAACTTCGCGACGAACAGGTCGCCCTCGGACAGGAGGGTCTTGTTGTGGGCGCGCGCCCAGCGGGAGTCGCCCTTGGCGACGCGGTTCTTCGAGACGAACTTGTAGACGTAGTCGAACGCCTGGTCGTCGCCCATGTAGGCCACGGCGTGGCCCGAGCGGGACAGCGTGACGTTGGCGCCCTCGTGCTTGAACCGGCCCATGGCGGTGTGCTTCACGGGCTTGGCGTCCGGGTCGTACGGGTCGATCTCGACGATCCAGCCGAACCGGTTGGCCTCGTTCTCGTAGCCCTCGGACTGCGCGAAGCGGGCCTCGTCCTTCTCCCAGCCGTAGCTGGTCGAGGAGCCGATGCCGTAGCGGGCGTCGGCGGTCGAGTTCGCGCCGGCGGCCACGAAGTAGCCGTTGAAGTTCTCCTCGCCGGACAGCACCGTGCCCCACGGCGTGGTGCCGCCCGCGCAGTTGTTCATGGTGCCGAGCACGCGGGTACCCGTGGGGTCCGCGGCGGTCTTCAGCAGGTCGGAGCCCGCCGCCGGGCCGTCGAGCACGAACTCGGTGCCCAGGTGGATGCGCCGGTTGTAGACGCTGATCCGCTGGTAGTCCCACGGCTTGCCCGTCGAACGACGGCGCACCTCGACCACGGCCATGCCGTGCGCGGCGCGCTCGATCGCACGCGCGTAGGCGTTCTGGGTGCGGCTGCCGTCGGCGGCGGTGTCCCAGTACTTCTCGGTGGGCGGGAACATGATCTCGGCGTTCGTGTACTCGAGGTTCGACACCAGGAGCCCGCGGGTGCCGCGGCTCTTGTCACCCGGCCGGATCGGCAGGATGTCGAGGTAGTCGCAGTTGTAGCCGAACTGCTTGGCCTGCTGCTCGGGCGACTGGTTGTCCGGGTCGAAGGTGCGGGCGCCCGGGAGGATCGGGTCACCCCAGCGGATGATCGGGTCCCAGGTGTAACCCTCGGGCACGACCAGCGCGTCGACGTCGACGGGCTGCGGCTCGATGGCGCCGAAGGCCAGGCCGCGACCGTCCCCGTGCCCCGGCAGGCGGCCCTCGGCCAGCGTCGCCGCGGTGGCGGACGGCGCCCCGGCGGCCTGCGCGCCGATCACCACGGCACCGGCGGCGACCGCCATGGTGCCGAGCATCGCGCGGCGCGACAGCACGGAGCTCACGACGTCCTTGAAGTACTCGTTGGCGCTCTCGTTCGGAGCGGGGTGAAGGCACGCGTCATTGCACTTGAGGCGGCAGGTCACGGGGCTGCGCTTGCCACGCGCGTGCGTGTGCACCGTCAGCAGGGGGCGGTTCTCAGGGGCGATCGTCATCGGAGGTTCTCCGGTCCGAAAGGGGGGTGGGACGTCGTCAACCTAGGAGCAGGCGGTGTCCCGGCCGCGAAAGCCCCGGTACGCCCAGGTGAACGGGACATGTCCGGCAGGTGGTGAGGGCTTTCCTCACCCGAGGATCGCGTGGCTGGTGACGTCCCGCCACCCCTCGGCGCGCAGGAGCTGCTCCGCGCCGCGCGACCGCAGGCCGCGCTCGCAGACCACGAGCACCGGGCCGTCCAGGGGGTGGTCCAGCAGCTCCGCCGGGAAGTTCCCGGCCGCCAGGTCCTCCAGCCGTGCGAACACGGCACCGGGCACGGCGCCCGGGCGCAGCCCGACGTCCAGGAGCAGGACGCCGGGAGCGGGCGCGACCGCGGGGCCGTCGGACGGCGTCGCGGGGTCTCCCCCGGACGCCGCAGCACCCCCCGCGGAGTCCGCGGAGCCCGCAGGATCCGCTTCATCGCCCGTGAGCCCCGCGGCACCCCCGGCGTGACCCGGCGCACCACCCTCGGACGACGCCCCGGCGCCCTCGTCCGTCCCGCCCGGCGCCGCCAGCGTGATCGTGTCCCACCCCGAGGTGCGCGCGTCGTAGGCCAGCAGCCGGCCCAGCGCCGGGTCACCCGTCCCGGTCAGCACCTTGACCGCCTCGACCGCCATGGTCGAGCCCACGACGCCGCACGCCGGGCTCAGCACACCGACCGTCGCGCACGACTCCCCCTCGGGCGGCTGCGGTCCGAACACGTCCGGGTAGGTGATGGCGCGCCCGTCCGGGGCGGCCGACCAGAAGACGCTCACCTGGCCGTCCCAGCCGAGCACCGTGCCCCAGACGACGGGCAGGCCCAGCGCCGCGGCGGCGTCGGACACGGCGTACCGGGTCTCGAACGTGTCCGACCCGTCGACCACCAGGTGATAGCCGGCCAGGATCGACGCGGCGTTCTCGCGGGTCAGCCGGTCGCGGTGCGCGATCACCCGGACCTCGGGCGCCAGGGCACGCAGCGCGTCGGCGGCGGAGTCGGTCTTGGCGCGGCCCACGTCGGCCGCGGTGTGCAGCACCTGGCGCTGCAGGTTGGAGGTCTCGACGGCGTCGTCGTCGATGACGCCGAGCGTGCCGACGCCGGCCGCCGCGAGGTACTGGAGCACCGGCGACCCGAGACCACCGGCCCCGACCACGACGACCCGCGCCGCGGCCAGGCGCTCCTGCGCGGCCACCCCGAACCCGTCGAGCAGCAGGTGACGGGCGGCCCGTCGCCGCTCGGCGGGCCCGAGCCCGCCCGTGGGGGTCATGATCGGCTCCACCACGTCATCCCACCACCCCGGTGCGCCGCGCCTCAGCCCTTGTGCCGGCGGATCTCCGCCGCGGCCTGCGGGAGCACGTCGGCGAGCTGCCCGACCACCGCGAAGTCGCAGATCTCGAAGATCGGGGCCTCCGGGTCGCTGTTCACCGCCACGATCACCTGGGACGCCTGCATGCCGCCCCGGTGGTGCGGCGCGCCCGAGATGCCCGCGCCGATGTAGACGCGCGGGGCGACGGTCACACCGGTCTGTCCCACGTAGGTGTCCCACCAGCCCTCGAACGCGGCGTCACGCGACGCGCCCACCGCGGCACCCAGGGCGTCCGCGAGGTCCTCCACGGGGCCGAAGTCGCCCTCGGTGCCGCGCCCGCCGGCCACCACGATCGCCGCCTGGTCGAGCGGCGGGCGGCCGCTCGTGTCGGCCTTGACCGCACGCGACACGAGCGTCACCGGGGACGGTGCCACCTCGACGGCGTACCCCTCGGTCACCGGCTCGACCGCGGCCTGCGCGGGCTGCGCCACGGCGGAGTTGGCCCGGACGGTCACGACGGCGACGTCGGTGGTCACGGCGCACTCGGTGTCCCACGCCCCGGCGAACACGCGCTTGCCGGCCACGACCCGGCCGTCCACGTCGCGCACGGAGGCGGCGTCGATGACCAGGCCCGCGCCCAGGTCGCGGGCCGCGAGCGCCGCGGCCTCCTTGGCGGCGAACGAGGTGGGCAGCAGCACCAGGTCGGCGTCGGTCAGCCGGACGGCGGCGGCGAGCGCGGCCGCGACGACGGCGGGCAGGTGCCGCTCGTCGCCGCTCACGCAGGCGCCGTCCCGGGACAGCTCGGCCTGGTGCACGGTCTCGACGCCGTAGGTGCCGAGCTGGGCCAGCACCTCGACGGTCGGGGCCTCCAGGGTGACGGCCTCGACGCGGCCGAGGCCGCGGGCGATGGTGAGGAGCTCCAGGGCGCTGGTGCGGACCTCGGTGGCCGGGTCGAGCAGGACCAGGACGGTGCGGTTGGTCATCACGTGCCTTTCGTCAGGCGCTGTCTGTGTGGTCTGGGGGCTCCGGTTCCGCTCCGGCTCAGACCAGGTCGTTGCGGATGAGGAAGCCGGCCAGGGCCACGCCGCCCTCACCCTTGTCGGTGACGATCTCGGGTTCGGCCCGCTCGGGGCGCGGGGCCGCGGCCAGCACCTCGGTGCGGGCCCCGGAGGCACCGGCCACGGCGGTGTCCAGCCCGAGGTCGGCCGGCGACCACACCTCGATCTCCTTGGTGCGGGCCGCCATGATGAGCTTGAAGCCGGGGAACCGCGGCTGGTTGGCGCCGTCGGTCACGGACAGCACGGCGGGCAGCGGCGCGGACAGCACCTCGGTGGCGTCGTCGATCTCGCGCGTGATCGTCAGCACGCCGTCGGCGAGGTCGACCTTCTTGGCGAGGTTCAGGGTGGGCAGGCCGAGCTCGGCGCCGAGCAGCGTCGGCACCACGGAGCCGAGGCCGTCCAGCGCCGCCATGCCCGTCACCACGAGGTCCACCGGCGACTCCTGGCCGAGCCTGCGGATCGCGGCGGCGAGCACCGCGGCGGTGCCGAAGTAGTCCGAGCCGGCCAGCTCGTCGCCGGACACCCGGATGCCGCGGTCCACGCCGAACTGGAAGGCCTTGCGCACGGCGAGGTCGCCGTCGGGGCCGGCCATGGTGACCACCACGACCTCGCCCTCGTCCGGGCCGATCGCGCCCGAGGCCCGCTCGGCCTCCAGCAGCCGCAGGGCGGCCTCGATCGCGTTCTCGTCGAGCTCGTTCAGGCTGCCCTCCGCGGCCGCACGGACGACCCGGCCACCGGAGAAGCCGCGCTCGGTGTTGATGTCCGGGACGTACTTGACGGTGACGACGATGCGCATGGGGTTACGGTACGACGCCGAGCGGTGTGGCACGGATCGTGTCCGCCGACAGTCCTGCAACGATTGATCACATGGCGCAGTCAGAAAGAGTCGAACCGCAGCGGGCGCCGGGCGAGCCGCCGCCCCGTCAGGTCGTGCGGCCGCTCATCCGGCCGACGGCCCGGCGCAGCCACGTGCCGCCGCTGGGCGTGTACGTCACGCCCGACGGCGGCATCGACGCGGCGGTGCTCGCGTCGCACGCGACCGCCGTCGACCTGTGCCTCATCGACGTGACCGACCCGGCTCTCGACGAGCACGATCCCGCCCGGTACACGGAGCGGCGGGTCGAGATGGTGGGTCCGGTGTACGGCGTCTGGCACACGCACGTGCCGGACGTCGCCCCGGGCCAGCGCTACGGCTTCCGCGTGCACGGGCCCTGGGACCCGCACGCGGGGCTGCGGCACAACCCGGCCAAGCTGCTGGCGGACCCGTACGCGCGGGGGTTCGCGGGCCGCCTGCGCTACGGGCCCGAGGTGATCGGCTCGGTCTCGGCGCGGCAGGACGACCGGCCCGGCCCCGGCCTGTGGCTCGGCGACCCGTACGGGGCGGCGGACGGGACCGACTCGCTGCCGTACGTGCCGCACTCCGTCGTGGTCGGGCCGCTGACGCCGCCACCGCCGCTGACGCGGCCGCGCGTGCCCTGGGCGGACACCGTGATCTACGAGGCGCACGTGCGCGGGCTGACGATGCTCCGCGAGGACATCCCCGCCGAGCTGCGGGGCACCTACGCGGGGGCGGCGCACCCGGCCGTCGTCGAGCACCTGCTGAGCCTCGGTGTCACGACGCTGGAGCTGCTGCCGATCCACAAGAGCGTGGCCGAACCGCGCCTCGCCGCGCACGGGCTGCCGAACTACTGGGGCTACAACACGCTCGGGTTCTTCGCGCCCAACGCCGCCTACGCGACCCGCGCCGCGCAGGAGCAGGGTGCGGAGGCCGTGCTCGACGAGGTGCGCGGCATGGTGCACCTGCTGCACGAGGCGGGCATCGAGGTGCTGCTCGACGTGGTCTACAACCACACCGGCGAGGGCGGCGACGACGGCCTGCACCTCGCGTGGCGCGGCCTCGACAACCCGGTCTACTACCTGCACGACGGCGCCTCGCCTGCCGCCCTGGCGGACGTCACCGGCACCGGCAACTCCCTCGACTTCCGGCGCCCGCGGGTGATCCAGATGGCCCTGGACTCGCTGCGCTACTGGGCGCAGACGGTGGGCGTGGACGGCTACCGGTTCGACCTGGCCGTGACGCTGGGACGCGGCAACGTCGGCTTCGACCCGGACCACCCGTTCCTCGTGGCGCTCCAGACGGATCCGGTGCTGTCGGGGCTCAAGCTGGTCGCGGAGCCGTGGGACGTAGGGCCGGGCGGCTGGCAGACGGGCTCGTTCCCGCCGCCGATGGCGGAGTGGAACGACCGGTTCCGGGACGCCGTGCGCGGGTTCTGGCTCGACGCGCCCAAGCAGGGCGTGCGCGGGCAGGAGATGCTCGGCCTGCGCGACCTGGCCACGCGGCTGGCGGGGAGCGCGGACCTGTTCGGCCCCGGTGACCCGCCGCTGGTACGCGGGCCCGTGGCGTCGGTCAACTACGTGACGGCGCACGACGGCTTCACGCTCGCCGACCTGGTGGCCTACGACCACAAGCACAACGAGGCCAACGGCGAGGGCAACCGCGACGGCTCGGACAACAACCTGTCGTGGAACCACGGCATCGAGGGCCACACGCCGTCGGGCGACGACGCCACGACCGACCCCTGGCAGGCCATCGTGCCGCCGCGTCGCAAGTCGCAGCGCAACCTGCTGGCCACCCTGCTGCTGGCGGCGGGCACCCCCATGCTGACGGCGGGCGACGAGCTGGGCCGCAGCCAGGGCGGCAACAACAACGCCTACGTCCAGGACAACGAGACGTCCTGGATCCGGTGGGCGCTCGACGACGCCGCCACCGACCTCCTGGAGACCACCCGCTACCTGCTGCGGTTGCGGCGCGAGCACGCCGCGCTGCGGGCCGACTCGTTCTACCTGGGCTCGCCACGGCCGCACGAGTCGGACCCGGACCTGCTGTGGTTCGCCGAGACCGGTGCGCTGATGGAGCCCGCCACCTGGAACGAGCCCGGGCGGCGCGTGCTGCAGATGCTGCGCCCCGGGCCCGGCGCGGGCGACGCCGACGTGCTGCTGGTGCTCAACGGCGGTTTCGGCGACGTCGCGGTGACCCTGCCCGCCCGGGCGGACGGCGACGCACCGTGGGAGCTGGTCTGGGACTCCGGGTGGGACGCCCCGCGCGTGCCCGAGGACGAGGCCGGGCCGCGGACGGCGTCGACCCTCGACCCGCTCAGCATCCAGGTGCTGCTCTCGCCAGGCCGTACGTAGTTCACCCCGGGGACGGCCGAGGGGGCTGACCGTGGCGCCCGCGACCTGGCTACAGTGCGGTCATGACTGACTCCGTCCACAACAACGACGTTGCCGCCGCGGGGAGCACCGACGTGATCGTCGTCGGCGCGGGCCTGTCGGGTCTCGTGACCGCGACCGAGCTGACCGCGGCGGGCCGGCGCGTGGTCCTGCTCGACCAGGAACCGGCCGCGTCGCTGGGCGGTCAGGCGTGGTGGTCGTTCGGCGGGCTGTTCCTGGTGAACTCGCCCGAGCAGCGCCGGCTCAAGGTCCGCGACTCCGCCGAGCTCGCGTTCGCCGACTGGCTGGGCTCCGCGCAGTTCGACCCCGGCGCGGAGCGCGGCGAGGGTCCGGACCGGTTCGGGTACCGGTGGGCGCAGGGGTTCGTCGAGTTCGCCGCGGGCGACATGCGGCCGTGGCTGCACGGCAAGGGGGTGCGCTGGTTCCCGCTGGTGCAGTGGGCGGAGCGCGGCGGCTACCCGGCCGGCGGCCACGGCAACTCGGTGCCCCGCTTCCACGTCACCTGGGGCACCGGGCCCGCGATCGTCGCGCCGTTCGTCGCCGCGGCGCACGAGGCGAACCGGGCCGGGCTGCTCGACCTGCGCTTCCGGCACCGGGTCACCTCGCTCGTGGTCACCGACGGCCGCGTCACCGGCGTCCGCGCGGAGGTCCTGGCCGACGACGACGCCGGGCGCGGCGAGCCGTCCGGCCGTACCGTCACCGGCGAGGTGGAGCTGTCCGCCCAGGCCGTCGTCGTCGCCAGCGGGGGCATCGGCGCCAACCACGACCTGGCCCGGGCCCGGTGGTCCGCGAGCGCCGGGCGCCTCCCGGAGCGCATGCTCTCGGGCGTGCCCGACTCGACCGACGGGCTCATGCTGGGCGTCGCCGCGGCCTCCGGTGCGGCGCTGGTGCACGAGGACCGGATGTGGCACTACCCCGAGGGCATCGCGAACCACTCGCCGGTCTGGTCGAAGCACGGCATCCGGATCCTGCCCGGCCCGTCGTCGCTCTGGCTGGACGCCGACGGCAACCGGCTGCCGGGCCCGCTGTTCCCCGGGTTCGACGCCCTCGGTGCCCTGCAGCACGTGACCTCCCGTGGCGACGACCACTCCTGGTTCGTGCTGAACAAGACCATCATGGAGAAGGAGTTCGCACTGTCGGGCTCCGAGCAGAACCCCGACCTGACCGGCAGGTCGGTGCCGCTGCTGCTGGAGCGCGTGCGCGGCCGGTCGGTGCCGGTGCGCACCTTCGCCGAGCAGTCGCAGGAGTTCCTGTGGGCCGACACCCCCGCCGAGCTCGCGGCCGCGATGAACGCGCTCACCGAGGCGACGCCCGGGTCGACCGGGCACGTGGACGGTGAGGCCCTGGCCGCGCTGATCGCCGCCCGCGACGCCCAGGTGGCCACCGGGCTGGGCAAGGACCCGCAGGTCGTGGCGACGTCGGCGGCGCGGCACTTCATCGTGGACAAGGCGATCCGGGTGGCGCCGCCGCGCGCGCTGACCGACCCGCAGGACGGACCGCTGCTCGCGGTGCGCCTGTCGGTGCTGACCCGCAAGACCCTGGGCGGCCTGTGGTGCGACGAGACGGGCCGGGCCCTGACGCCGGACGGCGAGGTGCTGGACGGGCTGTGGGCCGTGGGCGAGGCCGCGGGCTTCGGGGGCGGCGGCGTGCACGGGCACCGCGCCCTGGAGGGGACGTTCCTGGGCGGCTGCCTCTTCACGGGGCGGACGACGGGCCGGGCCCTGGCGGAGTCGCTCTGAACCCGGCTGACCCGGCTGCGCGCGTCGGCCGGGTCGGCCGGGCGGTGCCGTCTCCCGCTACCGCAGCAGGGCCTGGCCGTCCTCCAGGCTGATCACCACGGCGCCCTGGGCGCAGCGGGTCACCAGCTCCGTGGGCCAGTCGTCCGTCAGCCGCACGGTCTCCACCGTCTCGTCGGCACCGGCACCGGCCACGTCCCCCGGGCGCAGCCCGGTCACGCGGCTGCTCCGCGCCCGGCCGAGCCGCGTGCGCACCGGGTCGGGCCGGTCGAAGAACCAGTGCGTCGGCGCGTTGGAGTCGAGCGCGTCCGCGAGGCGTTCCAGGTCCCGGGCGGCCAGCCGCAGCGCGGGGGCCACCCAGGTGCCGTTCTCGGTCACCATCGCCTCGGTGCGGCGCGGGTCGGTGAGGCCCACGCGGGTCCCGTCCCGGAACGAGCCCGCGGCGAGCCCCAGGGCGAGGTCGCGCACCGGCGCCCCCGCCACCGCGCCGAGAAGCTGGGTGGCCAGCACGTGCGGCACGTGCGACACCAGCGCCACCGCCTCGTCGTGCAGCTCGTCGGTGAGCACCGCGGCCGTGCCGCCCAGCGGCCCGGTCACCAGGGTCAGCACCCGCACGAGCCGGTCCGGGTCGGTACCGGGCCCCACCGTCACCGCCCACGGGACGCCCTGCATCAGCTCCGCCGACGACGCCGCGAAACCGCTGTGCTCGGTACCGGACATCGGGTGTGCGCCGACATACCGCTCCCCCAGGCCGGCCTCGGCGACCGCCTCCCGCACCGGCCCCTTCACCGAGCCCACGTCGGTCACCGTCGGGTCCCAGCCGGGCTCGCCCGCGAGCGCGTCGGCCAGCTCGGCGGCGACCGACCGCATCGCGCGCAGCGGCGCGGCGAGCACCACGACGTCGGGCCGGTTGGCGGCCAGGCGGGCGACGTCGTCGGCCACCGTGAGGCCCGCCGCGCGGGCCTCGCCGCCGGAGACGGGGTCGGTCGCGACGACCGGGACCGCCGCGGCCTGGAGGGCGCGAGCGATCGACCCGCCGACCAGCCCCAGGCCGACGACGCCGACGCTCACCACAGCAGCCCCCGGCCCCGCGCCGGGTCGGGGTCGGCCGAGGAGACCGAGCCGACGGGCACGTGGTCGGGGTCGAGCGGGCCGTCCAGGGTCCGGAACCCGGCCCCGGCGGGGAACAGCCCGAGCGTCTTGAGGGAGTCACCCGCGGCGAGCAGGTCGCTGAGCACCTCGCGGGCGCCCGGGGCCCACGGGGCGTCGTCGAACGTCACGACGAACACGTACCGGCTCTCCTGCGCCTTGAGCGGCCGCGTGATGAGGCTCGACATGTTCACGCCGCGGTCGCCGAAGGCGGCGGTGATCCGCGCCAGCACACCAGGGCCGGTCACCGACGGGGTGATGGCGAGCATCGTCTTCCACGCGGTCTCGCCGGCGGCCCGCGTGCGCTCCAGGTACGCGCCGGCCACGGCACGCCGCGTCAGGACGAGGAACCGGGTCCGTCCGCCGCGGAAGTCCTCGACCGCCGTCGCGTAGGTGTCCAGCCCGTACAGCTCGCCGCAGATCGTGGGTCCCAGGGCGACGGTCCCGGGCCCGGCGTCGCGGCACGCGGCCGCGTTGGACGACGCCGGGGCCGTCGCCAGCCCGGTGCTCGTCACGAAGCCGGCGCACTGCGCGAGGCCGTGCGGGTGCGCGGACACCTCGGTCAGCTCGCCGTGGTCCGGGCGCACGAAGGCGTCGAAGGACACGTCGATGGCCACCTCGTCGACGGCCACGACGTCCGCGCTGGACAGCAGGGCGTCCAGGGACGGCACCACGTAGCCCTCGACCGAGGACTCGACGGCCACGACGCCGAACCGGGGGCTCGCCGACCCGTCCGTCGGAGGGCCGGCCGCAGAGTCCGCCGCGACGGCGTCGTGCACGTCCTTGACCGTGGCGAGCGGTTCCGCGACGACCGCGCCGTCGGGCGCGTACCGGCGGGCCCAGTCGAGCGCCGCCTGGTGGGTGAAGGTGCCCTCGGGACCCAGGTACGCGACCCGGGTGGCGGGGCGACCGGCCGGCGCCGTCATGCCCACCGCGGCGTCAGGGCGTCCGGACCGGGCACGAACGAGTCGCCCGGCAGCACAGCGAGCGTGCGGTGCGCGACCCCGCGCTGCGTGAGGGCGGCGACCAGGTCGTTCAGCACGTCCGACGTGGGGCACGAGAACGAGGCGAAGAACGCGTGCGGACCGCCCGAGGAGGGCTGGCTGCGCAGGTGGACCAGGTCCAGACCGGCGTCGGCGATGACGGCGAGCGTGGGCTGGAGGGATCCCAGGTGGTCGTCGGACGGCCCGAACGCCAGCCACACCTGCGCGGGCTCGGTGAACGGCGGCCAGTCCGCCCGGGACTCCAGGAGCCCGTACCAGACGGGTCCTCCCGCGGCCAGTGCCGCGCTGTCCGGCAGCTCGGTGAACCCCGCGGGCACCCGGGTCCGTTCGATCACGAGCGAGCCACCCTCGCCGGCGAGCGCGATCCGCTCCGCCACCGTCGCCCGCGTGGGCACCAGGCGCAGGCTCGCACCCAGGCCGCGCAGCACCGTGGCGCAGTCCCGCACGCCCGCCTCGTCGATCACCACCTGACCACCCGTGGCGCCCGAACCGACCCAGACCCACTGACCGGGCACCGCGACGGCGGCCGTCACGATGAGCGACGCGTCGCCCTCCAGCAGTGCCCGCTCGAGGCCAGGCGCCGGGTGCTCCGGGTGTCCCAGGTGCACCACGGCTGCCAGCGCGTCGATGCTCGCCACGGTGGCGAGCGTGTCCGCCGTCGTGCCGAGGTCGAGCAGCTCCACCGGGTCGTTCCAGCCCGCCATCCGCGCGGCGAGCACCGCGTGCGCGGGAGACTCCCGCTCGCTCCGTCCTAGCATGTGCGCAACCTACCGCCAGTGAGCCGTTCGAGCCGCCCGGTCAGTCGCAGACCACAGGGTTGTCGGGGTTGTAGGTGTGGTTGAAGGAGTTCTCCTTGACCACCTTTCCCTCGTGGAGCACCTTGCGGGAGATGGTGACCGAGAAGCCGTCCTCACCGCCCGGGTACGGCTGGCAGTCCGCCGACGAGTCGTGGATGGTCGTCTTCGGCACGATGTTCCGCTTGGGGCTGGTGCTCTCCTGCACCGTGTAGTACTTGGTGCTCCAGATGCGGACCGTGAGCTTGCCGTCCGCCACGAAAGCCTGCATGACCGCGCCGTACGGGGTGTCGTTGCGGAACTTCATGTCCTTGGCGCCCACGTAGATCGTGGCCTCACGGCCTGCCGGGTAGCGCGGGAACCAGTAGGAGTGCGCGTGGTGCTCGATGTCGTCGAACCCGGCGAAGAAGCCCGCGTTGAACGAGGTGGTGGCCATCTGCGAGAGACCACCGCCCACCGCCTCCACGTGCTCGCCGTTCTCGACGACGCCCGCGTCGAAGTACCCGTTCTCCAGGGTGATCGGCGCCAGGGCCTCCAGCAGGGAGAAGGTCTCGCCGGGCTTGACCAGGTTGCCCGTGACCATCTCGGCGCCCCGCACCAGGTTCTGGGTGCGTACGGGCTCGTCCGTCAGCGGCGTGCTGAACTCGGAGACGATCTCCTTGACGCCCAGTGCCTCGAGCGACTCGACGGTCTCCTTCGGGTCCTGCTCGACCAGCTCGACCGACGTCTCGCGGTCGTCGCTCGTCACGGCGATCCGCAGGGCCTTGCCGGTCTCGACCGGGTCCAGGGTGGTGCCGGTCTTGCCCTCGACGACCGTCGGCGTGCCGCCCACGAACTCGAAGTGCGCGTCGTCCGGGACCTCCAGCAGGTCGGTCGTACCCTCGACGATCGCCGCGACGGCGGCGTCGCGGTCCACGATGGCCCGCAGTGTCCCGTCCCGCTGCTCGAACCGCACCAGCTCGGCCAGGACCGTGGGCGTGAGCACGGGCTTCTGCCCGCCCACCGACACCGTGACGGGCGCCGAGACGACCTTCTGCGCCACGGCGAAGCTGTCATCCGTCTCCTGCTGCGTGATCGTCGGCTCGACGGTCTCGATCGGCAGGTCGAACGGCCCCTCGTCGTGCAGCCAACGCTCCTGGATGATCCGCGACGTCTCGCTGGTGACGATCCGCGATCCGTCCTTCGCGTCGGTCTTGGCCGGCTGCCCGTCGACGAACGACACGGTGCCGTCCACGGGCGCGACGGTGAGCGACTCCTCGAGGCCCGCCACGGCGGCGTCGAACTTCTCGGAGTCGATGTCCAGGACCAGCTCCTCCTCGGTGCCGCCGAACATGTGCGCCCACATGCGCACCGGGCTCAGCGAGAAGCCGGTGAGCTCGGCCGCCGTCGCCTCGGCGTCGATCGCGAGGCCGCTCGGCTCCGGGGAGAGCTGTGCCTTGCCCTCGCCCGCCGTCAGGGCGATCGGCTCCTTGAGCCGCGGGCCGAGCTGCTCCGTCAGCGCGGAGGCGGCCTCGGCCTGCGTCATGCCGCCGATGTCGACGCCGGCCACCGTGGTCTCCTTCGGCACCCGGTCGCTCAGGCTCCAGGCCACGAGCGAGTAGACGCCGAACAGCACGACGGCGGCGAGCACCGCGAACAGCGCGAACTTCGGGCCGCGGCTCGGGGCGCCGTCGCCGGCGAGCCCGTAGAAGCTGCCCGGGGCGGCCGGGGCGCCCGGCCCGCCAGGTCCGCCAGGTCCGGCAGGTCCGGCAGGTCCGGCAGGTCCGGCCGGTTGCTGCGCGGACGCGGCCGCCGCGCCGGGGTTCACCGGCGCCCAGCGCGAGACGCGCTGGATCGCGCCGGTCAGCGGCTTGAGGAACGAGTTCTGGCCACCGTCCGGAGCGGGCACGCTACCCGGGCCGGACGGTGCGCCGGAGTCCGGGCCCGACCGCGGGATGAGCGAACGCGGCGGCACCGACGGCGGCGCACCGGGGGTCGCCGGTGCCGGCGGGGCTGCGGGAGCGGACGCGGCGACGCCCGGCGCAGGGGTGGACGGGGCGGACACCACGCCCAGCGGGGTGACGCCGGGGGCAGCGACAGGCGCAGTGCCGCCCGAGGCAGCGGGGGTGGCGCCGGACGCCGCGGCGGAGGCGGCGGCCGCGCTCGCCGCGACGGCTGCTGCCGTGTCCTTGGTGGCCGATGGGGCGCCGGCGGCTGCCGGGCCCGCGGGGACGGAGGCGGACGTCCTGGCCGGAGCCGTGCCGGGCGATGTGCCGGGCGATGCGTCGGCCGGGGTGTTGGCTGATGCATCGCCTGACGAGGTGTCGGAGGACGCGGGGCCGGCAGGCGCCGCGCCCTTCGAGGCGTTGGTCGGCGCGTTCTCCGTCGCGGGCCTGCTCACCGGAGCAGCGGACGGAGACGCGTCGCCGGACGGCGTCGCGTCTCCGGCGGCGGCACCCGCGGCAGCACCTCCGGCGGCCCTCGCAGCAGAACCGGCCGCAGCACCCGCAGCGGCACCGGCGGCTGCGCCCGGCGTCGCGCCCGAACCGGACGCACCGGGGGCGGCGTTCGGGGTGCTGCCCGCGCCCGGCGCCTGCTTGGGCGGCCGTTCGAACGCGAAGACACGCGGCGTGTACCCGCTCTTCGGCGTGGTGGTGGCCTTGGTCGCCGGGGTCGCGAGCTCGTTGACGACCGTCTGCAGCACGGCCACGTCCGGGTTGTCGGCGCTCGGCGGCTCGGCCGGGGTCGCGGACGACGAGCCCGGCTGGTCCGCCGACGGGCTCGGCTTGCTCCGCACGGGAACGGCCGGGGCCGACGCCGCGCCCGGCACCGACGCACCCTGCCCGCCTGCGGACGGGGCGGCGTCACCCGCGCGCGGAGCGGACCCCGCGGGGACGGCCGGCGTACCCGACGGCTGGGCGCCGCCCGGTCCGGGAGCCGCGGCGGCCGACGCTGCGGGGGTCCGCCCGGCGTCGACGGGTGTCGCCTCCGGCCGGTCGGCCCCGGCCGGCGAGGCACCGGACCCCGCGTCGGCCGTCGTCGCACCGCCGTCCGACGTCACGGCGGGCTCAGCACCGCCGTCCGACATCGCAGCGGGCTTGGCGGCGTCCGACGTCGCAGCCGGCTTCCCGGCGTCCGACGGCGACGCGGCGGGCTCGTGCGGCGACGCTGCGGACGACGCGGCGTCCGCCGCTGCCTCCTGGGCGCGCGCGGGCGTGACCGGCGGGATGGCCGGCGGGGTGACGGGCTGGCGGGCCTTCGGGGCCTCGGACTGCTCCGGAGGGGTCACGGGCTGGGCTTTCTCTGGGGACGGGGAAGCCGGCTGTGCGGTCGGTCGACCGGCCGGTGCTGCGAACTGCACGGCTCCCGGGTCGGTCGGCCGTGCGGGGGGTGTGGCAACCTGTCGGGGAACGCTGCCTGGGCGCGTCCGGGACAGGCGGGGAGGCATCGCCGGGGCAGGTTCCGTCCCGGCGTTCTCGTCTGACGTCGGCTCGAGCGGTTCGTCACGCTCGGTCGGCTGACCCATCGGCACGCTCCGTGCAACTACCCGAGACGCGGGCCCTCCGCGTCCCCCAGGGCGCACCGAGACTGCGGCGAATCCGCTGGACGGGGCCGCCCTGCCGGGAATCCTATCGAGCAGGAATCCGACTCAAGGTCGCGTACCGGACGTCCCGAGGTGGAGGTTGTGTATCAATCCTGCCCACCATCCTGAAGCACTTCGCGCAGACGCGCAGGCCTCAGGCGGCAGACCGGTTCCGGCGCGCCGGAACCTCCGCGAACCACGACGACGGCAGGAACGCCACGACGGCCAGCACGGCCACCCCGGCATACGACCAGACCATGCCCAGCAGGCCCGCCGGCACCACGACGTCGCCCCCCGAACCCGGCAGGGACAGGGCCTGCACCATGGCGACCCAGCCCACACCGAACCCCAGCAGCGTGCCATAACCCGCCCAGGCGCGCGCGAGGACGCCCGCGGCGGCGGTCAGGGCGAGGGCGAGCACGAGACCGAGGTACCAGGACTCGTCGCCGTACCGGTGCACCACCGTCCCGAGCGCGCCCAGCACCACGCCGAGCAGGACGGCCAGCAGGGTGCGCACGATCGTTCGTCCGAGGTGACGTCCGGGTGAGTTCACCCGACCATTGTCCAGCACGCACCTGGGAGGGTCCTGCGGATGTGGAACACTCCCGCGGGTGAACACGCTCCAGGCACAGACGCAGCTCATCGTCCGACAGCGCATCCGGATGCTGGTCAACCAGTACGAGGTGCACGGCGCCCGGCCCGACGGCTCCGAGGGCGACCTCTACGCCTTCGCGCAGCAGAAGCGCATGGCGTTCCGTGAGCAGGTGACGCTCTACACGGACGAGAAGAAGCAGGAGGCCGTGCTCGGCTTCAAGGCGCGGCAGGTCATCGACCTCGGCGCCACCTACGACGTCGTCGACGCGGGCGGCTCCCCCATCGGCTCGTTCCGCAAGGACTTCGCACGCTCGCTGCTGCGCAGCACCTGGCACCTGGAGCAGCCGGGGTACGCCACGGCCACCGGCTCCGAGCGCAGCACCGCCGTCGCGATCATCCGGCGGCTGGCCGAGGTCGACTGGCTGCCGTACCACTTCGACTTCCTGGTCGAGGGCCGGCCCGCGTTCTCCGTGGAGAAGAAGTGGGGCCTGCGTGACCGGTACGTCGTGAACATCCACGACCCGCAGCTCGACCGCCGGCTCGTGGCCGCCATGGCGATCGCGCTGGACGCCCTCCAGGAGCGCTGAGCCCCCTCAGCGG
Source organism: Promicromonospora sp. NPDC052451 (assembly GCF_044547525.1). Taxonomy (NCBI): domain Bacteria; kingdom Bacillati; phylum Actinomycetota; class Actinomycetes; order Micrococcales; family Promicromonosporaceae; genus Promicromonospora; species Promicromonospora sp. NPDC052451. The sequence goes on from NZ_JBIUAP010000012.1 coordinate 46,008, forward strand.
AACGGCCGGGTCACCAGGTAGGTCTCGTCGGCGAGAAGGGGCGCCAGCACGTCGTTCGACAGGGCGTACCAGCCGACGACGGCCCCCACCGCGTGGGGCAGCGCCGTCGCGTGCTGCACCTGGGTCGCGTGCGCCCGCAGCGCGGCGACGACCCGCCCCAGCACGGGCCGCACATCGACCCGCACCGCGCCCGGACCAGCCGCCCCACCGAACCGGGTGATCGGCAGATCGTCAGGTGATCGGTACCCCGGGGTGCCGATCACCTGGCCTTCTGCCGACCACGGCTGCGGGTCTGCAGGCTCTGGAGCCGACCAGCACGCGTCCAGGGTGGGCTTCGCCAGCGGAGGGAGGGGCTCGTGCGGGTCCGGGAGGGTGAGGGCGTGGGTCGTCGCGAGCTCCCGGGCCTCCGGAAGGGCGGCGAGGGTCGCCCGCGCCGCGCGCACCTCGGCGGCCGGTGCGACGGCCTGCCACAGCTCCGGGCCGTCCCACGGCTGCCCCTGCCGCACGGCCGGACCGGCCGCGAGCTCGAGCGCACGGACGGTCACCTGGTGCGTGCGCACGTGGTCGGGGTGGCCGTAACCGCCCCCCGGCTCGTACGTGGCGACGACGGCGGGACGCCGCGCCCGGATCAGCGCCGCGAGCCGCCCGGCGGGCTCGTCGAGCGGCACCCGCGCGAACGCCGTCGGCGGGGAGTCGGGTGCGGGGCCGGCGACACCCGGTGCCACCCAGGCCATGCCCGAGTCCTCGTACCGCGCTGCGCCGGGGGTGCCGGCGACGAACGGCGCGACGCCCGCGGGCAGGCCCGGCGCACCGGACAGGACGCCGGACACACCAGACACCGCGCCGGGCGCACCGGAGACGGTGTCCGGTACACCGGGCAGCATGTCCAGGAAGACATGCTCGATCCGGCCGGGTCCCTCGGCGTCGCGCGCCAGATGCTCCAGCGCCGCAGCCAGCTCCGTCTCGCGGTAGGCGCCCAGGGCAGGACCGTCGCCCTCGAGGCCGGCGAGCCCCTCCGACGTCGTCCCGGGCAGGGCGATCACCTCGCCCCGCTCGCCGCGCGTGCAGGTGACCACGCACACGGGCAGCCCGGCCGCCGCGAACGTGGCGATCAGCCCACCGGTCGACAGCGTCTCGTCGTCGGGATGCGCATGCACGACCACCAGCCCCCCGGACAAAGCGTTGAGTGCTGGATCTTCGCCCTCGGAACGGCAGTTCAAGGGCGAAGATCCAGCACTCAACGGCAGGGCGTGGTCAGGAGCGCTTGGCGCGGGCCGCGGCGCGGGCGCGGTCCGTGGCGTTCAGCACGACCTTGCGGATGCGGACGACCTCGGGGGTCACCTCGACGCACTCGTCCTCCTGCGCGAACTCCAGCGACTCCTCGAGCGTGAGCTTGCGCGGCGGGATGAGGTTCTCGAAGTTGTCGGCGGTCGAGGACCGCATGTTCGTCAGCTTCTTCTCCTTGGTGATGTTGACGTCCATGTCCTCGTTGCGCGAGTTCTCGCCGACGATCATGCCCTCGTACACCTCCTGCGTGGGGTCCACGAAGAAGGAGCCGCGCTCCTGGAGGTTGATCATGGCGAACGGCGTGACCTTGCCGGCGCGGTCCGCGACCAGCGAGCCCGTCATGCGCGACTCGATGGGACCGTGCCACGGCTCGTAGCCCTCGGAGATCGACGCCGCGATACCGGTGCCGCGCGTGTCCGTGAGGAACTGGGTGCGGAAGCCGATGAGGCCACGCGCCGGCACCATGAACTCCATGCGGACCCAGCCGGTGCCGTGGTTCGTCATGGTCTCCATGCGGCCCTTGCGCTGCGCGAGGAGCTGCGTGACGGAGCCGAGGTACTCCTCGGGCACGTCGATGGTCATGCGCTCCATGGGCTCGTGGCGCTTGCCGTCGATCTCCTTGGTGACCACCTGCGGCTTGCCGACCGTGAGCTCGAAGCCCTCGCGGCGCATCTGCTCCACCAGGATGGCCAGCGCGAGCTCACCACGGCCCTGCACCTCCCAGGCGTCCGGACGCTCGGTCGGCAGCACCTTCAGCGAGACGTTACCGATGAGCTCGGAGTCGAGGCGGTCCTTCACCTGGCGCGCGGTGACCTTGTGGCCCTTGCCGCCCTTGCCCGCCAGGGGCGAGGTGTTGATACCGATGGTCATCGAGATGGCCGGGTCGTCCACCGTGATGAGCGGCAGGGGGCGCGGGTCGTCGATGTCGGTGAGGGTCTCGCCGATCATGATGTCGGCGATGCCCGCGACGGCGACGATCTCGCCGGGGCCGGCCTTGTCGGTCGGCACGCGGTCGAGCGCCTTGGTCTCCAGCAGCTCGGTGATCTTCACGCTCTGCAGCGTGCCGTCGTGCCGGGCCCACGCCACGTTCTGACCCTTGGACAGGGTGCCGTTGTGGATGCGCAGCAGCGCGAGGCGGCCGAGGAATGGCGACGCGTCGAGGTTGGTGACGTGGGCCTGCAGCGGCACGCCCTCCTCGTAGGTCGGCGCGGGGATCTTCTCGAGGATCGTGGCGAACAGCGGCTCGAGGTCCTCGTTGTCCGGCAGGCCGCCGTCGGCGGGCTGGTCGGTGGAGGCGCGGCCGGCCTTGGCCGACGCGTACACGACGGGCACGTCGAGGATGGCGTCCAGGTCGAGGTCCTCGACCTCGTCCGACAGGTCGCCGGCCAGGCCGAGCAGCAGGTCGGTGGTCTCGGCGACGACCTCGCTGATGCGCGCGTCGGGGCGGTCCACCTTGTTCACGACGACGATGACCGGCAGCTTGGCGGCCAGGGCCTTGCGCAGCACGAAGCGCGTCTGGGGCAGCGGGCCCTCGGACGCGTCGACCAGCAGCACGACGCCGTCGACCATGGACAGGCCGCGCTCGACCTCGCCGCCGAAGTCGGCGTGGCCGGGGGTGTCGATCACGTTGATGGTGATGCCGTCGGGCTCACCGCTCGCCGCGGCCGCGGGGCCGGCGTACCGGATCGCGGTGTTCTTGGCGAGGATCGTGATGCCCTTCTCACGCTCCAGGTCGCCGGAGTCCATCACGCGGTCGTCCACGTGCTGGTGCGCCGAGAACGCGCCCGCCTGCTTCAGCATGGCGTCCACGAGCGTGGTCTTGCCGTGGTCGACGTGGGCCACGATGGCGACGTTACGCAGGTCGGAACGGGTCGCACGGGCCGAGGTCGGCGCGGTTGCAGGCACGGTCACGGAGCACTCATTTCCAGAAGGGAGGTCAGGGGGCGCGGACTCTGGCCCGAAGGGACCGGTCTCGCAGCACCACCCATCTTACCCGCGAATCGAAATCCCCAGGTGTCGACCGTGTCACTGCGCGGTGAACACACCGAATGCGTCAGGCCCTCAGGCCGCCGGAGCGACCTGAGGGCCTGAGACGTGCGTGGAGGAAGCGGTCAGCCGCCGATCTCCAGGCTCGCGCCCGGGATCGCCGCCAGGAGGTCCCGCGTGTACTCCTGCTGCGGGTTGTCGAACACCTCGTCGGTGGTCGCGTGCTCCACGATGCTGCCGTCCTTCATCACCGCGACGAGGTCGGCGATCTGCCGGACCACCGCGAGGTCGTGCGTGATGAACAGGAAGGACAGCCCCAGCTCGGCCTGCAGGTCGTTGAGCAGCGTCAGGATCTGCGCCTGGACCAGCACGTCGAGCGCCGAGACGGCCTCGTCGAGCACCAGCACCTCGGGCTTGAGCGCCAGCGCACGCGCGATGGCGATGCGCTGCCGCTGCCCGCCCGACAGCTCGTTCGGGAACCGGCGCATGGTGGCCTGCGGCAGCGACACCATGTCGAGCAGCTCGCGCACGCGCGCCTCGCGGGACTTGCGGTCGCCCACCTTGTGCAGGACGAGCGGCTCCTCGATCGAGCGGTAGATCGAGTACGTCGGGTCCAGCGACCCGTACGGGTTCTGGAACACCGGCTGCACGCGACGGCGCAGCGCGAACTGCTCCTTCGCGGACATCTTCGCCACGTCCTTGCCGTCGAACATCACCGTGCCCGACGTCGGTTCGAGCAGTCCCAGCACCATGTTGGCCGCCGTCGACTTGCCGGAGCCCGACTCCCCCACCAGGGCCAGCGTGTGGCCCTTGGGCAGCGTGAAGTCGATGCCGTCCACCGCCGTGAAGTCGGTGTGCGTACCCGGCCGGGAGCCACGGATGTGGAACACCTTGGTCAGGTCCTTCGCCACGACGACGTCGGGCGCCGTCGTGGCGGCCTCGTCGGCGTGCTCGGCGAGCAGGTCCTCGGACTCCTGGCCGCGCGCGTGCGCGGACTGGATACGACGCGACGCCAGCGACGGGGCCGAGGCCACGAGCCGCTTGGTGTACTCGTGCTGCGGGTCCTGGAGGATCTGCAGCGCCGGGCCCGACTCGACGACCTTGCCCTTGTACATCACCACGAGGTGCTCGGCGCGCTCGGCGGCCAGACCCAGGTCGTGCGTGATGAACAGGACGGCCGTGCCGAGCTCGGCGGTGAGGCCCTCCAGGTGGTCCAGGATCTTCTTCTGGACCGTCACGTCGAGGGCGGAGGTGGGCTCGTCCGCGATGAGCAGCTTGGGCCGCGAGGCCAGACCGATCGCGATGAGCGCACGCTGGCGCATACCGCCGGAGAACTCGTGCGGGAACTGGCGGGCCCGGCGCTCGGCGTCGGGCAGGCCGGCCTCGCCGAGCAGCTCGGCGACGCGCGCGGTGCGCTCCGCCTTGGTGCCCTGGAAGCCGTTGGCCACCAGGGCCTCGTCGATCTGCGTGCCGATGCGCCACACCGGGTTCAGGTTGGACATCGGGTCCTGCGGGACCAGGCCGATCTCACGGCCACGGATGTCCTCGACCTGCCGGCGCTTGAGCCCCACGAGCTCGCGGCCGCCGAACGTGATGGACCCGCCGGTCACCTTGCCGGTGCCGGGCAGCAGGTCGATGATCGCGTGCGCGGTCGTGGACTTGCCGGAACCCGACTCGCCCACGATGGCCACGGACTGGCCCGGGTAGACAGTGAGGTCCACGCCGCGCACGGCGTCGACGACGCCGGTCGCCGTGGTGAACGAGATCTTCAGGTCCTTGATCTCGAGCAGCGGGGTGTTGTCGTCGCGCTTCTCGGCGGGCACCGGGGCGTCCTCGGTGGAACCGTCGGTGAGGGTGATCGTGGTGGTCATCGCTTCCTCGCCTTCGGGTCGAGGGCGTCGCGCACGACGTCGCCCAGCATGATGAAGCCGAGCACGGTGAAGGCGAGTGCGGCGGCCGGGTAGAACATGATCTCCGGGTTGGTGCGGATCGAGGACCGCCCGTTGGAGAGGTCACCGCCCCACGAGACCGTCGACGGGTCGAGGCCGATGCCAAGGAACGTCAGCGTGGCCTCGGCCACGATGAACGTACCGAGCGCCACCGTGGAGTACACGATGATCGGCGCGGCGGAGTTCGGCAGCACGTGCTGCCAGAGGATCGCGCCGCGGCTCATGCCGAGCGCCTTCGACGCGGTGACGAACTCGTTGTTCTTCACGCTGAGCACGGCGCCACGTGTGATGCGGGCGATCGTGGTCCAGCCGAAGGACGCCAGCACGAGAGCCACCGCGAGCGGGCTGCGGGACGGAACGATGCTGAGGATGACGATCGCGGCGAGCACGAACGGCACGGCGAAGAAGATGTCCGTGATGCGCGACAGGATCGTGTCGGTCCAGCCGCCGTAGTAGCCGGCGATGGCGCCGATGGCCGTGCCGAGCACCACGACGAAGACCGTGGTGAGCAGACCGACCAGCACCGAGGCCTTGGCCCCGTAGAGGGTGCGGGTGTAGATGTCGCAGCCGTTCTTGTCCGTGCCGAAGAAGTGCTCGCTCGACGGCGGGAGCAACGAGTTCGCCAGGTCGCACCCCGCGCGCGGCAGCGACGAGGTGAACAGGCCCGGGGCGACGGCAACCACGATGACGACCACGATCATGGCGGCGGAGACCCAGAACAGCGGCCGGTGGCTCATCTCGCGCCATGCCTCGCGCCACATGCTCGACGGCGCCTCGTCGGTCGAGACGGCGTCGACCACGCCGACCTTGACGTCCTCCGGTGCGGCCACGTAGCGGCCCTGGCCCGGACGCGGGGCCTTGTCGTAGCGGTTCTCAGGCATAACGGATCCTCGGGTCCAGGACGGCGTAGAGCAGGTCCACGAGCAGGTTGGCGACGATGTAGACGAGCACGATCACGGTGGACATCGTCACGATCGTGACCGACTCCCCGCGGGCGATCGCCTCGAAGAGCGTGCCGCCGACGCCGCGGATGTTGAAGATGCCCTCGGTGACGATCGAGCCGGTCATCAGGTTGCCCAGGTCCACGCCGATGAACGTGACGACGGGGATCAGCGAGTTGCGCAGCACGTGCCGGTTGACCACCTTGCCGCGCGACAGGCCCTTGGCCCGCGCCGTGCGCACGAAGTCCGCGGTGACGTTCTCGATGACCGAGGTGCGGGTCAGGCGCAGGATCTGGGCGAACGAGGTGGTGGCCAGCACGATGGCGGGCATCAGCAAGCTGACGAAGTCGGGATCTCGTCCCGCGGTGACGGGCAGCCAGTCGAGCTGGACGCCCACGACGATCTGCAGCACCAGGCCGGTGACGAACGTCGGCAGGGCGATGAGCAGCAGGCTGAGGACCAGCACCGTCGAGTCGAAGAACTTGCCCTTGCGCAGGCCGGCGAAGAGGCCGAAGCCGATGCCGAAGATCGTCTCGATCGCGAGCGCCATGATCGCGAGCTGGAACGTGATGGGCAGCGCCTCCGCCACCACGTCCGCCACGGGGCGGCCGGTGAACGTGTTGCCGAGGTCGAAGGTGAAGATGCCCTTCAGGAAGTACAGGTACTGCACGATGAACGGCTGGTCCAGGTGGAACTGGGCGCGGATCTGCTGCTGCACGGCCTCGGGCAGCCCACGCTCACCGCCCAGGCCCGCCACGGGGTCACCGGGACGCAGGAACACCAGCGCGTACAGCAAGAGGGTGGCGCCGAGAAACACAGGGATCACCTGCAGCAGCCGGCGTCCGAGATACCAAAGCATCGAGAATTCTCCTTGGGCGGTTTCAGCGAACCATTCTCCCGGACAACTCCGCAGCGGTGCGCCACAGCACAGTGGAAGGCGGGGTACGCGTCGCGCGTACCCCGCCTCACCTGGAGCGGAGCGTCACACCGGGGGTCCGGTCGTGATCAGGCTCACTCCGACTTGGTCACCTGGTACAGGATCGGGTCGCTGTCCCAGCCGAACACGACGTTGTCCACGGCCTCGGACCAGCCGCCGGTCGCGTTGTTGTACCAGAGCGGGATACCCGGCAGGTCCTGGAACAGGATCGTCTGGGCCTCCTTGTAGAGCTCGATGGCGGTGTCCGGGTCGGACTCGCCGTTGGCCTCCTTGAGCTTGGCGTCGAACTCCTCGGACGAGTAGCCCATGTCGTTCGAGCCGGCGCCCGTGCCGTAGATCGGGCCGAGGAAGTTGCTCATGGCCGGGTAGTCGGCCTGCCAGCCGCCGCGGAAGAGACCCTTGATCTCCTCGTTGTCACGCGCGTCGAGGAACTCGTCGAACGTGGGGTAGGCGTCGAACTCGCAGTCGATGCCGAGCGTGTCGCGGATGCCGTTGCAGGTCGGGTCGATCCACGACTGGTGGTCGCTGTCCGCGTTGGACGCGATGTACAGGGGCTCGTCACCCCACGGCTCGATAGCCTCGGCCTCGTCCCAGAGCGCCTTGGCCTCCTCCGGGTTGTAGTCGAGCACCTCGTTGCCCTCGAGGTCCTCGCTCCAGCCGTTGATCACCGGCGAGGTGAAGTCAGTGGCCGGGGTGCGCGAGCCGGAGAACACGGTCTCGGTGATGGCCTCACGGTCGATCGCCATCGAGATGGCCTGGCGGCGCAGGAGGCCCGCCTCGCCCTTGAGCTTCTCGTTGTACTCCGGGACGTTGATGACCTGGATGACGGCGGCCGGCTGGTTGACGGCGCGGTCGCCCAGCTCGTCCTCGAACGTGCCGAAGGCGGAGGCCGGGACGTTGGTGACGATGTCCAGGTTGCCGTCGAGCAGGTCGTTGTACGCCGAGTCCTCGTCGGTGTAGGCGACCAGGTCGACACCACCGTTCTGGACCTCGCGCTCACCCGCGTACGTCTCGTTCGGGCGCAGCTCGATCAGCGAGTTGTGCTCCCAGGTCTCCAGGACGTAGGGGCCGTTGCCGATCGGGGCCTCGCCGAACGCCTCCGGGTCGTCGAAGAACGACTCGGGCAGCGGGTAGAAGGCCGAGTAGCCCAGCCGCAGCGGGAAGTCGGACTCCGGCTGCGTGAGCGTCGCGGTGAACTCGGTGTCGCTGACGACCTCGAGGCCCGACAGCGTGTCGGCGGCGGGGTCCTCACCGGTGGGCTCACCGGCGTCGTCCGTGGGGACCTGGACGTCCGCGAAGCCCTCGATGGGCTCGAAGAAGTAGCTCAGGTTCTGTGCGTTGGGGCCGTAGGCGCCGTAGTTCCAGGCGTCCACGAAGCTCTGTGCCGTGACCGGCGTGCCGTCCGAGAACTCCCAGCCGTCCTTGAGCGTGATCGTCCAGACCTGGTTGTCGTCCGACTCGATCGACTCCGCGACCTCGTTGTGCACGACGCCCTCGGCGTCGTAGTACACGAGACCGGCGAAGATGTTGCTCGTGACCTTGGACCCGAAGGTCTCGTTGGTCATGGTGGGGATGATCGGGTTCTGCGGTTCACCGTTGCCGACCGTCACGATGCCGGTGCTGGCGCCGCCGTCGCCGGTGTCATCGCCGCCGCCACCGCCGCAAGCGGTCAGCACGAGCGACGAGGCGAGCGCGAACGCGCCGAGCCCCACAAGTCGCTTTCGAGGTGTCACGTGTCCTCCTGGGTAGCAGTACACCCCGGTCCGGCGGGTGCCGTCCGGAGTGATGCGGGCGCTTCCTTGCGCCCCGTGGTATCACGACCTAACGTAACCGCTCCGCGCGAATGGTGATGACCACCACCGGGGAAACGCCACCGAGTTGTGACCATCTCGGTATGCACGGGTAACACCGGGTAACAGTTCTGACCAGGTGGTTCTCACACCCGTAACAAAGCCGCCGTGAGGCCGTTCACCAGGAATTTCACCCGTCAGCGGCTGGTTTCACCCGCCCGTCGTGCAGCTCCACCACCCGGTCCGCCCGCGCCATCAGCTCGGGGTCGTGCGTGGAGACGACGGCCGCCACCCCGCGTTCGTGCACCACCCGGGCCAGCAGGTCCATCACGACCGCCGCGGTGGCGGAGTCGAGCTGTCCGGTGGGCTCGTCGGCGAGCAGCACCTCGGGTTCGGCCACGAGTGCCCGCGCGATACCCACCCGCTGCTGCTGCCCGCCCGACAGCTCGTACGGACGCTGCTTCGCGTGCCCGCTCAGGCCCACAGCCGCAAGGGCCTCGGCCACCCGCCGGGCGCGCTCGGCCGGGGCCGTCCGCCGCAGGCGCAGGGGCACCTCCACGTTCTCGGCCGCCGAGAGCACCGGCACCAGCCCGAACGACTGGAACACGTAGCCGATCCGGTCACGCCGCGCGGCGAGCACCGCCTTCTCCCCCAGTGCCGTCAGCTCCGCGTCGCCGAGCCACACGCCACCCGACGTGGGCCGGTCCAGTCCCCCGAGCAGGTTCAGCAGCGTGGTCTTGCCCGAGCCCGACGGGCCGCGCACCACCAGCAGCTCGCCCGCGGCGACCTCCACCGACGCGTCCGTCAGGGCGTGCACCTCGCCCGGGCCGGTACCGAACACGCGGGTGAGCCCCTCGGCACGCAGCACGGTGCGCGCGGGCGTCGTCGTGGTCATCGGTCCTCCTCGGTCCCGGTGCGTCCGGCGTCTGTGCGCCCGGTCTCTGTCCGCCCGGTCTCTGTCCGCCCGGTCTCTGTGCGCCCGGTGGTGGCACCCGGCGCCGCCGGCCACACCCCGACGTGGTCCGGCTCCAGGGCCAGCCGCACGCGGTCGCGCAGGTCGAGCGCGTGCACGAAGTCCTGCGGGAGCTGCAGGCGCCCGACCCGGTCGACCACCGCGAACTCCTCGGCGACGTGCCGTTCGGCGCCGTGTTCGTCCACCTCCGTGCGGCGTAGCGTCTCCGTGGACGTCCGGCCGTCGCGGATCTGGACGGTGCGCGCCACGTGCTCGGACACCGTCGGGTCGTGCGTGACGATCAACGTGGTCACGCCCGTCTCCCGGTTCACGCCGCGCAGGGCCTCCAGCACCTCGACCGAGGTGGCCTCGTCGAGCTCGCCCGTGGGCTCGTCGGCCAGCAGCACGCGGGGGTCGTTGGCCACCGCGACCGCGATGGCGGTGCGCTGCTGCTCACCACCGGACATCTCGCCGGGTCGCCGCCCGGCCGCGTGGCCCACCTCCAGCAGCTCGAGCAGGTCCTCGACGCGACGCGCGCGGTCGCGCCGCGGCAGCGTGCCGGCCAGCTCCAGCGGGAGCCGCACGTTCTCGCTCGCCGTGAGGTACGGCAGCAGGTTGCGGGAGGTCTGCTGCCACACGAAGCCCACGGTCGAGCGCTGGTACCGCACCCGTTCGGCGTGTCCCATGGTGAGCAGGTCGGTCCCCGCTACCACCGCGGACCCGCCCGTCGGCGTGTCCAGGCCGGAGAGGATGGTCAGCAGCGTGGACTTGCCCGAGCCGGACGCGCCCACGACGGCCACGATCTCGCCCGGGTCGACGCTCAGGGTCAGGCCCTGCAGCGCCTGGACCTCGACGCCGTCGGTGGCGAAGATCCGCACCAGGTCGCCGCACCGGATCTCGCCCCCACCCGCACGGGCGGCCGACGCCGGGGCGCCGCCGGTCAGCTCGATGGTCGTGCTCATCGCGTCTCCCTCCTCAGTCATTGCTTCCCATCCGGAGCTGGGCCGCCACCTCGCCGCGCCGGCCGAGCGCGGCGGCGACGCCGACCGCGGCCAGCACGGCGACAAGGAAGCCCGCGGCCGCCGCGCCGAGCAGCACCGGGTCGTACTCCGGCCTCGGCTGGGTCACCCCGCCGGTCAGGGCGGTGACGTCCACCGCCGCCAGCACGAGCGACGGCACCGCCACCCCGAGCACCGCGCCCACCAGGAGCGCGATCACGGCCCACGGCCCGATCTCCCACCCCACGAGCCCGCGCCCCTGGCGCGACGACATGCCGAGCGTCTGCAGCACGGCGAGCAACCGGGCCCGCGCCGGGGCCGCGAGCATCAGGGTCATCACGACCGCGGCCACGCAGAGCAGGGCCGCCAGCACCACGGCCAGCACGAACGCGGCCACCAGCCCGGCCGAGACCGGGGCCGCGCGCAGGGCGTCGGCCTCCTGGTCCGGGTCCTCGACCACTGCCGACGGCAGCAGCCGCGAGATCTCGGCGGTCACGGCCGCGCGGTCGGCGTCGTCGGACAGGCCGACCAGCGCGAGGCGGGCGAAGGAGCTGTCGCCGGTGCCCAGCTCCAGACGCTCGGTGTCGGCGAGCACCAGCGCGCGGCCGGCGGGCAGGCCGGGCAGCTCGTCGACCACGTCGACCACCTTGACGGGCACGCTCCCCTCCTGGGTCGCCAGCGTGATCCCCGTGGTCCCCGGCGCGACGCCGGGGCCGGCGGCACCACGGGTGAGGATGACGGGTACCGCTGCGTCCGGGCCGTCCGGCCCGGTGAGCGCCGCGAGCGTCTCAGGACTGCCCGCGACGTCCTGCTGGACCTGCGCGAGCCGTTCCGCGTCCACCGTGTACACCCGCGCGCGGGGCGCCGACCCCTCGCCCTGCAGCACGGCGTCACCCACGTCGGCGACGGGAGTGACCGCGTCGACGCCATCGAGCGCGGCGATCTGGCCGGCGCCGGCCTCGTCGACGATGGGACCGGAGACCCGCAGGTCGGCCCCGGTCGCGCGCCATGCCTCGCGGACGATCCCGCCCGAGACGGTGGAGTACAGCACCGCCGAGGTGGCGGCGACCGCCACGGCCAGCACGAGGGCGACCGCCGGTACCGGCCCGCCCGCCGGGTCGCGCGTGGCTCGTGCCGCGCCCAGGAACGGCACCAGGTCGCGACGCGGCGCGAGCGCCCGCTCGACCGCGAGGGCCAGCCACGGGTAGGCCCGCACCGCGAGCAGGGTCAGCGCGAGGGACACCAGCAGCGGGGCCGCCGCGACCAGCGGGTCGACGCCGGAACCGCCGCCAGCTCCCGCGACGACGCCCCGGGACAGCAGCAGCCAGGTGGCCAGCACGGCCCCGGCGACCACGAGCAGCTCCAGCACCCAGCGCACCCGGCTGCGGGAGCGCGGCGCGAGATCGCTCCGGGTCGGGCGCAGGCCCGCGGGCGAGGTCGCCAGCGCGAGGGCGAGCGCGGGAGCGAGTCCCGCCGCGAGCGCGAGACCCACCTGGCTCACCGTGACGGGCGAGGTCACGCCCGCGACCGTCGTGACGGCCAGCCCGGCCGCGAACCCGAGGGCGGCGCAGCCGAGACCCACGACGAGCCCCTCGCCGCCCATGAGCAGGCGGAGCTGCGTGCCGGAGGCGCCGCGCGCCCGCAGCAGGGCGAGCGCCGGGCGCCGCCGGTCCACGACGAGCCGCGCCCCCAGGGCGAGCACGGCGAGCGTGGCCCCGAGCGGCCCGACGGCGAGGACGGCCACGATGGCGTCGACGCCGGTGCGCTGCGCGAGCAGGCGCTCCAGGATCTCGCCCAGCCGGCTCGCGGGCCGCAGCTGGAGGGGCGCCGGGTCGTCCGGGCCGGCCGGCACGAGGAACGTCTGCGCCGACTGGCCGTTGACCTGCGCCAGGAGCTCCGGTACGGCGGCGGCGGTCACGCCGTCGGTGTCCACCGGGTACCACACCCGGGTCTCGGCCATGCCGAGCGTGACCGGTGTGATCATGGCCGGGTTCACGTAGGCCGTGGCCGTGCCGAGCAGCCCGCGGTTGGGGTCGGCGACGACAGACGCCCGAGCCGCGAGGGCGTGGTGCAGCCAGTAGTCGGCGTCCGGGTCGCCGGTCTCGAAGATGCCCGTCACCACGAGCGACGGGTAGCGGTCGGCCAGGGCGACCACGCCGACGCCGGCGAGGTTGTCGTACCGGCCGCCCAGCTCCCAGCCGTAGGTGTCGGCCACGGCGCGCGAGACCGCCACCTCGACCGGCGGGGCCGGGCGGGTGGGCTGTCCGAGGGGCTGGTCCTCGCCGTCGACGACGGGTTCCGCGGTGGCGGCCGGCCAGCGTCCCTCGACGAGCTCGGCGTGCTCGTCGAGGTCGGTCGCGGCACGGAGGAAGACCTTCGCCTCGGCCAGCTCCGACCGGGGCACCGGGCGGGTGTAGGCGGCGTCCGTCGAGGTGACGTGGAAGCGCGGGGCCCCCATCGCCGAACGCAACGGCTCGGGCGTCTCGGCACGCACCGCGTCCAGGTTCTCGGTGAAGGGCGCCCAGTCCGGCTCGTCCGGCACACCGGACCCGGCCTGGCCCGGGTCGTAGAACATGCCGCTCATGGGCTGACCGGGGACGGCCCCGACCACGGAGATCACGTCACGCGCCGGTCCCGACGCCGCGGCCGTCTCGTAGACCACCTGGTCGGCGTGCATCGCCGAGACGGCCCGGGGTGCCGTCGAGAGCACACCCGCCGCGAGGAACGCGACCAGGCCGAGCGTCGCCGTCGCGCCCCAGGAGGTGCGTAGCTGGCGCCGCGCGAGCAGGCCCAGCCCGGACAGTGCCCCCATCAGCGGACCTCCTCGCGGTAGGTGGTGTCACGAGCCTGTGCGGCCACGCGCGCGCCCACGCCGGTCGCGACCAGCACGAGCCCGGCCACGGCTGCCGCCAGCACCAGACCGGTCCCGGTCGTCTCGAGGACGAACCGGGCGGGCGGGGCCGTGCCGATGCCGGTGAGGGTCGCGGCGGCGAGGCCCCCGGCCAGCAGGCGCGCCACGGCCCAGCCCGCGACGGCGCCCACGACGAGCGCCGCCAGGCCGACCGTCACCAGCTCCGTGACCCGCGACCGGGCCTGGGCGACGGGACCGAGCCCGACGGCACGCAGCACGACCACCTCACCACGCCGCTCGCGCAGGGTGGCGACGGCCACCGCGAGCACGCCGGCCAGGGCCAGCACCGTCGCGCCGGCGGCGGCGAGCCAGAACGAGACGCGCACCGGTACGGCGGCGTCCGCGGCCCCGGAACCGGAGGTCAGGACGCCGGCCTGCTCGCGGCCCGCGGACCTGCCGGCCTCGGCCGTCGCCTCGTCGGCCAGTCGGGTCACGGCGGCCGCGGGTGCGGGGCCGCCCGGCGGTCCGGCGGCGAGCCAGACCTCGCTGGTCAGCAGCGGGTCGCTCACGTCGCGCACGAGCAGGGTGGCCAGCGCACCTCGGTCCAGCAGCGCGGCATACGGGTCGAGCGCCCCGGGCACCGTGCCCGCCGACGCCGCCGCGACCACCGGCAGCCGAGTGCCGCCCAGGGTCAGCTCGAACGTGTCGCCGGGCGCGATGCCCAGCGTGTCCGTCAGGGAGGTCGAGGCGAGCAGGGGCACCGGTCCGGGGTCAGGCGTGGTCAGGAGGCGCAGGCGGCTCGCGCCGGTCGCGGCGCCGCCGAGCGGCATGGTCAGCTCCGCGGTCCCGGTCGGCGCGTCCGGGCTCAGCTCCAGGCCCGCACCGTCGAGGGTCTCCGACGGCGTCCACGCGGCGTCCGCCACGGGTGTCCCGTCCGCCACCAGGCCGGCCACCGACAGGGTCAGCTCCGCCGCGGACCAGCCGGGCCGGGTGTCCAGGTCCAGGCCGACCACCCGCCACGCCTGCCCCGCGGGCGCGGGCGGGACGTCGCCGGTCAGCGCATGCTCGGTCTCGGCCTCGCCCAGGGTGCCGGCGGTCCCGTCGCCCGCGGTCAGCTGCCCGAGCGGGACCGTGGCGAGCGTCCCGTCGGGCGTGGCGAGCACGAGCGCCGCGTCGAGCTCGTGCGGCGGTCCGGGCTGCTCGGTCCAGCCGTCGAGCGGCCGGATGCTGCCGCGCACGGTGAGGGTGACGTCGTGGACGCCGTCCGGCAGCGCCGGTGCGTCGGCGAAGGCGTCGGTCGACAGGTCCGTGGCCAGCCGCTGCACGTCGAGCACGCCGCCCGGAGCCCGGACCACCTGCGGCAACGCGGCGGCGGGCAGCGCGAGCAGGGTGACCGGCTTGCTGTCGGCGTACGCGGTGGCGGACAGCGCGGGCGCCGACGCGACGGCCGAGTCACCGGGGCCCGAGCCACCCGGCAGGTACGGCACGGCGTCGAGACGGCCGCTCTCCGGCGCGGTCACGCGCACGTCGGCACCGACCGCCAGCACGTCGACGTCGGCGCGCAGGCGTTCGGCGGTCCCCGTGTACCCGCCGGCCAGGCCGGCCGACCCGCCGGCCAGGACGAGCAGGACCACGGGCACCACGTAGACCACGATCCGCCGGGCCACCTGCCACGCGGCCAGCGGGCCGACGACGCCCCGCGACCGCCCCGCCAGACCGGCCCACAGCCGCGTGGCGGGTCCGAGCACCGCCATCGCCACCACCGCGAGCGCGGCCAGGACGAGGGCCGGGGCGGCGGCCGCGGCCGGATCGGTGGTCGCGCCGCCGGGGGTCGTGACCAGCGGGGACCCGTACCGCAGAAGCTGCGTCAGGCTCACCGCGGCGGCGGCCACCGTCAGCACGACCGTGCCCAGGGCGGCCACCTGACGTACCCGGCCCGACCGGTCGGTCACCTGCCGCCGCACCGCCGCCTGGGCCTGGAGCGCCGCGACGAGCACGAGCACCAACGACGCCGCGACCGCCACGACCAGGGCGACGACCAGCGGCGTCGCCAGGGAGACCGCCGCACCGGCGTCCGCCCGGGCCACGAGCAGCAGGGCCGCCCACGCGGCCACGCCGCCCGCCGCCGCGGCGGTCAGCGCCAGCAGCACGCCCTCGACGGCCGCGGCCGTCGTGACCGTGCCCGGCGCGGCCCCACGGGAGACGAGCAACGACACCTCGCCCTCGCGGGTGGCGGCCAGGAGCCGCGCGACCTGCACCAGGGCCACCAGCCCGACGAGCGCCAGCAGGCACAGCGGCACCAGGGCGACGGCGTCCGCCGCGCGCAGGGCGTCCGCGAGGTCGGTGGCCGTCACCTCCAGGGTGCCCGCGACGGTCAGCCCACGGGGCGCGACGTCGGAGTCCTCGCCCAGGACGCCCTGTGCCTGGCCGGTGAGCCGCGCCAGGGCGGGCAGGTGCGCGGGGGTGAGCGCGGCGACGTCGGGCACCACGGTCCAGCGCGCGAACGGGTCGGTGTCCAGCTCCGCGACGACCTGCTCGCTCACCACGACGGGACCGGGGTGGGCCTCGTCCGTCCCGGTGAGCACGGCGGGGTCGCCGAGCCAGACGGCGTCGTCCGGGTCGGTCACGCGCCACGTCGCCGCGACGGTGACGGGCGTCCCGGTGGCCGCCGGCTCGTCCGGGTCGACACCCACGCGCAGCGTGTCCCCGACGGCCAGCCCGGCGGCCTGTGCGGCGTCCGCCTGCACCGCCGCCTCGTCCGCCGCGGCGGGCCAGGCGCCGTCGACCAGCGTGACGCCGTCGGCGCCCGCACCGGCCAGGGCGGCGTCCCGGGTGGCGGCGGGCAGCAGGGCGAGCGACCAGCGGCCCAGGTCCCGGCCGTCGGCGCCCCGCGTGTACTGGGGTTCGGTCCGCACGTCGTAGGCGACGTGGTGCGGCACGCTCTCCAGCAGGCCGGCGAGCACCTCCCGGACGCGGGCGTCCTGCGCGGCCGCCTCGTCGTCGTCCGCGAGACGGGTGGAGAGCTGGAGCGCACGACCGGACGGCTCGGCGGCCAGCAGCCCGTCCCGGGCGCTCGCGGTGGCGGCGGCCTGCGTCCAGCCGACCGTCACGCCCAGCGCCCCGGTCAGGACCGCGACCAGCAGCCAGACGAGCGCGAGCAACCCGCGGTGCGCCGTCGACCGGCGGGCTAGGAGGGTGGCTCGACTCACGGGCCCAAACTAGCCGGGGCCGGTGACACGGACGACGAAAAAGCCGGCGCCGCGGGCAACGATCAGGTCACGCCGGCCACGACGCGGGCCCCCGTCCGGCGAGGACGTCCCGGGACCGGAGGTCTCGGGACCACCTCGCCTGGCGGGGGCCCGGAAGAGGCGGACTAGCGCGACGCCACCGGCACGTACGGACGCTCCGTGGCACCCGTGTAGACCTGGCGCGGGCGGCCGATCTTGGTCTGCGGGTCCTTGATCATCTCGCGCCACTGGGCGATCCAGCCGGGCATGCGGCCCAGCGCGAACAGCGGCGTGAACATCGCCGGCTCGAAGCCCATGGCCTTGTAGATGAGGCCCGTGTAGAAGTCGACGTTCGGGTAGAGCTTGCGCTCCACGAAGTAGTCGTCCGAGAGGGCGATCTCCTCCAGGCCGCGCGCGATGTCCAGCAGCTCGTCCTTGGCGCCGAGCTTGTCGAGCACCTCGTCGGCCGACTTCTTCACGATCGCCGCGCGCGGGTCGTAGGACTTGTACACGCGGTGGCCGAAGCCCATCAGCCGCACGCCGTCCTGCTTGTTCTTGACCTTGTTCATGAAGGTCTCGACCGTCTCGCCGCCCGAGCGGATCTTCTCCAGCATGGTCAGCACGGCCTCGTTGGCCCCGCCGTGCGCCGGGCCCGACAGGGCGTTGACGCCCGCGGCCACCGACGCGTACAGCGTCGCGTTCGACGAGCCGACCACGCGCACCGTGGACGTGGAGCAGTTCTGCTCGTGGTCCGCGTGCAGCACCAGCAGCTTCTCCAGCGCGTCCACGACCACCGGGTCGGCCTCGTAGGCCTCGTACGGCGTCGCGAACGTCATCCGCAGGAAGTCCTCGACGTAGCCCCGCGAGTAGTCCGGGTACAGCAGCGGCTCGCCCACGCGGCGCCGGTGCAGGTAGGACGTGATGGTCCGGGTCTTGGCCAGCAGCAGCACGGTGGCCAGGTCGACCTGCTCGTCGTCGGTCGGGTCGAGCGACTCCGGGTAGAACGTGGACAGCGCGTTCACCGCGGAGGCCAGCACCGCCATCGGGTGCGCGTTGCGAGGGAACGTTCCCATGAACGTACGGAAGTCCTCGTGCACCAGGGTGTGCCGGTTGACCCGCTCGGTGAAGGAGTCCAGGTCGGCCGCGCTCGGCAGCTCGCCGTAGATGAGCAGGTACGCGACCTCGAGGAAGGTCGAGCCCGAGGCGAGCTGGTCGATGGGGTACCCGCGGTAGCGCAGGATGCCGGCATCACCGTCGATGTAGGTGATCGTCGACTCGCACGACGCCGTGTTCATGAAACCCGGATCGACCGTGACCAGGCCCGTGTCCTTGAGCAGCGACGACACCACGATGCCGTCGTTGCCCTCGCTCGCGGCGACGACAGGCAGGGGGTGAGTGGTTCCGTTGACGGCGAGCTCGACGCGGCTCGAGCCGTCCACCGGTGTGGAGGTCATGTCTTCCTTCCTGAAGAGCGCACGAGGGACACTGCGGCGAAGAAAGCAGTCGGGGCAGCGTCGACCTGGGGCCACGACAGTATCGTGCCCAGCTCTCGTTTTTCCAATCCGTCGGTCAAGCCTGTGTGAGGCGCGACACAGCATCGGCAATCTGCGCGTCAGTCGAGGTCAGTGCCACGCGCGTGTGCCGGTCGTCGCCGTAGAGGTACCCGGGCGTGGTGAGGAGGCCACGCTCCGCGAACCATTGTGCGACCTGGAGCCCGGATCGGCCGTCCGGGGCGGCCACCCACAGGTACAGGCCGGCCTCCGAGTCGTCGACGACGAGCCCCGCCGCGACGACGGCCGCGGCCAGCGCCTCCCGCCGGGCCCCGTAGAGGTCGCGCTGAACGGCGACGTGCTCGTCGTCCGACAGGGCCGCCGTCATCGCGGCCTGCACCGGGGCGGGCACGATGAGGCCCAGGTGCTTGCGGGTCTGCGTGAGATCGGTCACCAGGGCACGGTCGCCCGCCAGGAACGCCGCCCGGTAGCCCGCGATGTTGGACTGCTTGGACAGGGAGTACGCCGCCAGCAGACCCTCGTGCGACCCGCCGCACACGCGCGGGTCCAGGATCGACGGGACGCTGCCCGACGGCGTCTCCCACGCCAGCTCGGCATAGCACTCGTCCGAGACGACCACGGCGTCGATCGCCCGCGCCGCCTCGACCACGGCGCGCAGCGCCGCGACGTCGAGCACGCGGCCCGTCGGGTTGCCGGGTGAGTTGACCCACACCATGCGCACGTCGTCGCGGCCCGCCCAGTCGGCCACGTCGTGGGCTGCGAGCGGCGTGGCGCCGGCGGCCCGGATGCCCGCCACGTAGGTCGGGTAGGCCACGGCCGGGTGCACCACCACGTCACCGGGACCCAGGTGCAGCAGGGCGGGCAGCAGGCCCACGAGCTCCTTGGAGCCGATGGTCGGCACCACGGCGGCGGGGTCGAGGTCCGGCACGCCACGGCGCCGGGCGAACCAGTCCGCGACCGACTGCCGCAGCGCCGGCGTCCCCGCCGTCAGCGGGTAGCCCGGCGCGTTCGACGCCGCCTCCAGCGCATGTCGCACGACGTCCGGCGTCGGGTCCACGGGCGTGCCCATGGAGAGGTTGATCAGGCCGCCGGGGTGGGCCTTCGCCGTCGCCGTGAGGTCGTCGAGCGAGTCCCAGGCGAAGGGCAGGTCGGAGATGTCGTGCAGGCCCATGCGTGCGAGGTCAGGCCTGCGGCGGGAGGGCCGCGATCATCGGGTCGTCCTTCTCGATGACGCCCATCTTCGCGGCGCCGCCGGGCGAGCCCAGGTCGTCGAAGAACTCCACGTTCGCGCGGTAGTAGTCCTTCCACTCGTCGGGGACGTCGTCCTCGTAGTAGATGGCCTCGACCGGGCACACCGGCTCGCAGGCGCCGCAGTCGACGCACTCGTCCGGGTGGATGTAGAGGGAGCGGCTGCCCTCGTAGATGCAGTCCACGGGACACTCCTCGATGCACGCCCGGTCCTTGACGTCGACGCACGGCTGAGCGATCACGTAGGTCACTTCGAGGGTGTCCTTCCACTTCCGGACTGGGGGGGGCATGCACTGCGCGGGCCGCGTGGGCGGCCCTGCCGCGCGATCCTAGTATCTCCCGGGAGACCCGCAGATCCCGACCGGTCTCACGCACCGGAAAGAGAACGCACGTGACATTCGCTACACCGCCGGACGCCTCGGGTGGCTGGCGCGCCCTGCGGCCCGGTACGCGGGTGGTGGTCCGACGCCGCCTGCCACCCGCCGGGCCGGTCGTGTCCGACGGCGGCTCGGCCCACCGTTGGACCGACCTGATCGGATTCGTCGTCGAGGTCTCGGACACGGGGCTGCGCCTGCGCACCGACCCGGTACCCGGGCGCGCCGAACCGACGGAGGTGGAGGTGGCCGCGGCGGAGATAGCGGCCGCCAAGCCGATCCCCCCGCGGCCCACCCGCCGCCCGCGGGAGACCTGACCTCGGTCATCTGCCCGCGACGCGGATCGACTTCGGTCCCTTGCCTCGAGTTCGGTCAATCAGAGGACCGATCTGGAGGCAAGCGACCGAAGTCGAGTCCCGAGGCCGAGCAGCTGACCGAAGCAGCAGCCCCGTGGCCGAGCAACTGACCGAAGCCACAGCCCCGAGGCCAAGCTGACCGAAGCCACAGCCCCACGGCCCAAGCCCTCGCCGCTCAGGCGTTGGCCACCAGCCCCAGCTCCGCGACGCTCGTCAGGTGCCGGTGCCTCGGCACGATGCGCACCGTGTAGCCGAAGGGGCCCGACGTCTCCAGCTCGACCTCGCCGCCGAACGCGTGCCGCCCGGCCTCGTAGGACTCGGCGAGGGCCAGGGGCTCGGCGGTGAACTCGTCGATCACGTCGGCCTCGGTCACCCGCCCGTGGACCACCTGCACGTCCACGTCGTCGGGCGACAGGGAGCCGAGCGAGACGTACGCCCGCACCGTGAGGCGGTCGCCCACCCGGACGGCCTCGCCGATGCCCGCCGACTCGACGTGGTCCACGCGCACCTGCGACCACGAGCCGCGCACGTGGGCCTTCCAGCCCGCGAGGTCCTTGGCGGCGGCGAACCCGTCGGCGGCGAGCGCCCGGCCCGCCTCGGCGGCCGGGGCGTACAGCCCGTGCACGTACTCCGAGACCATGCGCGTGGCCTGGACCTTGGGGCCCAGGGTGGCCAGCGTGTGCCGCACCATCTCCAGCCAGCGGCCCGGCACGCCGTCGGTGCGGTCGTAGAAGGCGGGCGCCACCTGCGACTCCACGAGGTCGTACAGCGCGGCGGCCTCCAGGTCGTCGCGGCGGTCGGCGTCCTCGACGCCGTCGGCCGTGGGGATGCCCCAGCCGTTCTCGCCGTCGTACCACTCGGCCCACCAGCCGTCCTCGATGGAGAGGTTCAGCCCGCCGTTGAGCGCCGACTTCATGCCGGACGTGCCCGACGCCTCCAGGGGCCGCAGCGGGTTGTTCAGCCAGACGTCGCAGCCCGGGTACAGCGACTGCGCCATGCCGATGTCGTAGTTCGGCAGGAAGACGATGCGGTGCCGCACCTCGGGGTCGTCGGCGAACCGGACGAGCTGCTGGATGAGCCGCTTGCCCGAGTCGTCGGCCGGGTGCGACTTGCCGGCCACGATGAGCTGGACCGGGCGCTCGGGGTGCAGCAGGAGCGCCTTGAGCCGCTCCGGGTCGCGCAGCATGAGCGTGAGCCGCTTGTACGTGGGCACACGGCGGGCGAAGCCGATGGTGAGCACGTCGGGCGACAGCACGTCGTCGACCCAGCCGAGCTCGGCCGGGGACGCCCCGCGCTCGCGCCAGGACTTGCGCACCCGGCGCCGCGCCTCGGCCACGAGCTCGGCGCGCATCTCACCGCGCAGGGCCCACAGCTCGGCGTCGGACACGCGGCCCGCGTCCAGCCAGCCGCCCGACGCCTCGGGCGCCGTGATCTCGTCCAGGCCCAGCCGCTCCGCCTCGACGGCGGCCAGCCGCGGCGCCACCCAGGTGGGCGAGTGCACGCCGTTGGTGACGGACGTGATCGGCACCTCGCGCGCGTCGAACCCGGGCCACAGGCCCTCGAACATCTCGCGGGAGACCTGGCCGTGCAGCAGCGAGACGCCGTTCGCGCGACCGCCCAGCCGCAGGCCCATCACGGCCATGTTGAACACGGTGGGGTCGCCGCCGTCGTAGTCCTCCGAGCCGAGCGCGAGCACGGTCTGGGCCGGCACGCCGGGCATCTCGTTGTCGCCGCCGAAGTACGCGCTGACCAGCTCCTTGGGGAACCGGTCGATGCCGGCCGGCACCGGCGTGTGCGTGGTGAAGACCGTGGCCGCGCGGACCGCCTCGTGGGCCTCGCCGACGCTGAGCCCGGCACCGACCAGCTCGCGGATCCGCTCGACCCCGAGGAAGCCGGCGTGGCCCTCGTTGGTGTGGTACACCTCCGGCTCGGGCGCCCCCGTCAGGCGCGACCAGGCACGCAGCGCGCGCACGCCGCCCACGCCGAGCAGGAGCTCCTGCTGCAGGCGGTGCTCGCCGCCGCCGCCGTACAGGCGGTCGGTCACCTTGCGGGCCGCGTCGTCGTTCTCGGGCACGTTCGAGTCGAGCAGCAGCAGCGGCACCCGGCCGACGGCGGCCACCCACACGTGCGCGTGGAGCGTGCGGCCCCCGGGCAGGCCGAGCGAGATGACGGCGGGCGTGCCGTCGTCCTCGCGCAGCACCGCGAGCGGCAGACCGTCCGGGTCGAGCAGCGGGTAGGTCTCCACCTGCCAGGCGTCCCGCGTGAGCGACTGCCGGAAGTACCCGGCGCCGTACAGCAGGCCCACCCCCACGATGGGCACGCCCATGTCGGACGCGCTCTTGAGGTGGTCGCCCGCCAGGATGCCGAGACCACCGGAGTACTGCGGCAGCACCGAGGTGATGCCGAACTCGGGCGAGAAGTAGGCGATCGCCCGCGGCAGCCCGGCGCCCGAGGGCTGCTGCTGGTACCACCGCGGGTCGTGCAGGTAGCGGTGCAGGTCGTCGGACGCCGCGCGCACGCGGCCCGTGAACTCCTCGGAGGCCGCGAGCGCCTCCAGCCGCTCGGAGCCGAGGGCCGCGAGCAGCGCCACGGGATCCCCGCGGACGTCGGACCAGAGGTCCGGGTCGATGCTCGCGAACAGCTCGCGCGTGGGCGCGTGCCAGGACCAGCGGAGGTTCTGGGCCAGCTCGTCGAGCGCCGCGAGCTGCTCGGGGAGGACCGTGCGGACGGTGAATCTGCGGATCGCTCTCACCGGCAGAACACTACGCACTCCTCGGGGCGAGCACACCTGTTGCCGAGGGCTTCACCGACCCGTCCGACGACGTTCACCGGACCTCGGCGTGCCCCGCAGGCGAGTCACCCGGACCGGTCGATAGCGTGGTCCGGTGAGCCCGCACACGCGTCCCGGCCGGATCGGCCGCATCCCCGTCCTCGAGGTCGCCCCTGTCGTCGAGGCGGGCCGCTGGCCTGCGAAGGCGGTGGTCGGCGAGGTGGTCCCGGTCGAGGCCACGGTCTTCCGCGAGGGGCACGACGCCGTGTCCGCCACCGCCGTGCTCGTCGCCCCCGACGGGTCGGACCACTCGTGGGCGCCGATGGCCGACGTCGCACCCGGGCTCGACCGGTTCCGCGGGGAGGTGCAGCCCGACGCCGAGGGTGACTGGACCTTCCGCGTCGAGGCGTGGTCGGACCCCTACGCCACGTGGGTGCACGACGCCGGGATCAAGATCGGCGCGGGCATCGACGTGGACCTGATGCTGGCCGAGGGGGTGCGCCTGTTCGAGCGCATCTGCCGGGACGTCCCGAAGGACCCGCTGGTCGGCCCCGGCCGCACGACCCGCGACGCCCGGGCGCTCGCCGCGGCCCGCCGTGCGCTGTCCGACGCCACGCGGCCGGCCGAGGCCCGGTTCGCCGCCGCCACCGCTCCCGAGGTGACCACCGCGCTGCGGCGCGCGCCCCTGCGCGAGCTGGTCTCGGCGTCCGAGGCGTACCCGCTGCGGGTGTCGCGGCAGCTCGCGCTCGCGGGCTCCTGGTACGAGATGTTCCCGCGCTCCGAGGGGGCGTACCAGAAGAAGGACGGCACGTGGGTGTCGGGCACGTTCGCGACGGCGGCCGAGCGGCTGCCGGGTATCGCGGCGATGGGCTTCGACGTCGTGTACCTGACGCCGGTCTCCCCCATCGGCACCACGTTCCGCAAGGGCCGCAACAACACGCTGGAGGCGCAGCCGGGCGACCCGGGCAGCCCGTACGCGATCGGCTCGGCGGACGGCGGGCACGACGCCATCCACCCCGACCTGGGCACCGAGGACGACTTCCGGGCGTTCGTCGCCGCCGCCCGGGCGGAGGGCCTGGAGGTGGCGCTCGACATCGCGCTGCAGTGCTCCCCCGACCACCCGTGGGTGACCGAGCACCCGGAGTGGTTCGTGGTGCGGGCCGACGGGTCGATCGCGTACGCGGAGAACCCGCCCAAGAAGTACCAGGACATCTACCCGCTCAGCTTCGACACGGACCCCGAGGGCCTGTACCAGGCGGTGCTGGACGTGATCCGCACGTGGATCGACCGTGGGGTCACGCTGTTCCGCGTCGACAACCCGCACACCAAGCCGCTGGACTTCTGGGAGTGGCTGCTGGCGCAGGTGCACGCGACCAACCCCGAGGTCATCTTCCTCTCGGAGGCGTTCACCAGGCCGGCGATGATGCTGACGCTGGCCCGGATCGGGTTCCACCAGTCGTACACGTACTTCACCTGGCGCAACACGAAGGAAGAGGTGGAGGAGTACCTGGCCGAGGTGAGCGGTCCGGCCGGCTCGGTGCTGCGCCCCTCCTTCTGGCCCACCACGCACGACATCCTGCCGCCCTACCTGACCCACGGCGGGGTGGCGGCGTTCGCCGCGCGGGCCGTCCTGGCCGCGACCGGCTCGCCGACCTGGGGCATCTACTCGGGCTACGAGCTCGTGGAGAGCACCCCCCGCCCCGGCGTCGAGGAGCAGATCGACAACGAGAAGTACGAGTACCGCCCCCGCGACTGGGCCCGCGCCGACGAGTACGGGATCGCCCTGCTGCTCGGCGAGCTGAACG
Organism: Promicromonospora sp. NPDC052451; assembly: GCF_044547525.1. NCBI lineage: Bacteria > Bacillati > Actinomycetota > Actinomycetes > Micrococcales > Promicromonosporaceae > Promicromonospora > Promicromonospora sp. NPDC052451. The sequence continues at coordinate 70,990 of NZ_JBIUAP010000012.1, forward strand.
CCATCCGCCGTGCGCACCCCGCGCTGCGGCAGCTGCGCAACCTGACCGTCCACCCCACCACGAACGGGCAGGTGGTCGCGTACTCGCGCCGGATCTCGGCCGATCACGCGTCGGGCGCGACAGCGACGCCCCCGGGCCGCACCATGGGTACCGGGGGCAACGGTCGACGTGCCCCGCGACACGACGACGTGATCGTGGTCGTGCTGAACCTGGACCCCCGGAACGCACAGGAGTCAGTAGTGCATCTGGACCTCTCCGCCCTCGGCCTCAGTGCACCCGAGGGCGATGACAACGCCCCGTTCTTCGTGGCCCACGACCTGCTCTCGGGCGAGACCTACGGCTGGGGCGCCCATCCCTGGGTCCGGCTCGACCCGCAGGTCCGGGTGGCCCACGTCCTCCAGGTGGGGCCGGCATGACGACGTTCGGGCCGGGAGGCCCCGCCGTCGGGCCGCCGGAGCACTCCGGTGAGCAGGCCGCGCTGCCGGCCGAGCAGCCTGCTGCCCGGCCGCAGCCCGAGCGGCCCAGCATGCCCAACCCGCCGTCCGTCCCGGTGCCCGTCCAGGCGCTGCCGCCACGCCGGCAGCCGCGGCTCGACGCGCGCCGCAAGGGCCTCGTCGACGACCCCGAGTGGTACAAGAAGGCCGTCTTCTACGAGGTCATGATCCGCTCGTTCTCCGACTCCGGGGACAACGGCACGGGCGACCTGCGGGGCCTGGTCGAACGCCTGGACTACCTGGAGTGGCTGGGCGTCGACTGCCTCTGGCTGCCCCCGTTCTTCCCGTCCCCGCTGCGCGACGGCGGGTACGACGTGGCCGACTTCACCGCCGTCGCACCGCAGTACGGCACGATCTCGGACTTCAGCGACCTGGTCGCCGCGGCGCACGAGCGCGGCATCCGCGTGGTGATCGACCTGGTCATGAACCACACCAGCGACGCCCACCCGTGGTTCCAGGCCTCGCGGGCCGACCCCGAGGGCCCGTACGGCGACTTCTACGTCTGGAGCGACGACCCGACGCGGTACGAGGACGCGCGCATCATCTTCGTCGACACCGAGACGTCGAACTGGACGTTCGACCCGGTGCGCCGGCAGTACTTCTGGCACCGGTTCTTCAACCACCAGCCCGACCTCAACTTCGAGAACCCGCGCGTGGGCGAGGCGATGCTCGACGTCGCGCGGTTCTGGCTGCAGCTCGGCGTGGACGGCTTCCGGCTCGACGCCGTGCCGTACCTGTTCGAGGAGGAGGGCACCAACAGCGAGAACCTGCCCGAGACGCACCGGTTCCTGCGCCGGGTCAGGCGCATGGTCGACACGGAGTTCCCGGGCCGGATCCTCCTGGCCGAGGCCAACCAGTGGCCCGCGGACGTGGTGGAGTACTTCGGCACGGAGGACGATCCCGAGTGCCACATGTGCTTCCACTTCCCGGTGATGCCGCGCATCTTCTACGCGATCCGCGACCAGCGGGCCCGCCAGCTCCTGGAGATCCTCGCGGACACCCCGGCCATCCCGCCGCACGCGCAGTGGAGCACGTTCCTGCGCAACCACGACGAGCTCACGCTGGAGATGGTGTCGACGGAGGAACGCGCCAGCATGTACGGCTGGTACGCCCCCGACCCCCGGATGCGCGCCAACGTGGGCATCCGGCGGCGGCTCGCGCCGCTGCTCGACAACTCCCGCAAGGAGATCGAGCTGGCCAACGCCCTCCTGCTGTCGCTGCCGGGCACGCCGTGCCTGTACTACGGCGACGAGATCGGCATGGGCGACAACATCTGGCTGCCCGACCGCGATGCGGTGCGCACCCCGATGCAGTGGACGCCGGACCGCAACGCCGGCTTCTCCACCGCCGACCCGGGCAAGCTCTACCTGCCGCTGATCCAGTCGCTGGTGCACCACTACCAGCACACCAACGTCGAGGCCCAGCTCGCGCAGCCCACGTCGCTGCTGCACTGGATGCACAACATGCTGGCCTTCCGCCGGCTGCACCCCACGTTCGGCACGGGCGACTTCACGGCGCTGGACTGCAACGACGAGTCGGTCATCGCGTTCACCCGCTCCTCGGCGGAGGAGACCCTGCTGATCGCCGCGAACCTGTCGGCCACCGCCCGCTCCTCCACCATCAAGCTCCCCGGGTACGCGGGCTGGACGCTCACCGACGTGTTCGGCGGGGCCGGGTTCCCGTGCGTGGGTGACGACGGCGTGCTGACGATGACGTGGGGCGCCCGCGACTTCTACTGGCTCGTGCTGGCCCCGCCGACACCGGCACAGGCGGCGCCCGCGGAACGGGCGACCCCGGCGGATCAGCCGGCCCCGGCAGGCCAGGCGGAGACCGGCGGGCAGGCGCGAGAGGTGTGAGCCCGGCGCGCCCCGTCCACGTCTCCCCCGGAGCCGCGCACCTCGCCCCGGAGGTGCTGCGGCTGCTCGACACGTGGCTGCCCCGGCAGCGGTGGTACCCCGTGCCCGCCGAGGGCGTGGTGCACGAGCCGTGGCTCACCGTCACCTTCGCGGGGGTGGCCGACGTCGTGGTCGCGCTGCTGCGGCTGGCCGGGCCCGGGCTCGCGACCGGTGACGAGTCGCTCGTCGTCCAGGTCCCGCTCGTGCTGACCCCGACGGCGGAGCCCGAGGCCGACACCGCCGACACCGAGGCGGCCGGGCTGATCGGCACCGTGACCACGGCGTCGGGCACGGCCACCGTGCACGACGGCGGCGTGCACCCCGCGGCCTGGCACGCCTACTTCACCGCCGCGCTGCCCGCCGCGTGCGAGCCGGAGGACTGCGCAGAGCTGCGCGGGGCGCGGCGCATCTCCGGGGAGCAGTCGAACACGTCGGTCGTGCTGCCGGCCCTGCCGCACGCGACGGGCCGGGGCGGAATGCTCAAGATCCTGCGGACGGTCGCGCTCGGCCCGCACCCCGACGTCGTGATCCCCGAGGCCCTGACGCGGGCAGGCTGGGACGGTGTGCCCCGGTTCCTCGGGGCGGTGCCGCTGCCGGTACCCGCCGGCCAGGGCGGCACCGGCACGGCCACCGGCGACCCGGCCCTCGCGCCGCTCGCCCACCTCGCCGTGCTGTCCGAGCTCGTCCACGACGCGACCGACGGGTTCGAGCTGGCCTGCGCGTACGCGGCACGCGACGAGGACTTCGGGGAGCGTGCGGCCGAGCTCGGCGCGGTCGTCGCACACCTGCACACGACGCTGCGCGAGGCGCTCGGCCCGGGGCCGGCGCTCGAACCGGCGGGCTTCATGGGCGTGCTGCGCCGCCGGGCCGCCGAAGCGTTCGCGGACGTGCCGGACCTGGCCCCGCAGCGCGCGGGCGTCACCGCCCTGTACGACGCCGTGAGCGCCCGCCTGGCCGCCGTCGGCGAGCGCGCCGGGAGCATCGTGCGGCTCCAGTCCATCCACGGCGACCTGCACCTCGGCCAGGCCCTGTACTCGCCCGACGGCTGGAAGGTGCTCGACTTCGAGGGCGAGCCGCAGCGCCCCGTGGCCGAGCGCACCGCACCCGACCTGCCCCTGCGCGACGTCGCGGGGATGCTGCGCTCCCTCGACTACGCGGGCGCCGTCGGCCGGGCCACCGACCCGCAGTGGGTGTCCCACGCCCAGATCGGCTTCCTCGAGGGGTACCGGCAGGCCAGCGGCGAGGCGCACGAGGGCACGGTCCGCCCGGTGCCCGGTGCCGCGACGTCGGGCAGCGAGCTCGACGTCGCCACCGCCGAGCTGCTGCTGCGCGCCCTGATCGTGGACAAGGCCCTGTACGAGGTGGTCTACGAGTACCGGCACCGGCCCGCGTGGATACACATCCCGCTGGCGGCAGTGGAACGCGTCCTACAGGACCGTTGACTTCGGTTGGTTGCGCCGCGTAGACACCTGACTTCGGTCGGTTGCGCTGAGATCGGTCAATCAAATGACCGATCTCAGCGCAACCGACCGAAGTCGAACCAGCCACTGTGCAAGGGACCGAAGTCAACCGCCCGCTCGGGCCGTGCGTCTCGTGAACCTGTGACGTGTCGCACGCCGGGCACCTGGCATGGAAAGGTGAACCCATGGCTGACCTGCCCGACGTCGACCTCGAGTTCCTGACCGCCATCGCGTCCGGGACCCACCACGACCCGCACACCGTGCTCGGCCCGCACCTGCTCGACGGCCCGTGGGCCGTCGTGCGCGCGCTGCGCCCGCTCGCGGACGAGGTCGTGGTGACCACACCGGACGGCGAGGTGTCCGCGACCCACCAGGGCGCGGGGGTCTGGGCCGCCGTCGTCCCGGCCGCCGAGGAGCCGGACGGGTCCCGGCACGCCCCCGACTACCGCATCCGCACCCGCTCGGGCACGGACACGTGGGTGTCCGACGATCCCTACCGGTTCCTGCCCACGCTGGGCGAGGTCGATCTGCACCTGATCGGCGAGGGCCGGCACGAGCAGCTCTGGCAGGTGCTCGGCGCCAACCTGCACCGCTACCCGAGCGCGGACGGCGACATCGCGGGCGTCGCGTTCGCCGTCTGGGCACCGAACGCGCGCGGCGTGCGGCTCGTGGGCGACCACAACGGCTGGGGCGGCACGCATCCCATGCGGTCGCTGGGTTCCACGGGTGTCTGGGAGCTGTTCGTCCCCGACGTCGGCCCCGGCCTGCGGTACAAGTTCGAGATCCTCGGGGCCGACGGTATCTGGCGCGCCAAGGCGGACCCGCTGGCCAAGGCGACGGAGCACCCGCCCGCCACCGCGAGCGTGGTCACGTCCTCGACGCACGAGTGGCACGACGACGCGTGGCTCGCCGCCCGGGCCGCCACGGACCCCCACTCCGCGCCGCTGAGCGTGTACGAGGTGCACCTGGGTTCCTGGCGTCCCGGCCTCGGCTACCGGGAGCTGGCGGAGCAGCTCGCGGCCTACGTCACGGAGCAGGGCTTCACGCACGTGGAGCTGCTGCCCGTCGCGGAGCACCCGTACGGCGGCTCGTGGGGCTACCAGGTCACCAGCTACTACGCGCCGACCTCACGGTTCGGCTCGCCCGACGACTTCCGGTACCTCGTCGACCGGCTCCACCAGGCGGGGATCGGCGTCATCCTGGACTGGGTGCCCGCGCACTTCCCGCGTGACGAGTTCGCCCTGGCCCGGTTCGACGGCGGGCCCCTGTACGAGCACCCCGACCCGCGGCGCGGCGAGCAGCAGGACTGGGGCACGCTGATCTTCGACTTCGGCCGCCGCGAGGTGCGCAACTTCCTGGTGGCGAACGCGACCTACTGGTTCGAGGAGTTCCACGCCGACGCGCTGCGCGTGGACGCCGTCGCCTCCATGCTCTACCTCGACTACTCCCGCAAGGAGGGCGAGTGGACGCCCAACGTGCACGGCGGGCGGGAGAACCTGGAGGCCATCGCGTTCCTGCAGGAGGCGAACGCGACCGCGTACCGGCGCACGCCCGGCGTCATGATGATCGCCGAGGAGTCGACGGCCTTTCCGCAGGTCACCGGGCCGACCTCCAGCGGCGGCCTGGGGTTCGGCCTGAAGTGGAACATGGGCTGGATGAACGACACGCTCCGCTACCTGGCCGAGGACCCGTACAACCGCCGCTACCACCACGGCGAGCTCACCTTCTCCCTCGTGTACGCGTACACGGAGCAGTTCGTGCTGCCGATCAGCCACGACGAGGTGGTGCACGGCAAGGGGTCGCTGCTGCGCAAGATGCCCGGTGACCGGTGGCAGCAGCTCGCGGGCGTGCGGTCGTTCCTGGCCTACCAGTGGACGCACCCCGGCAAGCAGCTCCTGTTCATGGGGTGCGAGTTCGCGCAGGACACGGAGTGGGCCGAGTCCGAGGGCCTGCGCTGGGACCTGCTCGGCGACGCCGGGCACGCGGGCGTGCAGCACGTGGTCCGGGACCTGAACGCGCTCTACCGTGCGACGCCCGCGCTGTGGGAGCTCGACTTCGATCCGGCAGGCTTCGAGTGGCTGGAGTCCGACGACGCCGACCACAACGTGCTCGCCTACGTGCGCCGGTCCCGGTCCGGCGACCCGGTGGTGGTAGTCGTGAACTTCGCGGGCATCCCGCACGAGGGATACCGCCTGCCGCTGCCGGACGTGCCGCGCCCGGCCGGCCCCGGGCCAGGAGCCGTCGAGGCACTGCCGCCCGCCGAGCCGGTCGAGACGTCGGTCCGCCCGTCGCCGACGCCGCTGGTCGACGTCGTCGGCGACGCGGACGAGGGCCACGTGTGGCTCGAGGTGCTCAACACCGACGCGACCGTCTACGGCGGTTCGGGCGTGGGCAACATGGGCCGCGTCCGGGCGGAGCGGGTGCCGCACCACGGCCGACGTTGGTCGGCCGAGATCCGCGTCCCCCCGCTGGGCGCCCTCATCCTGACCCCGGAACCACGTTGAGTGCGGGATATTCGCCCTTCTGCGTGGGTCAGAAGGGCGAATATCCCGCACTCAACGGTGGTCAGTACAGGCTGATGGCCAGGCGCTTGCGGGCCTTGCTCACGCGCGGGTCCGTGGTGCCGGCCACCTCGAAGAGCTCCAGCAGGCGGACCCGGATCTTCTCCTTGCCGTCGGCGTCGGCGCCCGGGAGCAGGTCCAGCAGGCGGGCGAACGCGTCGTCGACCTTGCCGCCCAGCATGTCCATGTCGGCGACGGCGAGGGCCGCGTCGACGTCGGCCGGGGCGTCCGCCGCGGCCTTCCGGACCGCCGCGAGGTCGGCGTCGTGGGTGCGCTGCATGAGGTGCACCTGCGCCAGGCCCGCGGTCGCGTCGGTGTCCTTCGGGTCCTGCCGGAGCGCCTTCTCGTAGGCGGCCGCCGCCGCACCGAGGTCGTCGCGCTCGATGGCGTCGTACGCCTCCTGGTGCAGGGGCGGCAGCGGCTTCTCCGGCTCGGGCTCCGGCTCGCCGTTCGCGGCCGCCGCACCGGGCGCCCGGCCGGTGACGCCGTTCTGCTCGGCGGCGGCCAGCACCTGGTCCAGCACGCCGCGGATCTGCTGCTCGTCGGCGGCACCCTGGAACAGCGGCAGGGGCTGCCCCTGCAGCACCGCGACGACCGTGGGCACGCCCTGCACCTGGAACGCCGCGGCGACCTGCGGGGACGCCTGCGCGTCGACGCGGCCGAGCAGGAACCGGCCGCCGTACTCCTGCGCGAGGCGGCCGAGCGTCGCACCGAGGTCGGCGTTCGCCTGGTCGGTCGGGATCCACAGCAGGATCACCACCGGGTAGGTGGCCGAGTCGCGGACGAGCTGCTCGAAGTTCGCCTCGCTCACGTCCACGACGAAGCCGCCGGCTTCGGGCGCACCGCCGGGCTCGCCGGGCGGCGGCGCCTGGGGACGGTTGAGGGCGGACAGGTCGACCGCGCCGCGCACCGCGAACTCGGGCTGCGCGCTCCGGGCGGGACCGGGCTGAGGGGTGGCACTGCTCATGGGCGCAATCCTAATGAACGGCGCGCGACTCACCCGCCGACTCCGCTCTGGGCGATCACTCACCGGTCACCCCAGCGCGCCGGCAGCCCGGGGCGGGCTGTCCGGGACCGGGCGGTCCGGCGCAGCCGACGCCCGGAGGTCAGCCTCCCGAGACGGCGTAGGGCACGCGGTGGAAGCCGAGCAGGCTCACCGTGGCGGCCGATCCGGCCGGCGGCACGTACCACGCCACGGTGTAGTGGTAGGAGGTCTTCAGGACGTCGCTCCCGGCGCCGCCAGCCCACAACGCGGCGGCCGACGACGAGACGGGTGCGAGCTGCCAGCCTTCCTCGGCCCGGAGCGTCTCCTGGCCCCGGAGCGCGGCCAGCACCATGGCGCCGCCGTCGACGGTCCGGACCGCCTTGACCGCGCCCTCGACCGGCTCGAACGCGGTGCTGAACCGGCCCTCGCCGTCCTGCTCCTCGATCTGGGCGACCTGCTCGCGGCCGTCTTCGCGCAGCCGCTGCCGGAGTGCGTCGTCCGCGGTGAAGGTGCCCGCGTGCTTCGACCGGTCCCCGACCGTCAGCACGGACGCGTACTGCCCTGCCACGACGCCGGGCGGCACCAGGAGGCTCGTGTCGTCCGCCAGGACGGTGGCGCTGCCGAGGCCCGGCTCGGCGAACCGCGGCATGGTCACCAGGGACGCCAGCTGGACGTAGGCCCACAGCTTGTACTGGTCGCGGGCGCCGGCCTGGTCGAAGGCCATGAGCACGGGCGTCGTCCGGGCGTCGGGCTGCTCCGTGACGGCGAAGCTGCTGCGCGGCCACCCCTGGTCCGAGGGCAGGATCACCTGCTGCATCTGCATCGACAGGTCGGTCAGGCCGCGGGGATCGTCGGCCGCGTCGGCGACCTTCAGCTCTGCCTCGCGCATCGTGAGCGCGGGTCCGGTCAGGCGCGAGCCCAGCGGGGCGCCACCCTGCCCGGCGCCCTCCAGGACGGTCGCGACGCTCTGGAGGATCTCGCGTTCCTGCGGCTCGCTGACCACGGCCGCGACCACCGGCGCCTCGGCTTCCGGGACGGGCGGCTCGGCCGAGCAGCCGGCGAGCAACGCCACCGTCGTACCGATCCCCGTCAGGGCGATGACCGCCCGCGAACCTGCTCCGGAACGCGGCAAGGGTGGCCTCCGTGGATTCACGGGGGCCACCCTAGCGGCGGGTGCCGGGACGGTCAGCCGTTCGAGACCGACATCGGCACGTGCTCGTAACCGACCAGGCTGATCTGGTCGTCCGAGCCCTTCGGCGGCACGTACATCGCCACCATGTCCTGGTAGTTCACCTCGACGACGTTGGTCACGTCAGCGTCGCCCCACAGGGCCTGGGTGGTCTTGGTCGGCGGGCCGATCTCGCAGCCCTCCTCCTTCGCGGTGATGGTCTCCTTGCTGATCATCGCCGCCATGACGAGCGCGCCGCCGTCCGCCGTGCGGACGGACTTGACCGGGTCCTTCGTGGGCTCGTACGCGACCTCGAAGGCGCCCTTGCACTCCTCCTTGTTGATCGCGTCGACCTGCAGCTTGCCATAGTCCCGGAAGAACTGGCGCAGGTCGTCGTCCGCGAAGTTGCCCGCGTACTTCGAGTCCTTGTCGACGGTGAGCACCGACGCGTACTGCTTGATCACGTCGGTCGGCGTCGCCTTGAGGCTCTCGTCGTCCGCCGCGACGGCGGCGCTGCCCAGGTCGGCCTCCGCGAACTGCGGCATGGTGACGCCCGGCAGCAGGCGGACCCAGCCCCACAGCTTGTACTGGTCGCGGGCGCTCGCCTGCTCGAAGGTCATGAGCACGGGGGTGGTCAGGTCCTTGGGCTGCACCGTGATGGCGAAGCTGTTGCGCGGCCACTCCTGGTCGGACGGCAGGATCACCTGCTGCATCTGCATCGACAGGTCCGTGAGCGGTTCCTGGTCCTTGCGGGCCGCGGCCACCTTGAGCTGCGTCTCGCGGATGTCGAGCGCCGGACCGGACAGGCGGCCGGCGAGGTCCTCGGCCTGGCTGGACTTGGTCACCTTCTCGACGACACCCGCCACCTTGTCCAGGATCTCGCGCTCCTGCGCCTGCGTGACGACGGCCGCGGCGACCGGCGCCTCCGGCTTCGGGGTGGGCAGCTCCTCGGCGCAGCCGGTGAGCAGGCCGGCGACGGCGAGGGCCGCGACCACGGCCGCGGATCGGGTTCGTACCTTGTGCGTACGGCTGGTCGTGCGGCTCATCGGTTGCCTCCGTCGTCGGACCCGGTGACTCCCCAGGTCTGGCGCCATGCGGCAGCACGGCTGTTCGGTGTCTGCTGTTCCTCGGGCTCGGGCTCGGGCTCCGGCGCGGCCGCGGGCACGGCGGGCATCGCACCCGTCGCCGCCCGGCGCTGCGCCTGCTCCCGCATGCGCATCTCACGCCGCGTCATCGGCCGGCCCGACGCCGTCTGCTCGGTCGCCTCGGGCGCCGCGGGGGCCTGCTCCGGGGCGACGCCGCCGAGCGACGCGGGCTGGACCGGCGCCGCAGCGGGAGCGCTGCCCGGCTGTGCCCGCCGACTGCGCCGCAGGCCGCGGATCGAGGCGGCCGGCGCCGCGACGGGCTCGGGTGCGGGCTCCGGCGCGGGCGGCGGCGTGATCGGCGCTGCTCCCCCGGCCCCGCCGAACGGGGCGGGCGGACCCCAGGCCGGGGCCGGTTCGGGCTCGGGCTGCGGTGCGGCGGGCTCCGGCGCGCCACGCCCCGGCCGGAGCCGGCGCGCCGGCGAGAACCCGGCCGCACCGCTCCCGACCGGCTCCGGGGCAGCGGGCGGGAACGTCGCCGTGTGCTCCTGCGCCGGTTCTCCCGAGGCAGGCGGGAAGACGCTGGTGCCGCCGGCGGCGGGATCGGGCTGCGCGGGCGGGAATCCACCCGGCTCGGCGCCGTGCGCGCCCGGCTGCTCGCCGTCCACGCCGAAGACGTCGCGGCGCGGCAGGTCGGAGTCGGGCGTGCGGGTACGGACCGTCGAGGGCGTCCGGCCCTTGCCCGCCTTCTTGTTCTTGCTCTTGCCGCCCTTGCCGCGGCGCGCGCCGATGGCCGTGAAGACGCCCAGGATCAGGGCGAAGCCACCGCCGAGCACGCCGGGCCACAGGTAGGGGGTGGTCACCGGGCGCGGCCAGGTCAGCTCGAGCGTCGGCGCCACGGCGTCCTTGCCGACGCCGGCCGCCAGCAGCACGACGCGGCCCGGCTCCTCGGTCCAGCGCATCGAGACGGTGGTCTCGCCGCTCACCTCGGACAGCCACATGTCCGACCCGGCAGGGTCAGGGCCGGTGCTCGGCCTCTCGGCCGGCTCCTCGTCGGCCGGGGCCTCGGACTCGCCGTCCGCCGCCTCGTCGGTGGCGGGGCCGGTGCCCGGGACGACGCTCAGCGTCTCCCAGGACGACAGGCCGGTCACCGAGTCGTAGGGGTCGGTGCCGACCCAGCCGAGCACGTCGACGTCGGACCCGAGCGCGAGCGTGACCTTCTGTCCTTCGGGCACGGTGGCCCGCACGGTCACCTGGTCGTCGACGAGCCCCAGCACACCGGGCTCCGTCACGACCATGGTTCCGTCACCGCTGGGGGTCGCGGTCGCGACGACGGTGTCGGACTCGCGCAGGACGGTCGCCGTCGCGACCCCGTAACCGATCCCGCCGAGGCCGGCGAGGATCAGGAGAGTCGCCAGAAAGCGTTGCACCACCGATTCCCTTCGAATTTTGGGCGCGTGCCCGTCGATCAGGTGGGTGATCCAGCATAAGGACCGATCACGGACGACTGTCCAATGACGGTCGTGCTTGTGCGGTTCGGCCGGGATCCTCACCCTTCCTTCACCGGGGCGACGGAACCACCAGGTCGCGACCGGGGCCGCGCGGGCCGCCGTGAGTATTCCATGCAATCCGTACATTGCATCCGGTAGTGGTGTATCCACATCAGCACAACACACGTATCCTGGGCGCCGGACGGGCCGTAACGAACGGCGTCCCACAGGGGGGAGCCTGACCCGCGCCTCACCAAGTCCCGACACTGGAGGTCTGCACCGTGTCCGACGAGCGCTCGCTCTTTCCGACTGCCATGCGCGGGTACGACCGCGACCAGGTGCACGCGCACCTGGACCGGCTGAACCATGCCCTCGAAGAGGCACGTCGACAGGTCGAGGCCTCCGACAGCCGCGCCATGCAGCTCACGCAGGACCTCAACGACGCCAAGCGCAACCTCCGCGAGACCGAGAAGCCGTCGTACGCCGGCCTCGGCTCGCGGATCGAGCTGCTGCTTCGCTCCGCGGAGGACCAGTCGACCGACATCATCAACCAGGCCAACCAGCAGGCCGCGGACATCATGGCACGGGCGAAGCTGTCCGGCGGGCAGGTGCGGTCGCGCGCCGAGTCCGAGGTCGCCGAGATGCTCGCCAGCGCCCGCCGCGAGGCCGAGGAGATCCGCACCACGACGGCCGCCGAGGCCGAGGGCCACCTGCTCGCCGCGCAGCGCCGGGCCGAGGAGCTCGTGGGTTCCGCCGAGCGCGAGTCCGCGCAGATCGCCAGCGCGATCAGCGCCGAGGAGAGCGAGCGCCGCGCCAGCCTGGAGCGCGAGCTCGGCACCCTGCGCTCGACCGTGGAGCGCGAGACCACCGAGCTGCGTGTGAACACGGAGCGCGAGACCGCCGCGCTGCGGGCCAAGGTCAACGCCGAGACCACCGAGCAGCGCGAGACCGCCGAGCGCGACTCGTCCGCCATGCTGGCGAGCGCCCGGGCCGAGGCCGAGCAGATCCTCTCGGAGGCGCGCCGCCAGGCCGCCGAGGCGTCCAACGCCGTCACCACCGAGATGGAGGACCTGCGCGAGCAGGCGCGTGCGGCGCTCGCCCAGGCGGAGCTCGACATCGCGACCCGCAAGGAGGCCGTGGAGAAGGAGCTCGCCGAGCGGCACGAGACGGCCAAGGCCGAGACGGCGAAGCTCGTCGCGACGGCCGAGGAGCACGCCGCTGAGGCGGAGAAGCGCGTGGCCGTGGCGCTGGAGCAGGCGGAGAAGATCCGCTCGGAGTCCGACGTCTACGTCAAGGACCTCGTGGCCGACGCCCGCAAGTCCGCCGACCGGATCGTCGCGGAGGCCCGCGAGTTCGCGGAGCAGACCATCGACGACGCCCGCGCCGAGGCCGAGTCCAGCCGGTCCGCCGCGCAGCACCAGCTCGAGGACCTCACGCGTCAGCACGACTCGATCAACTCCTACCTGGACGAGCTGCGTGGCATGCTCGGCACGCCGGGCGACGCCGCTCCGGCCAAGCCCGCACTGCCGGCCAAGCCGAAGGGTCTGTCCGGGGCCACCCCGGCGCAGCAGGCACGGTTCGCGGTCGTCGGCGACGGCACCGAGGCCGAGCCCGAGGTCTCGACCGACACCGGGTCCATGCCGGCCTCGATCCCGCCGAGCAACCCGACGCCGGTGCCCGTCGGCAACGCCACCGTCGTGATCCCGTCGGTCAAGGGCACGAAGGCCAGCACGAAGGCCGGCCAGAGCGCGGCCGACTCGGCCTCGTCGCCCGCCGAGAGCGAGGACGCCGAGGAGCCGGTGGCCGAGAAGGCCGGCGCCTCCAGCTGACGCCCGTCCCGTACGACGAACGGCGGCCCTCCCGTGCGGGAGGGCCGCCGTTCGTCGTACGGGCGCTCAGTGGTGGTGGTGGGCGACCACCTGGTTGTGCAGCAAGGCCAGGGCCGCGGCGACCGCCTGCGGGTCCTCGACCACGCTCATGTGGCCGACGCCGGGCACCACGGTGAGGGCGGCGTCGCCCGTGGTGGCCCCCGAGGGGGAACCGGCCGCGGCCCGCACCATGTGCTCGGCCTCGGCGAGCGGTGTGATCGTGTCCTCGGTGCCCACCACCACCGCGACCGGCGCGTCGAAGCGTTCGAGCACCGCCGTCCGGTCGGGACGCGCCGCCATCGCGCGCTGGGCCCAGGCGACCCCTGCCGGGGACTGCGCCCGGATCCACGAGTCGAGCACGGGGAAGAGCTGCCGGCGGTGCTCGGTCGTCGTGGTGCCGACCAGGGCGGCGGGCATGCCGAGCACGGCGTCCACGGTCTGGCTGTCGTCCGCCGCGGCGGCGATCCGGAGCCGCTTGGCTCGGGCCTCGTCGGTGTCCGCGGTGGACTTGGTGCCGACCAGGCCGAGTCCGGCCACGAACCCCGGGTGCCGTTCGGCCAGCGCGAGAGCCACGTACCCGCCCATGGAGTGCCCGACGACGACGGCGTTGCCCTCGCCCTGCTCGACCATGGTCCGGTAGACGCAGTCCGCGGCGTGCTCGATGCTCGGGGCGTACCCGTCGAGGTCGCTGTGCCCTGCGCCCGGCAGGTCCACGCCGATCGCCCGCGTGCCGGGCGGCAGGTGCTGCGCGCAGGTGGCCCACATGCGGTGGTCGAGGGGGAAGCCGTGCAGCAGCACGAGCGGAAGGCCCCCGCCCTCGTGCAGCGGATAGGTCGCCAGGGTTCCGTGGGATGAGGTCATCGTCGTCCTCCTGTGGTCGTTGCTGCCATGGTGCGTCGACGTCGCCCGGTACGCGCGCTCAGGACGCGCCCAGCGGTCCGTCCCAGTGCGTGGGCAGCGGGAGCGGGTGGCCGGGCAGCACGTGGGCGACGATCTCGTTCAGCACGCGCGCGACGGCGGGCTCGCCGACCCACAGGTGCTTCGCCCCGTCGACCCCGATCACCTCGGCCTGCGGCACCCGCGCGAAGCGGCGGCGCGCCTCCTCGGGCCGGAGGTAGTCGTCGAGCTCCGGCACCAGGACCACGAGCGGCTTGCCGAACGCGGCCCAGCGGTCCAGGTCCTCGTCCGTCGCGCGGTGCAGTGGCGGGGACAGCAGGATCGCGCCCTCGACGGCGGGGTCGGCGCCGTGCTTGAGCACCAGCTCCGTGCCGAACGACCAGCCGACCAGCCACGGCCGGGGCAGGCCGCGGAACTCGGCCAGCTCGATGGCGGCGGCGACGTCGTACCGTTCGGCGTCACCGCCGTCGAAGGCGCCCTCGCTCGTCCCGCGCGGCGAGGAGGTGCCCCGGGTGTTGAACCGCAGGACCGCGAGGTCGGCCAGCGCGGGCAGGCGCCAGGCCGCCTTGCGGTACACGTGGGAGTCCATGAAGCCGCCGTGGGTGGGCAGCGGGTGGAACGTCAGCAGGGTGGCGGCGGGCTCGGCGTCCGCGGGCAGGGCGAGCTCGCCTACCAGGGTGAGGCCGTCGGCGGTGTGCAGCTCGACGTCCTCGCGCTGCGCGGGCAGCACGGTGAGCGAACGGATCTGGTGGGCCGCGGGCTTGGCTTCGGAAGTCATCGGTCCCATTCTCTCCCCCTCGGCCCGCACGTCCGACGAGCGCGCGTCACCGCAGGTTCGCGCGGCGCTGCCAGCAGCTCGTGTGCCAGTGCCGGCGGGCGTCCAGGCCGGCGTCGGGGCCGCCGAACCCGTCGGTCCGCCACGCGACCACGTGCGCCGTCCCCGGGGTGACCTCCTGGCGGCAGGCCGGGCAGACATAGGTCTTGTCGGACGAGCGGATGTGCTGCACCACCCACTCGCCGTCGGCGGCGGACTCGCTGCGGCGGCCGCCCGTCGCGCGGTCCACGTCGAGGGGGACGTGGCCCGCGGCGTACGGACGCTTGCTGGAGCGGCGCTTCGACGGCATGGCATCTATTCTTCCGCAGGGTGGGGCGGATGGCTCGACCCCCGCCCCACCCTGCCCGCAGCCTGAAAGCCTCACTCATCCGAGCCCGCTAGAGTGTGGCGGTCCCCAGCAAGGCGCACACCGACCGAAGGACTACTCGTGAAGCACCGCACCACCGCCGGCCTGGCGGCCGTCGCGCTGGCATCCATCGCCCTCACCGGCTGCGCAAGCGGCGACGACGCCGCGGACGGCGGCGCCGCCTCCGACGGCAACGTCTGCGAGGTGACCCCGGCCGCCGCGCCCTCGCCCGCGCCGAGCCCGTCCGAGGAGGACATCAAGGCGGTGGAGGGGATCGAGGTCTCCGGCCCCGTCGGCAAGGCCCCGGAGGTCTCGTTCAAGACCCCGCTGGAGGTCAGCACCCCGTCGTCCCGTGTGGTCGACGAGGGCACGGGCGACGAGCTCGCCGAGGGCGCGCAGGCCACCATCGACTACGTGGTCCTGGGTGGCAAGGACGGCAAGCAGACCTACTCCACGTGGGAGACCAAGAAGCCCGAGTCGTTCACGCTGGGCGACCCGCAGTACGACCTGCTCAACGACCGCCTGATCGGCCAGAAGGTCGGCGCGCGCATCGCCATGGCGAGCACCGCGATGGACCAGACCGTCCAGGTCACCGTCGTCGAGGTCTCCGGCGTCAAGGACATCCCGACCCGCGCCGAGGGCACCGCCGTCGAGCCCGAGGCGGGCCTGCCGACCGTCGAGCTCGCCGACGACGGCCAGCCGACCGTCACCATCCCCGAGGGCTACGAGGCGCCGACCGACCTGGTCGTGCAGCCCCTGGTCCAGGGTGACGGCGCCGAGGTCACCAAGGACCAGACCGTCACCGTGCAGTACGCGGGCTGCCTGCTCGACGGCACGTCGTTCGACTCCTCGTGGAGCCGCGGCACGCCGACGTCGTTCCCGCTCAACGGCGTGATCCCCGGCTGGACCAACGGGATCGCAGGCCAGAAGGTGGGCAGCCAGGTGCTGCTCGTCGTCCCGGCGGACCAGGGCTACGGCGACCAGGAGAACGGCGCCATCCCGGCGAACTCGACGCTCGTCTTCGTGGTCGACATCCTCGAGGCCAAGGCGGCCTGACCCGACGGCCGCTCCGTCGCGGCACCCTCGCGTCACCGGGCACTGCCTCGTGACGTGAGACGTGCCGCACGCCGCGTGCGCATCCTCGCTGGTCAAGACCGAGACGTGGGGGGGGGCCCCCCCCCCGGGGCCCCCCCCCCCCGGGGGGGGGGGGGGGTGGGGGGGTGGAAATGCCCCCCCCCCCCCCCCCCCGCCCCCCCGCCC
>NZ_JBIUAP010000012.1:87340-189867 GCF_044547525.1 Promicromonospora sp. NPDC052451
GGGTGTGGCCGCGCCCCCCCGGGCGGGGGGCCCCCCGCGCGGCCCCCCCCCGGCGGGGGGGCCCCCCCCCCCCGGGGCCCCCCCCCACGTCTCGTAGGGTCGTCCCATGACGTCGACTGAACTGCCCGCCCCCGAGCCCGTGACGCCGCCGGAGCGCGAGGTGCTCACCTGGGAGACCTTCCCCGACGCGGTCCGCGACCTGGCCCACCAGGTGGTGGACAGCGGATTCGTACCGGACGTGGTGATCGCCGTGGCGCGCGGCGGCCTGGTACCCGGCGGTGCGATGGCGTACGCGCTCGGCACCAAGGGTGTCGGCACGCTGAACATCGAGTTCTACACCGACATCGGCAAGACGCTCGACGACCCGCGCGTGCTGCCGCCCCTCATGGACACCTCCGACCTCCCCGGCGCGAAGGTCCTGGTGGTCGACGACGTCGCCGACTCCGGCCGCACCCTGGCGCTGGTCATGGACCTCCTGGCCAAGCAGGGCGCCGAGGCCCGCTCGGCCGTGCTGTTCACCAAGCCGCGCACGATCATCCAGCCCGACTACTCGTGGAAGGACACCGATCTGTGGATCACCTTCCCGTGGTCCGCCGAGCCGCCCGTGACGGGCGCGCGGTCGATCGAGGCGTGACGGGTGTGGCCGGCCCCGCCGGGGTCGGCCACCTCCGGGACACGAGGCGCCGACCGGCGGCATGAACCGCCAGGCTCACCAGGACGGTGAGGAGGACCGCGAGGGCCAGACCGGACGCGACGTCGTGCACGTAGTGGACGCCCGCGGCCACCCGGGCCCCGGCGACGGCCAGTGCGAGCGGTACGACAGCGGGCCACAGACGCGGCGCCACCAGCAGGCAGGCGACCGCGAGCGCCCCCGCGATCGTCGCGTGGTTGCTGGGCCAGGACCAGTCGCCCGGCACGGGACAGTCCAGCACGGTGGCGACGTCGACCGTGCGGCACGGTCGCTCCTCTGCGACGAGGACCTTCACCACCTCGCTCGTCGCGTATGCGGTGACGGTGCCGGCTCCGGCGGCGGCGAGCAGCCAGAAGGCGGGCCGGTCGCGGCGCCAGGTGACGAGCGCGAGGCAGGCCGTGACTCCGACGAGGAGCAGCAGCCCCTTGTCTGCGACAAGGCCCGCGAGGCCGGCGAGAGGTGAGGCGGCAGTCGCACCGGCGACGACCTCGAAGAGACGTTCGCGTGCGGGCCAGGTCAGCGTGGCGACGGTGGCCAGCACCACGAAGGTGCCCAGCGAGAAGGGCAGCACGGACCGCGGGACCGGACCTGGGACCGACACCGCGGAGCGGACCGGGGCATGGCGTGTTGTGGACATGTCGAGAACGCTAGGAATCGGCGGCGCCGTGCGGATCTGGCCTGGGTCAGGAACCAGCTATGACCTTGGTGGTAGTGGGCCGGCCCGAAGATCAGACCGGGGCCGGAGGCGGAGGATGCGGGGCGTCGGCGACGATGGTGCGGTGACCCACGAGCCCTGGACGCGCGACGTCGAGCACTCCCCCGCGCACCTGCCCGTGCGGCGCCTCGCCCTGCTCGTCGCGGCGGCAGCCTTCGCCGCGCTGCTGGTCCTCGCCGGGGTGAGTCCCTGGTGGATGGTCCCGCTGGCCGCGGTCGCCGCCCTCCTCGGGCTGCTGCGCGGCGGGGGACGGCTGGGGGTCGTGGCCATGGCTGTCGGGGCCGCCGCGGGCGCAGGCGCCGTGCTGGCCGGGTGGGCCGACCTCCGTGACGCGCTGGTCGCCACGGCCCGTGGCGTCGTGACCGGTGTGCTCCCGTGGGCGGTGGCCCTGGCATGGCGCGCACGCCGGAACGCCGAGGCCGACGCGGCGTTGGCCCTCGTGCGCGAGCAGGACATGGAACGGCTGCGCGCCGAGACCGACCTCGCCCGGCAACGCCTGCAGCTCGCCGAGAGCCTGCACGACGACCTCGGGCACGCGCTCAGCCTGGTTGCCGTCAACCTGGGCCGGCTGGAGCTGGAGCTGGAGCGTGGCACGAGCGCCCCTCGGCCGTCGGGTGCTGCCGGCCCGGCCACCTCCGTGCAGGAGTCGGTCTCGCTCGCGCGGCGTCAGGTCTCCGATGCCGTCGCCCGGCTGGGCGCGTCCGTCCAGACGCTGCGCACGGGGCGGGCCGACGCGCGACCTTCGCCGGGCGGGCAGGCCGACGTGGAGACGCTCGTGCAGGAGGCGCGCCGGGCCGGCGCCGACGTCGTGCTCACCGCGCCGCCCGGCGACGATCTCGTCTCGGCCTACGGCCCGGCGGTGACCCGTGTGGTCCGGGAAGGGCTGACCAATGCCCTCAGGCACGCCCCGGGCCGGCCGGTCCGGGTCACGCTGGTACCCGGGGCGTCGCAGGCCTCCCCCGCGCCCGGCGAGCCGGAGGCGGGGGCACGTCGGCTCGTCGTGACCGTGAGCAACCCGCTGCCGCCGTCCACCGGCCCGGTGGAGCGCGATCACGAGCGAGCGGCGTCCGACGGCGGCACCGGGCTCCGCTCGCTCGCCGAGCAGGTGCGCAGGACCGGTGGATCTTTCGAGGCCGGCCCCCGGTCGGGCACCTATGTGCTGACCGCCGAGCTGCACCCCGTGCCGGAGGGGCGGTCGTCCGGCGGCGTGCCTGAGGACGGCGCGCGGCCGACAGACCACGAGCCCAGCCCCCGAGCCAGGTCGCCGCGGGACGCCCGCGCGGTCACCGACGGCCTGGCCCGCGCCCGGCGGCGAGGCGGAGCGCTGCTGCTGGCCGCGGTGCTGGTGCCGTCGGTCGCACTGGTGGCGGTCGCGACAGCGATCCAGCTCGCGGACAACCTCGACGCCCGGCGTGCGATGCTCGGCCCGGCGGCGTTCGCCAGGATCGACGTCGGCGACGCCCGGGCCGACGTCCAGCCGCTGTTGCCTGGTACGACCCTCGATCCGCCGCCCGGTGCCGACCCGGCCTGCGACTACTACGCCGTGACCGCCGACCCGCTCGACGATGCGTCGGGTGACGCCTATCGGATCTGCTGGGCGGAGCACCACGTCACGTCGGCCGACGTCGTGGTCGGAGTCGCGCGGTGAGTGCGGCACCCCGGACCGCACCGCTCCGGGTCCTCCTCGCTGACGACGAGCCCCTGGTGCGCGCAGGCCTCGCCGGAATCCTCGGGACCGATGACTCGGTCCGTGTCGTCGCGGAGGTTTCCTCCGGCGAGGAGACGCTGGCGGCTGTCCGGGCGAACCGTCCGGACGTCGTGCTCCTGGACGTCCGCATGGGACCGATGAGCGGTCTGGACACTCTGGCGGAGATCCGGCGCACCACCGGCTCTCCGTCGTGCCTCATGGTCACCACGTTCGGTGAGGACGAGTACGTCGCCGAGGCGATCCGGCTGGGCGCCGACGGGTTCGTGCTGAAGTCCGGCGACCCCCGCGAACTGCTGCTCGCAGTACACGCGGCTGCGGAGGGCGGCGCCTACTTCTCCCCGGCGGTCTCGCGTCGCCTGCTGCAGACCGGTATGGGCACCCGTTTCATCGCACGGCAGCATGCCCGGGAGCGCTTCGAGCGGCTGACGCCGCGTGAGCAGGAGGTCCTGGCTCTGGTCGGTGACGGTCTCTCGAACGCCGAGATCGCTCGGCGGCTCCACCTCGCCGAGGGCACCGTGAAGGTGCACGTCACCTCGATCCTGCGGACCACCGGTGCGCGGAACCGGGTGGAGGCGGCACTCATCGCGGCCCAGGCTGCCGCCTGGTAGCGGCGGCCCTGCAGCCGGGTCAGTACGCGTACCGGCGCACCCGCTCCGGGTGGATGACGACGCGCAGCAGCTCCCCGGCCAGGATCGAGGCGAGGTCGCGGGCCCGGTCCCGGTCGTCGAGGTCCCAGTACCGCGCGGCCAGGCGGGAGGCGAGGTCGTGCGCGCCGTCGGCCTCGACGGTGGCCGGGCCGGCGACGGACACCCACCGTTCGCGCTCCCCCACGGGGGCCGCGACGACCAGCGAGGCGCGCGGGTCGCGCGCCAGGCGTCGCACCTTCACCGAGCCCGCCTCGGTGAAGAGCTGGACGGTGCCCTCGGCGGTGGCCTCGAACCACACCGGCCGGGGTTCCGGCGGCTCCGCCGCACCGGCCACGGACAGGAAGCCGTACAGCGGGCGCCCGAGGAACTCGAGGTCGGTGGCGGTCAACGGGCTGGTCTCTGCGCTCATGCGCACGATTCAACGGCACACCCCCGGCCGGTTCAACCACGCCCGGGCTCGCCTGCCCCGCCGGACGGGGACGCGGTCGGGCACCGTCGTGTGCAGCGGCTGCAGCGGCCCGGGCGCGATCTCCAGGGCACCCTGCGCCAGCGTGCAGACGGCGAGGAGCACGCCGATGGTCGGCGAGTACCGGGCCGCGACCAGGAGAGCTGCGCCGAGCACGACACTCGCGACGATCCACGGCGCGTGCCGGCCCCACCCGGACCTGGTCCGGTCGGACAGCGCACCCGCCAGGGGCGCCAATGCGCGGCATCGTCCAGGCGCACGGCGGCGAGGTGCACGCCGAGCACGCGCCGCAGGGCTTCCGGCTGAACGTCGCCCTCCCGGCACGACGCCCGCCCGTGCATGACAGAGGCCCGGAACCGCAGGAATCTGCGGTTCCGGGCCTCTGGTCAGCCGCTGTGCGCGACCGGCTCCCGACGGGGCGTCAGAAGTCCCAGTCGTCGTCCTCGGTCTCCACGGCCTTGCCGATCACGTACGACGAGCCAGACCCCGAGAAGAAGTCGTGGTTCTCGTCCGCGTTCGGCGACAGCGCCGCGAGGATCGCCGGGTTGACGTCGGTGTCCTCCTTGGGGAACAGCGCCTCGTAGCCCAGGTTCATCAGGGCCTTGTTGCCGTTGTACCGCAGGAACTTCTTGACGTCCTCGGTCAGCCCCAGCTCGCCGTAGAGCGAGTCGGTGTACTCGACCTCGTTCTCGTACAGCTCGAAGAGCAGGTCGAACGTGTACGCCTTGAGGTCGTCCTGCTCGGGCTGCGTCAGCTTCGCGAGGCCCTTCTGGTACTTGTAGCCGATGTAGTACCCGTGCACTGCCTCGTCACGGATGATGAGGCGGATCAGGTCTGCCGTGTTCGTGAGCTTGGCCCGCGAGGACCAGTACATCGGCGCGTAGAAGCCGGAGTAGAACAGGAACGACTCGAGCATCGTCGAGGCGACCTTGCGCTTCAGCGGGTCGTCGCCCCGGTAGTAGTCGAGGACGATCTCCGCCTTCTTCTGCAGGTGCTCGTTGTTCTCGGACCACTCGAAGGCCGCGTCGATCTCCGGCGTCGACAGGAGCGTCGAGAAGATCGAGGAGTAGCTCTTCGCGTGCACGCTCTCCATGAAGGCGATGTTGGTGTACACCGCCTCCTCGTGCGGGGTGAGCGCGTCCGGGATCAGCGACACCGCGCCGACCGTGCCCTGGATGGTGTCCAGGAGGGTCAGGCCGGTGAAGACCCGCGAGGTCATCGTCTTCTCGTGCTCCGAGAGCGTGTTCCACGACTGGATGTCGTTGGACACCGGCACCTTCTCCGGCAGCCAGAAGTTACCGACCAGACGGTCCCAGACCTCGAGGTCCTTCTCGTCCTCGAGGCGGTTCCAGTTGATCGCCGTCACGCGATCGATGAGCTTGAGCTTGCCGGTTGGCGACATGGGAGTTCCTTCAGAGACTACGGTCGGCGGGGATCTGGCAGAGGGTGCGCGTCACAGCATGCAGGAGACGCAGTTGTCCACCTCGGTACCCTCCAGCGCGAGCTGGCGCAGGCGGATGTAGTAGAGCGTCTTGATGCCCTTGCGCCAGGCGTAGATCTGCGCCTTGTTCACGTCGCGCGTGGTCACCGTGTCCGGGAAGAACAGGGTCAGCGAGAGGCCCTGGTCGACGTGCTGCGTCGCCGCGGCGTACGTGTCGATGATCTTCTCGTAGCCGATCTCGTACGCGTCCTGGTAGTAGTCCAGGTTGTCGTTCGTCATGTACGGCGCCGGGTAGTAGACGCGGCCGAGCTTGCCTTCCTTGCGGATCTCGATCTTGGCCGGCACCGGGTGGATCGACGACGTCGAGTTGTTGATGTAGCTGATCGAACCCGTGGGCGGCACGGCCTGGAGGTTCTGGTTGTAGATGCCGTGCTCCATGACCGAGGCCTTGAGCGCACGCCAGTCGTCCTGCGTCGGGATCGCCACGCCGGCGTCCGCGAAGAGCTGCGCGACCCGCGCCGTGGCCGGCTTCCACTCCTGCTGGACGTACTTGTCGAAGTACTCGCCCGTCGCGTACTTCGAGTCCTCGAACCCGCCGAACTTCTGCTTGCGCTCGATCGAGAGACGGTTGGACGCCGCGATCGCGTGGTAGGCCACGGTGTAGAAGTAGATGTTCGTGAAGTCGACACCCTCCTCCGAGCCGTAGTAGATGTGCTCGCGGGCGAGGTAGCCGTGCAGGTTCATCTGGCCCAGGCCGATGGCGTGCCCCTGCTCGTTGGCCAGCTTGATCGACGGCACCGACTCGATCGAGGTCTGGTCGCTCACCGCCGTCAGCGCGCGGATCGCCGTGTCGATGGTGCGGCCGAAGTCCGGCGAGTCCATCGCCTTGGCGATGTTCAGCGAGCCCAGGTTGCAGGAGATGTCCCGGCCGACCGTGTCGTAGGAGAGGTCCTCGTTGAACGTCGACGGGGTCGAGACCTGGAGGATCTCGGAGCACAGGTTCGAGTGGGTGATGCGGCCCTTGATCGGGTTCGCCTTGTTCACCGTGTCCTCGAACATGATGTACGGGTAGCCCGACTCGAACTGCAGCTCCGCGAGCGTCTGGAAGAAGTCGCGGGCGCTGATCGTGGTCTTGCGGATGCGGTCGTCGGCGACGAGCTCGTCGTACTTCTCGGTGATCGAGATGTCGGCGAACGGCTTGCCGTAGACACGCTCGACGTCGTACGGGCTGAACAGGTGCATGTCCGCGTTCTTCTTGGCCAGCTCGAACGTGATGTCCGGGATGACCACGCCCAGCGAGAGGGTCTTGATGCGGATCTTCTCGTCCGCGTTCTCCCGCTTGGTGTCGAGGAACCGCATGATGTCGGGGTGGTGGGCGTGCAGGTACACCGCGCCCGCACCCTGGCGCGCACCGAGCTGGTTCGCGTAGGAGAAGGAGTCCTCCAGGAGCTTCATCACGGGGATGACGCCCGAGGACTGGTTCTCGATGTGCTTGATCGGCGCGCCGTGCTCGCGGATGTTGCTCAGCAGCAGCGCCACGCCGCCACCGCGCTTGGAGAGCTGCAGTGCGGAGTTGATGCCGCGCGCGATGGACTCCATGTTGTCCTCGATGCGCAGCAGGAAGCAGGACACGGGCTCGCCGCGCTGCGCCTTGCCGACGTTGAGGAAGGTCGGCGTCGCCGGCTGGAAGCGCCCGGAGATGACCTCCTCGACGATGTCGCGCGCCGTCTGCTCGTCACCGTCGGCCAGGCCGAGGGCGACCATCGCGACGCGGTCCTCGAAGCGCTCCAGGTACTTCTTGCCGTCGAACGTCTTGAGCGTGTACGACGTGTAGTACTTGAAGGCGCCGAGGAACGTCTCGAAGCGGAACTTCTTCGAGTACGCGAGCTGGAACAGCTCCTTGACGAACGCGCGGGAGTACTTCGCCAGCACGGTCGGGTCGTAGTACTGGGCCTCGACGAGGTGGTCGAGCTTCGCGTCCAGCGTGTCGAACTCGACGGTGTTCGGGTTGACGTGCTGCAGGAAGTACTGGCGGGCCGCCTCACGGTCCTTCTCGAACTGGATCTTCCCGTCCGGACCGTAGAGGTTGAGCATGGCGTTGAGCGCGTGGTAGTCGAGCTGGAGAGACTCCAGCGGGATCTCGCTCAGGCCCTCAGTCAGGCTGAGAGACTCAGTGGTTGTTGCTGCCAAAATCGTCCCAATCCGTTGCGGACGCGCGTGACGTCCTGCGCCGTTCCCAGTAGTTCGAAGGCGTAAAGATAGGGGACATCACACTTCGCAGCGATGATGTCCCCGGTGATGCAGTACGCAGCCCCGAAGTTGGTGTTCCCCGCGGCGATGACGCCGCGGATGAGCGACCGGTTGTGTTCGTCGTTGAGGAACTTCCTCACCTGCCGCGGGACGGCCCCGCCCTCGTTGCCGCCACCGTAGGTGGGGGCCATGAGGACGTAGGGCTCGTCCACGCGCAGGAAGCCGTCGGCCGGGCGGAGCGGTATCCGGTGCACCGGCATCCCCAGCTCGTCGAGCGCGAGCTTCTGGACGAACCGGTGCGTGTTCTCGGACACGCTGGAGAAGTAGACGAGAGAACCCACGTCACGCCCCCTTGCCGACGTAGCTGTGGTGCTGGTCAGGCCGAAGCGGCCTGGAGCGCGGCGACCGCGCTGATCTGGTCGGGGCGAAAGCCCGACCAGTGAGTGTCACCGGCCACGACGACCGGTGCCTGGAGGTAGCCGAGGCCGCGAACCATCTCGAGCGCCTCGGCGTCCTGCGTGATGTCCACGACCGTGTACTCGACACCCTTGCGATCCAGTGCCCGGTACGTCGCGTCGCACTGCACGCATGCCGGCTTGCTGTAGACCGTGACGCTCATGTCCGCCTCCTCTGACCTCGAAGAACACCCGTGAACTTACGTCGGTGTGCTTTGTTCGCGGGTCTGCGTCTCCCGCTGAACCAAACACTACACCTAGTGTCTGACGCTCGCTCGCTTACGACATGTTGTGGTTGGTGACGAACGGCGCACTACGGCACAGCCGCCCGGAACGCTCAGGGACCATGCTGCCACGAGCCTCTGACACTGCACGGCAGGCGGCACGCCGGGCTTTCCCGGGCGGTTCCGGGAGGCACCTCCGGGGCGCGCGAAGACGCACCTCGCGGGGCTCGGAGGGGTCCGAAAATCAGATCCGGACGACGGCGTGTCGCGACCGCTTGGGCGTGTCGCGCCGGCCCGCGCGGCACGCGGTGCGAAATGTCACAGCGCGTGCCAGCCCGCCTCGTCGTGACCACCCGGGAGGTCCGCGTCCGCGGCGTACGGCGTGCGCGTCAGGCAGAACGTCCCCACGTCCAACGCGACCACACGTCCCTCCCGTTCCACGCCGCGGAGCGTCTCTCCCTGCCAGTACCCGGCCGTCACGCCCACCCAGGTGCCGGGCTCGGCACCGGGCTCGAACTCGGTACCGCGCCCGCTGGACACACCGGCCAGGGCCAGCCGCCCGCCCACGGCGGTCAGCGTGTACGGCACGGGCCCCCAGTACCAGTCGCCCGCGAGCGCCGCGGCGCCCGGCACCGAAGCGGCAGCGGCACGCCCGGCACCCGCACCGGCGCGCCCGGCACCCGCGCCGGCTCCGCCGTCGTCCGACGCCCGGGAGCCCAGGCCGCGCCACGCGGCCAGGAGCCCGGTCCCATCGCCGAACCCGGCGGTGCTCGACCCGACCACCGCCACGGCGTGGCCCGTCGCGAGGTCCACCCGCAGGTCGGCGGTAAAGCCCGGGACCGACCCGGAGTGGCCCACGGTGCGCACGAGCTCCCCGTCCAGCACGTCCTTGCGCACCCGGACGCCCAGGCCGTACGCACCGGTCCAGGCCGTGCCGGGCTCGTCCACCACCACGCGCGGCGTCGTCATGAGCCGGCGGGCGGCCACGGGCAGCACGGCGTCGCCCGCGGCGCCCAGCGTGTCGTGGCAGGCCAGCCACATCCCGAAGCGCACCAGGTCCGACGGCGTGGACCACAGCTCGCCGGCCGGCCCCATGGCCAGGTAGGCGGGCACGGGCTCGGCGTGCACCAGGTCGGCGTGGGGGTGCACGGCGTAGCCCGTGACGTGCGGCCCCACGGGCACGCGACCGGTCGAGGTCATGCCGAGCGGCGTCCACACCTCGTCGCGGAGCACCTCGTCCCAGGCCCGGCCGCGCACGTCCTCCACGAGGCGGCCGAGCACCGCGTAGCCGACGTTCGAGTAGTGGTACCGGGTGCCCGGTGCGGCGAGCCGTGGCAGGCCCGAGGCCACGATCTGCCCCCAGGTCGAGCCCCCGGCCCGTTCCCACCAGGGACCCGCGGGCTCGGCGGGCAGGCCGGCACTGTGGCTGAGCAGCTCGGCCACGGTGGCGTCCGCTGCCGGGGCGTCGGGCACGTGCGCGCCGACGGCGTCGTGCAGCGTGATCTCGCCGTCCTCGACGAGTCGCAGCACCGCCACGGCGAGCATCGTCTTGGTCACGGAACCGATGCGGAAGGCGTGGTCCGGCGTCGGCCCGTCGCCCGGTGCGCGTCCTGCCGAGGCGGGCGCCGCGACGGCGTCCGCCCACAGCACCTCGCCCCCGCGCCCGACGGCCGCCGACAGTGCCGGCACCCGCCCGGCCGCCCGCGTCCGCTCCAGCCAGCCGGTCAGCACGTCACGGAGCTCGTTCATGGCCAGAAGGTATCCCGTCGCCGGCGCCGTCATCACCGGTGCCCGCGGGCCTCCTGCACGAACGCAGGGATCGTCGGCGCACACGCACGCGTGCACCGACGATCCCTGCGTTCGACGGACCGGACCGGCGGCGCCGGGTCAGGTCAGGGCGTCAGGCCGGGGCCACCTCGTCGACGGACGGCAGCACGTTCGTCGTGGCCAGCCGGCGGTACCAGTGCGCCGAGTCCTTCCACGTGCGCACATGCGTCTCGTAGTCCACGCGGATGATGCCGAACCGGCGGTCGTACCCGTAGGCCCACTCGAAGTTGTCGAGCAGCGACCACGCGAAGTACCCGCGCACGTCCACGCCCTGGTCCCGGGCGAGCCCGAGCGCCTCGACGTGGTCGTGCAGGTAGGAGACGCGCTCCACGTCGTGCACGCGCGCCACGCCGTCCTCGACCACGACGGTGTCCGCGAACGCGGCGCCGTTCTCGGTGACCATGAGCGGCTGGTCGGGGTAGGTGTCCCGGAGCGAGACCAGCAGGTCCGTGAGACCGGCGGGCTCGATGTTCCAGCCCATGGCGGTGTACGGGCCGGGCTGCGGCAGGAACTCGACGTCGTCGGCCGCGATCCACGGGGTGCCCGCGGAGTCCTTGTGCCCGTCGGCCTGCTGGCGCTCCCCCTCGCCGGAGTAGTGCCGCACGCGTGCCGTCGAGTAGTAGTTCACGCCCAGGACGTCGAGCGGCTGCCGGGCGATCTCCAGGTCGCCGTCCTGCACGAACGACCAGTCGGTCACCGAGGCGGTGTTCTCCAGCAGGTCGGCCGGGTAGGCGCCGTCCAGCACCGGCCCGAGGAAGGCCCGGTTGGCCAGCGCGTCGACCTGGCGGACGGCGGCCTGGTCGGCCTCCGACGACGGGTCGTCCGGCCGGAAGACGTGCAGGTTCAGCGTGATCGAGGTCTTGGCGGCGTCGCCGAGCACCTCGCGGATCTGCTGCACGGCGAGGCCGTGCGCCAGGTTCAGGTGGTGCACCGCCTGGAGCGCGGCCAGGGGCTCGGTGCGGCCCGGCGCGTGCACGCCGGAGCCGTAGCCCAGGTACGCCGTGCACCACGGCTCGTTGAGCGTGGTCCAGACGTCGATGCGGTCGCCGAGCTCCTCGGCCATCCTGCGCGCGTACCTCGCGAACGCGTACGCGGTCTCGCGGTTGGTCCAGCCGCCGGCGTCCTCCAGCTCCTGCGGGAGGTCCCAGTGGTAGAGCGTGACGACGGGCTTGACGCCCGCGGCGATCAGGCCGTCCACGAGGTCCGAGTAGAAGCGGATGCCCTCGGCGTTGAACTCGCCGGAGCCGCCCGGCTGCACCCGCGGCCACGCGATCGAGAACCGGTAGGCGCCCAGGCCCAGGTTCTTGATGTGCTCGACGTCCTCCTGCCAGCGGTGGAAGTGGTCGTCCGCGACGTCTCCCGTGTCACCGTTCAGCGTCTTGCCGGGGGTGTGCGAGAACGTGTCCCAGATGGACGGCCCGCGCCCTCCCTCGGTCGCGCCACCCTCGATCTGGTACGACGCGGTCGCCGATCCCCAGAGGAAGTCAGCAGGGAAACTCCGTGCACTCACAGTGCCACCTCTCCCGGGCCGGTGGCCCGAACGGTCTTGCCTTCGTTCTCGACGCTCCATTCGCCAGGAGCGTCAGCGCTGGTCACGTGCACGACGCCGGCCTCGTACCGCACACGGAACGTCGCCGGGGCGCCGGTGCCACCGGGGACCAGGATCTCTTCGTCGAACCCTTCGGGCAGACGGGTGCAGCGTAACGTCACGCCCTCGGCCCACGCGTAGTCGGGCCGGTCGTCGCGCGCGCCGACCGGCAGCACGGTGCCCGGTCGCACGAGCACGGGCAGGGTGTCGAAGCCGTGCTCCTCGGTGACCCAGCGCGACCCGGTGACGGTCGAGGCCAGGCCGGGCGCGGCGACGTCGGGCAGCCGGGTCCACTCCCCCTCCGGGAGGTAGTACTCCGCGCGGGACTCGCCGAACACGGGCGCGACCAGCAGCGACGGCCCGAGCATGTACTGCGTGTCCACGGTGGCGGCGGTCCGGTCGGCCGGGAACTCCAGCACCATGGGCCGCATCACGGGAAGCCCCGCTCCGGCGGCCTGGGAACCGGCCTGCCCGAGGTACGGCATCAGCCGCATCTTCAGCCGGGTGAACTTGCGCGTCACGTCGACGGCCTCGTCGTCGAACGCCCACGGCACGCGGTACGAGCTGGACCCGTGCAGGCGGGAGTGCGAGGACAGCAGGCCGAACGCCGTCCACCGCTTGAAGACGGCCGGGTCGGGCGTGCCCTCGAAGCCGCCGATGTCGTGGCTCCAGTAGCCGAACCCGGACAGCGACAACGACAGGCCGCCGCGCAGCGACTCGGCCATGGACACGAACGTGGACTCGCAGTCGCCGCCCCAGTGCACCGGGAACTGCTGCGTGCCCGCCGTCGCCGACCGGGCGAACAGCACTGCCTCGCCGGTGCCCCGCTCCTGCTCCAGCAGGTCGAACACCGTCTTGTTGTACAGGGAGGCGTAGAAGTTGTGCATGCGCTGCGGGTCGGACCCGTCGTGCCAGACGACGTCGGTGGGGATGCGCTCCCCGAAGTCCGTCTTGAAGCAGTCCACGCCCTGGTCCAGCAGCACGCGCAGCTTGTCCTGGTACCAGGCGGCGGCCTCGGGGTTGGTGAAGTCCACCAGCGCCATGCCGGCCTGCCACTTGTCCCACTGCCAGACGTCGCCGTCGGCCGTGGTGACGAGGTAGCCCTTCTCGGCACCCTCCTTGAACAGGTGGGACCGCTGGGCGATGTACGGGTTGATCCACACGCAGACCTTCAGGTCCCGCTCGTGCAGCCGGGTCAGCATGCCCTCGGGGTCCGGGAACGTGGCCGGGTCCCACACGAAGTCGCACCAGTGGAACTGCCGCATCCAGAAGCAGTCGAAGTGGAACACCGACAGCGGGAGGTCCCGCTCGGCCATGCCGTCCACGAAGCTCATCACCGTGGACTCGGAGTAGTCCGTGGTGAACGACGTGGACAGCCACAGCCCGTACGACCACGCGGGGACGACGGCGGGCCGCCCCGTCAGGGCCGTGTACCGGCGCAGGATCTCGGCCGGCGTCGGCCCGTGGATCACGTAGTACTGGAGCGACTGCCCCGGCACGGAGAACTGGGTGCGGCTGACCACCTCGGACCCCACCTCGAACGAGACGTGCTCGGGGTGTGCCACGAAGACTCCGTAGCCACGGTCGGTGAGGTAGAACGGCACGTTCTTGTAGGCCTGCTCGCTGGCGGTGCCGCCGTCCTCGTTCCAGATGTCGACGCTCTGGCCGTTCTTGACGAACGCGCCGAACCGCTCGCCCAGCCCGTAGACGTGCTCGCCCACGGAGAGCCCGAGCTGCTCGTGCACGAAGTCGCCGTCGGGCGTGCTCGCCAGCCCGACGCTCCGGGCGGACGACGTGGTGAGCACCTCGCCGCCGGCCACGAAGTCGACGCGCCACTCGCCGTCCGTCGACACGCGCGCGGTGAGGCCGCCCGAGGTGAGCTCGGCGGGGCCCTCGCCCGGGGCGGCCGGCGTCACGACCTTGACCACGCCCGGCTCCCGGTTGACCGCGAAGTGCGGCCCGGGGTCGCGGCGGCCCTGGTGGTGCTCGATGCGCACCCCGATCACGTCGTCCGCAGGAGCGTCGAACGTGACGGTCACGACCGGGCGGTTCAGGGTGTCGCCGCGCTTGGTGATGGGCGCGGTGGGCGCGTACACGGTGAGCGTCCCGTCGCCCGCCTCGACGGAGTCGATGTCGCGGGGGCGCAGCACCTCGACGCCGGGGCGGAACTGCCAGTAACCGTCGGTGAATCTCATGCGTGGGACCTCGTCGCTGCTCGGTGGGGCGTCGTCACTTGACCGCCCCGGCGGTCACGCCCCGGGTCAGGGTGCGCTGGAAGATCAGGAAGAAGATGACGGCCGGCACCAGCGACACGAGCGAGCCCGCGTTGATCGTCGGTGCATCCATCATGCGGTCGCCCTGCAGGGATGCCAGGGCGATGGGGATGGTCTGGGTGTCGTTGCTGGTCAGCATGACCAGCGGGATGAAGAACTCGTTCCAGGTCCAGATGAAGAAGAAGATCATCAGCACCGAGAGCGTGGGCCGCACGATCGGGAACACGACCTGCCAGAGGATGCGCCAGCGGCTCGCGCCGTCCAGCGCGGCCGCCTCCAGCAGCGCGGGCGGGAACGTGCCGAGCACGGACGACAGCAGGTACGTGCCGAACGCCGACTGGATGACGGTGAAGATGATGATCACCGACCACTGCGAGTTCGACAGGCCCACCGACTGGGCCATCGTGAACAGCGGGTAGATCAGGGCCTCCTGCGGCAGCATGTTCGCCAGCAGGAACAGCGCGATGATCCACAGCCGGCCCTTCACCCGGCCGATGCCGATCGCGTACGCGTTCAGCAGCGACAGCAGCGCTCCGCCCACGGCCACGAGGGCCGAGATGAACACCGAGTTCCACAGCTTGACCGGGAAGTCGGTGCGCTCCCAGAACGCGACCACGCCGTCCAGGTACAGCGAGGACGGCCACGACAGCGGTCCGTTGGCCGCGTAGTCCTGCGGCGACTTGAACGCGTTGAGCAGCATGATCCCGAACGGCGCGAGCACCGCGAGCCCCACGAGGACCGCGGCGGCCAGGACGAGCCAGCGGCCGGCGCCCCGGCGGTACCGGGAGTCGACGGCGGTGGCGCGCACCTGCGCGGGCCGCGGGTCCGTAGCGACAGCCATGTCAGATGCCCTCCCTCTCACGTCGTTCGGCCCGGTTCTGCAGGCCGAGGATCACCAGCGCGACGACCACGATCACGAGCGTGAGCACCGTGGCGATCGCGGACCCGTAGCCCACCTGGGACTTGTCGAAGAAGTTCAGGTACGAGTAGTAGCTCGGCACCAGGGTCGAGCTCTCGGGTCCGCCGCGCGTCAGCACGTAGATGGGTCCGAACACCTTGAGCGCCGCCACGGTGCAGGTCAGCGTCACCACGAACGTCTCCGGGCGGATCTGCGGCACGGTGATGGCCCGGAACCGGTCCCACCAGCCGGCGCCGTCCAGCTCGGCCGCCTCGTAGAGCTCCGGGTCCACACGCTGCAGGGCCGCCATGAAGATGACCACCGGGTAGCCCATCTGCACCCAGATGAGCACGAGCATCACCGAGGGCAGGGCCGTGTCGGGATCGCCCAGCCAGTTGGGCGGCGTCTCGACGCCGAGCCCGCGCAGGATCACGTTGAGCGCGCCGGTCTGGGAGTTCAGGATCCAGTTCCACAGCACGCCCGCCACGGCGACGGGCAGGATCTGCGGCAGGTAGTACGTGGCGCGCAGCACGGAGGAGACGCGCTCGCCGAACCGCCGCCCGAGGTAGTCGAACAGGACCGCCGCGAGCACCAGGCCCAGCAGCGTGGGCACGAGCACCATCGCGACGATCATCGCCAGCGAGTTGCCGAACGACGTCCAGAACTTGTCGTCGCCCAGCAGGTCCACGTAGTTGCCCAGCCCGTTCCACCGCAGCGGCGCCATCCCGCCGCGCCACTTGAACAGGCTGAAGTACACGTTGGTCAGCAGCGGGTAGCCGATCACCACGCCGAACGCGATCGCGCCGGGCAGCAGGTAGGGCAGGTACGCCACCCACTCCGCCCGACGGCGGCGCGTCCCGCGCGGCGCGCGCGGGCGGAGGTCCGCCCGCGCGCGCCGGTCGGTCAGGGCGGTGTCAGCCATCGAGCAGGTCGGCCTTGCCCTCGTCGTACGAGCTCTGCAGCCCGTCGAGCACCTCGGCCGGCGTCTTGGACCGGTTGACCAGGGACTGCAGCTCGCTGACGATCACGTCGTAGTAGCCGGCCACGGGCCAGTCGGGGTAGTACGCGAGGCCGTCCTCGTCGAGGATCGCCTGGAAGTTCTCGGTGAGCTCGCGAGTGCGCTCGTCCTCGATGACGGAGGCGTCACCGGCCACGGGCAGGCCGCCCTCGGTGGCCAGCACGTTCTGCACCTCGGGGCGCAGCGTGATGTCGATGAACTCCTCGGCCAGGCTCGGGGAGTCGGCGTTGGCGGGGACCACCCAGAGGTTGCCCGACGAGCCGGTGTGCAGCGAGTTGCCCGGGAAGTTGAACTGGCCCCAGTCGGCCTCGACCTCGGTGGCGAGGCGGCCGAACCACCAGGAGCCGCTGACCATGAGCGGGTAGGTGCCGTCGATGAACGAGACGCCCATGTCCTCGGCCGTGAGGGCCGCGGAGTCGGAGGCGATGTAGCCCTTCTCGATCCACTCGTCGAGCTTCTCCGTGGCCTGGGTCATCGCGTCGTTGTGGAAGTCGACGTCGTTCGCGAAGAGCTGGTAGTCGTCCACGAGCTGACGGTCGCCGTAGGCGAGCACGAGCTCGTACCAGAGCTGGCCCAGCGGGTACTCGGCCCCCGCCTCGGCCAGGGGCGTGATGCCCTCCTCCTTGAAGGCGGCCAGGACGTCCTCGAACTCGTCGAGGGTGGTCGGCACCTCCAGGTCGTGCTCGGCGAACATGTCCTTGTTGTAGTAGACGCCCACGAACTCGCCGTAGTTGGGCACGCCGTACCACTCGCCGGAGCCCATGAGGCCCTGCTCGTCGTAGGTGGCCGTGGTGGCGAGCGAGCCGGACAGCTTCTCGTCCCAGCCGCGCTCGGTGGCGGCGTCGGTCAGCGGGTTCAGCAGGCCCTGCGCGGCGAGCTGCCCCGCGGTGGCGTTGCCCTTGTTGAACTCCATGACGTCGGGCACGTCGTCGCCCGTGAGCACGATCTTGGCGTTCTTCTGGATCTGCTCGAACGTCTGCTTCTGGACGTCGACGGTGACGTCGGGGTTCTCCTCCTCGAAGATCTCGATGGCCTTGGCCCAGGCCTTGCCCATCGCCGAGTCGTCGTTCTCGTAGTGCCAGATGGTGAGCGTGCTGTCGTCGGTGTCGCCGCCGCCGGCGCTCTGGCCGGTACATCCGGTCAGAGCCAGGGCTCCGGTGAGCACGGCCGCCGCGACGGCCGTCGTCCGCTGGTGCTTCATCGCATCTCCTCGATGTTCGGTGCTCGACGCCGGCCGGCCCAGCGTCGTCACGGGCCGCCCCCGAACCTCTGCGATCGGGTTGTCGAAGCGGTTCAACACGCTAGCTCGTTGGTATCACTAATGTCTAGCCCCTCGGTTGGGGCCACTATGGGCTATGTTGTCGAAGCGCTTGCTCCCGTGAGGCACACTGCTACCAGACCGAGTGAGAGGCACCATGGCAACGATCGACGACGTGGCAAAGGCGGCAGGGGTCTCGGTCTCGACCGTCTCCTACGTGCTGTCCGGCAAGCGACCCATCTCCGCGCCCACCCGGGCGCGGGTCGAGCGGGCGATCGACAGGCTGGGCTACCGGCCGCACGCGGGCGCGCGGGCGCTGGCATCCGCCCGCACCACCGTGATCGCCCTCATGGCACCGCTCCGCGTCGGCGTGAACGTGCCCGTGATCATGCAGTTCGTCGCGGGCGTGGTCACACGGGCCCGGGACTTCGAGCACGACGTGCTGCTCCTGACGCAGGACGACGTCAGCGGCCTCGACCGGGTGCTCAGCGGCTCCATGGTCGACGCCCTGGTGATGATGGACATCGAGGCGGACGACCCGCGCGTCCCCCTGGTCGCGGCCGCCAAGCAGCCCACCGTGCTCATCGGCCTGCCGCAGGACCCGGAGGGGCTGAGCTGCGTGGACCTCGACTTCGAGGCCGCGGGCCGGCTCGCGGTGCGGCACCTGGCGCAGGCCGGGCACACCGACGTCGCACTCATCGGCTCCCCGCCCGAGGTGCTGCGGCGGCACACGTCCTACGCCGAGCGGCTGATGCGGGGGCTGCGTGACCAGGCCCGGGGCTCCGGCGTGACGGTCACGGTCGAGCCGTGCGACGCCACGCCGTCGGGGGCGGTGCAGGCCGTGGACACCCTGCTGGCGACCGCGCCGGAGACCACCGGGATCATCGTGCACAACGAGGCCGCCCTGCCCCACGTGCTCGCCCGCCTGGCCGAGCGCGGTGCGACCGTGGGCACCGACATGTCGGTCGTGGCGGTGTGCCCCACGGACGTCGCGCTGGCGCAGCGGATCCCGATG
Source organism: Promicromonospora sp. NPDC052451 (assembly GCF_044547525.1). Lineage (NCBI taxonomy): Bacteria > Bacillati > Actinomycetota > Actinomycetes > Micrococcales > Promicromonosporaceae > Promicromonospora > Promicromonospora sp. NPDC052451. The sequence continues at coordinate 105,815 of NZ_JBIUAP010000012.1, forward strand.
ACCAGCATCGACCTGCCCGCCGAGGACATCGGCAAGGTGGCCGTCGACATGGTGATGGCCCGGCTCGGAGGCGAGCAGCCCTCCGAGACCAGGCTGCTCGCCCCGGTCCTCACCGAGCGGGAGAGCTCGGCCCCCGGACCGGGGCCGGGCGCGGCACGCTAGGCGTCGAACTCCCGGTCGAGGATCGCGTAGACCACCTCGGTGGACCACTCGCCGTCGCGCACGTCGCTCTCGACCAGGCGGGCCTCCTGCCGCATGCCCAGCCGCTGCGCCACCCGGACCGAGGCGCCGTTCTCCTCGTCGATGCGCGCGTAGACGCGGTGGAAGCCGTACGTGCCGAAGGCGAGGGCGAGGGTCGCGCGCGCGGCCTCGGTGGCCAGGCCACGACCTGCGGTGTCGGGCCGCAGGGCGTAGCCGAGCTCGGCCTGCCGCGGCCCGGCGGCCCACTTCAGCATCGTCTCGCCGACGACGGCGCCGTCCAGCTCGACGGCCAGCACGATGACGTCGCCCACGTCGTCGAACGGGGCCCGTGACCAGGCCCGGAGCTTCTGCTCGGCCGCGGCGCGGTCCCACGGCGGCTGGTACATGTAGCGCACGACGTCGGGGCGGGAGCGCCAGACGAAGAACGCCTCGGCGTCCTCCGGCCGGACCGGACGGAGCAGCAGACGGTCGGTGGTCAGGGGCCAGGCCGGTTCGGCGCGGAGGCCGGTACCGGCGGGACGGGAGCCAGGTGCGGCAGGTCTGGGGACGGACGCGGAAGAAGGCACGCTCCGACCGTAGCGCCCGGCGACCCGGCTGCCACCAGAATTGCGCGATATCGCCGGGCCGACGCCGCCACCCGGGGCCGGCCGCTCAGCGCACCTCGAACGGCACGCCCTCCCAGCCCTCGGGCACCTCGCGCGGCTGCCACGCCGGGTCGGGCGTCCAGTCGGCCCAGGCCTTGTCCCACCAGAGCTCGCCGGCATCCAGCAGCCCGGCGATCCGGGCACCCTCCGCGCGGATCTGCTCCATCCGGCCGGGGTAGCGCGCGGGGCCCGTCTCCTCGAACTCGGCGACGTCCTTGAACTCGTAGGTCTCGGCGTCGGCTCCCCACCAGACGTCCAGCTCGTGGTCGAGCGTGTCGAACCCCATCGGCGTCCGGCGGGGCGCGTCCTCGAGGTTGAAGTACCAGCCCTGGAAGGCACGCTGCGGGCCGTCCCAGAACAGGAAGAGGGAGTGCTCCACGCCGGCCCAGTGCAGCTCCAGCCGCCCGTGGCCCCGCCAGTGGGTGCTGCCCGCGAGCTTCCAGGGGTGCTCCCCCACCGGGAACGTGCCGGAGCCCGGGTACACCATCGGGGTGCCACCGGGCGTGTAGGTGACCAGCAGGTCGCCGTCGTCCTGGACGCAGACCTGCGGGATCGCGATCCACGGCTCGCCCCGCATGATCTCGCGGCGCACGACGGTCTGGCCGGGCTGGAACACGGGAGGCGTCATACCTCCGAACGCTAACAGCGCGGCGTTACGCGCCGGCGACATCGATGTCAACAGCGTCCGACCCGACGGCGACGTCGACGCCGTGCCGCAGCACCCGTACCGGACGCAGATCGGCGTCCGTGACCAGTACGTCGGCGCGGGCGCCCGGCACCAGGGTGCCGACCTCGCCGGCCAGCCCCAGCACACCGGCGGGCACCACGGTGGCGGACCGCACGGCGTCCACCAGCGGGACGCCACCCCGCACGGCGCACCGCACCACGTCGACCAGGTGGGCGGTGCCGCCCGCGATCGGCCCCTCCCCGGGAGCCGCCTGGGCCTCCGTGACGACGCGGGCGACGCCCTCGCGCACCTCCACCGACATCGGCCCCAGCTCGTACCGGCCGTCGGCCACCCCGGCCGCCGCCATCGCGTCGGTGACGAGCGCCACGTGGTCCGCACCCACCATGTCGAACACCGAGCGCACGGTGGCGGCGTCGAGGTGCACGCCGTCACCGATGAGCTCGACCACCATGTCGCCCCGGGCCGCCGCCGCCAGGCACGCGGCGATCGGTCCCGGCACCCGGTGGTGCAGGGGGCGCATGCCGTTGAACAGGTGCGTGGCCGTCATCGGGCCCCGGGTACCGCCCGCGAGCGCCGCCGTCACCTGCTCGATCAGCGCCTCGGCCTGCTCGGTGCTGCCGTCGGTGTGCCCGAGGGACGGCAGCACACCGGCCGCGGTCAGCGCCTCGGCCACGCCGCCGGGGCCGGTCACCCCGGGTACCTCGGGTGCCACGGTCATGGTGCGCAGGCTGCCGCGGGCCGCCCGGACCAGGTCGCGGACCAGGTCGGCGCTGCCTTCTTGCAGGTCAGCCGGGTTGTGCGCGCCTCGGCGCCGGTGCGAGAGGAACGGCCCTTCGGCGTGGATCCCCTCGATCTCACCGGCCGTGGCCAGCTCGGCCAGCACCGCCGCGCGGCGCAGCAGCACGTCCGGCTGGGCCGTCACGAGCGACGCGAGCAGCGTCGTGGTGCCGTGGCGCCGGTGTTCCAGCACGCCCACCATCGCCTCGTCGGCGGAGCCTGCGTCAGGGAACGAGGCGCCGCCACCGCCGTGGTTGTGCAGGTCCACGAGCCCCGGCAGCACGTACGTCCCGGGGGCGGGCGGCACCCGGTCGACGTCGGGCCCGAGGCCCGCAGCCGCGGCCTCGGCCATCGAGCCGGCGAACGTGACGCGTCCGCCCGAGGCGACGACGACGCCGTCGTCCACCACCGCGGACGGCTGGACCAGGCGGCCACGTACGACGAGGGGTTCAGTCATGCGGAACATCCTGCCAGCGTCCGGCGGGTGCTCCCCAGCCGCCCCGATCTGCGGCGGGACGCCCCTGCCGGGCGGAACCGCTTCGACTGAACCGGCCTGCAATAGTCACACCTGAAGCAAGGCCCGGATGCCCACCACCCGGGTTCCCCTGTTTTACCAAGCCTTGACAGGCCGAGTTTCGTCCGGAAATGATGACGACCATCATCGAAGCGCTTCGCCATGACGGCGCGGTGGTTCGTCGGACACGTCAAGGAAGATGTGAATGATGCGAAGGACTGTCTCGCTCGCGGCCACCGTCTCGGCCCTCGCCCTCACCCTCGCCGCCTGCTCGTCGGGCGCGGCCTCCGGCGGCGACGCCGGTGACGACGGCCCCGTCACTCTCGAGTACTGGGCGTGGGGCACCGCACAGCAACCCATGGTCGACGCCTGGAACGCCGCCCACCCCGACATCCAGGTGAAGCGGACCGACGCAGGCGGCGGGACCGACTCCTCCGCCAAGCTCGTGACCGCGACCCGCGGCGGCAACGCCCCCGACGTCGCCATCGTCGAGTACAACACCCTGCCGGCGATGATCGTCGCGGGCGTCGCCGCCGACATCTCCGAGCACGTGGACGGGCTCGACCAGGAGTTCGCCCCGGGCGTGTGGAGCCAGGTCACGTTCGACGGCGCCACCTACGGGGTGCCGCAGGACGCAGGCCCGCAGGCTCTCACCTACAACAAGGCACGGTTCGAGGAGCTCGGCATCGAGGTGCCGACCACGTGGGACGAGTTCGCCGAGGCCGCCGAGCAGGTCCACGAGGCCGACCCCGACACGTACCTCACGACGTTCGCCCCGGCGGAGTTCGGCGGGTTCGCCGGGCTGGCGCAGCAGGCCGGCGCCGAGTGGTGGTCGGTCGACGGCGACGCATGGACCGTGGACTTCGACGACGAGGCCTCGGTGGCGGTCGCCGACTACTGGCAGGACCTGATCGACCGGGACCTCGTGCTGGCCGAGCCGCTCCTGACCCCCGAGTGGAACGCCCAGGTCAACAAGGGTCAGGTGCTCTCCTGGCCGGCCGGCCTGTGGGCCGCCGGGGTGCTCTACGGCGTCGCCGAGGAGAGCGCGGGCGACTGGGCGATGGCCCCGCTGCCGCAGTGGACGGAGGGCGACCCGGCCGTCGGGTTCCAGGGCGGGTCCGCGGTCGTGGTGACGACGTCCACCGAGCACGCCGAGGCGGCCGCCGAGTTCGCCCGGTGGATGGGCACCGCCGACGAGGCCTCCGCGGCGCAGATCGAGCAGGGCCAGTACCCGGCGTCCCTGGCCGGGCAGGAGCTGACGCTGGAGAGCGACCCGCCGCTGCTCATGCCCGAGCAGGACGACTACTGGCAGACCGCCGCCCAGATCACGCAGGACACGATCCCGGAGATCAGCTGGGGGCCCAACGTGAACGTCGCCTCCAGCGCCTTCCAGGACGCGATGTCGGCGGCTGTCACGGGCGGCACGCCGCTGCGCGACGCCCTGACCGCGACCGAGGCCGAGGTGGTCGACGACATGACCACCACCGGCTTCGAGGTCACGCAGAAGTGACCGCCGTGCGCAGGCGCTGGGGAGCCCCGGTCCTCTTCCTCCTGCCCGCGGCGGTGCTGTTCGTCGCGTTCCTCGCGATCCCGATCGGCTATGCCGTCTACCTGAGCTTCCGCGGCATGCGGGTCTCGGGCGGCGGGCCCTTCGGCGTCCGCCAGGAGTCCTGGGTGGGGCTGGACAACTACGTCACCGCGTTCACCGACCCCGAGCTCCTCGCGGGGTTCGGCCGGCTCGGGATCTACGGGATCATCGCCGTGCCCCTCACCCTCGGGCTCGCGCTCACGTTCGCGCTGCTGCTCGACCTGCCCCGCGTGCGGGGCGCGCGGTTCAGCCGTACCGCGATCTTCATCCCGTACGCCGTGCCGGGTGTCGTGGCGACGCTCCTGTGGGGCTTCCTCTACCTGCCCTCCACGAGTCCCGGCAACTGGATCCTCGACCGGCTCGGCCTGCCGGGCGTGGACGCGCTGCACGGCGGGATGCTGTTCCCCTCGATCGCGAACATCGCGATCTGGGGCGGGGTGGGGTTCAACATGATCATCCTGTACACGTCCCTGCGGGGGATCCCCGCGGACGTGTACGAGGCCGCCCGGCTCGACGGTGCCGGCGAGTGGGACATCGCCTTCCGGATCAAGATCCCGCTCGTCGGGCCGGCCCTGGTCCTGACCGGTCTGTTCGCCCTCATCGGCACGCTCCAGGTGTACGGCGAGCCCACCACGCTGCGGCCGATGACGAGCGAGATCTCGCAGACCTGGGTGCCGCTCATGCTGATCTACCGCGACGCCTTCACCCGGGACGACCTGTCGCTGGCCGCGGCGTCGTCGGTCGCCCTCGCCCTCGGCACGCTGGTCGTGTCGCTCGTCCTGCTGCGCATGACGCAGAAGCGTTCGTTCGGGGAGTCCTGATGAGCACCGTCACCGCACCCCGGCCCGTGGGCACCCGGCCGCTCGCCGCCGACCGTCCGCGTGCCCGACGCCGCGGGGCCGTGCTGCCCGGCATCGCCCTGTTCCTCGGCGCGCTGTACTGCCTCGTGCCCGTGGTCTGGGTGCTGGTCGCCTCGACCAAGTCGAGCTCCGAGCTCTTCTCGACCTTCACCTTCCTGCCGGGCACCGGGCTGCTCGACAACCTGCGCGACCTGTTCGCCTACGGCGACGGCCAGTACGCGCAGTGGGCCCTGAACAGCCTCCTGTTCGCGGGGGTCGGCGCCGCTGCCTGCACGCTGGTCTCGACGATGGCGGGGTACGCGCTCGCCAAGTACGACTTCCCGGGGCGGCAGGCCGCGTTCTACGCGATCCTCGGCGGCGTGCTGCTGCCGGGCATCACGCTGGCCGTGCCGCAGTACCTGCTGATGTCGAAGATCGGCCTGGCCGGCACCTACTGGTCGGTGCTCCTGCCGTGCCTCATCTCCCCCTTCGGCATCTTCCTCGCCCGCGTCTACGCCGCGTCGGCGGTGCCCACGGAGACGATGGAGGCGGCCCGGATCGACGGCGCCGGAGACGCCCGGATCTTCGTCTCCGTGGCCCTGCCGATGATGGTCCCGGGCATGGTGACGGTCTTCCTGCTGCAGTTCGTCGGCATCTGGAACAACTTCCTGCTGCCGTTCATCATGCTGTCCGACGAGCGGATGTACCCGCTGACGGTGGGCCTGTACACGCTGCTGTCCAAGGGGTCCGGGACGCCGTCGCTCTACACCCTCGCGATCATCGGCTCGGCCGTGGCGATCATCCCGCTGGTGGTGATGATGCTCGTGCTGCAGCGCTACTGGCGTCTCGACCTGATCAGCGGCGGGCTCAAGGGATGAGCACCGCCGCGCACCACCGACCCGAGGAGCGACCATGACGGCCCCCTTCGACCCCGCGCGCCTGCTGTTCGGCGGCGACTACAACCCCGAGCAGTGGCCGCGGGACGTCTGGGCGCAGGACATGGCCCTGATGCGCCGGGCGGGCGTGAACACGGTGACCATCGGGGTGTTCTCCTGGGCCGCCCTGGAGCCCCGGGAGGGCGAGTTCGAGCCCGGCTGGCTGGACGACGTGGTGGCGCTCCTGGACGCGAACGAGATCGGGTTCTTCCTGGCCACGCCCACCGCCTCCCCGCCGCCGTGGTTCACCCGCGCCCACCCCGACGCGCTGCCGGTGCGCGCCGACGGCACGCGGCTCTGGCACGGGTCGCGCGACACCTACGCGATCAGTGCCCCCGCCTACCGTGCGGCCGCACGGCGCGTGGCCCGGTTCCTCGCGGAGCGGTACGGCGACCACCCGCGGCTGCGGGGCTGGCACGTGCACAACGAGTACGGCACGATCGACCACGGCCCGCACGCGGCAGCCGCCTTCCGGCGCTGGCTGCGCGCCCGGTACGGCACGCTGGAGGCCCTGAACGACGCCTGGTACACGGCCTTCTGGTCCCAGCGGTACGACGACTGGGACGAGATCGTGCCGCCCCGCGCCACGCAGTACCTGCACAACCCGGCCCAGCTCGTGGACTTCAAGCGGTTCTGCTCCGCCGAGATGCTCGCCGCCTTCACCGAGCAGCGCGACGAGATCCGTGCGGCCGGCTCCACCGCACCCGTCACGACGAACTTCATGCTGCCCACGTGGAACCACCTCGACCAGTGGGACTGGAGCGACCGGCTCGACCTCGTCTCCGTGGACCACTACCTCGACACACCGGGCCCCGACGGCGAGGCGCACGTCGCCTACGGCGCCGACCTGACCCGGTCCTGGGGCGGGGGGCCGTGGCTGCTGATGGAGCAGAGCGCCTCCGGTATCCGGCAGGGGCGGCGGCAGGTGTTCAAGGACCCCGACCGCATGATCCGCAACTCGCTCGGCTACGTCGCGCGCGGGTCCCAGGGCGCGCTGTTCTTCCAGTGGCGGGCGTCTGCCGGTGGCTCCGAGACGTGGCACAGCGCGATGGTGCCGCACGCCGGGCCGCGCAGCCGCACGTACGAGGGCGTCGTCGAGCTGGGCACCGTGCTGGGCCGCCTCCAGGAGATCGCGACGCCGCCCGACGACGGGCCGGTCGTGGCCGCCGACGTCGCGATCCTGTGGGACGCCGAGGGCTGGTGGTCGCTCGAGACGCCGCACCTGCCGAACGACGACCTCGACTACGCAGCGGAGGTCCGGGCCACCCACCGGGCGCTCTGGCGCGCCGGGGTGGCCGTGGACTTCGTGCGGTCCGGGGCCGACGTCGCGCGGTACCGGGTGCTGTTCGTACCGACCCTCATGGCGCTGGACGCCGCGACCGCGGCCTGGCTGACCCGGTACGCCGAGAACGGCGGGCACCTGGTCGTCGGCCGGTTCACCGGCGTCGCGGACGAGTACCAGCGCGTGGTCCCCGGCGGCTACCCCGGGCTGCTGCGGGACCTGCTGGGCGTCCGAGTCACCGAGCACCTGCCGCTGGCGCCCGGAGACACCCAGGAGCTGGACGACGGCTCGGTCGTCGCCCAGTGGACCGAGCGTCTGGAAGCGACCGGCGCGGACGTCGTGGCACGGTACGCCGAGGGCCCGCTCGCCGGCTCGCCCGCGGTCACCCGGCACGCCGTCGGGGACGGGGCCGCCGTGTACGTCTCGGCGGGGCTCGTCCAGGAGTCGTGGGACACGTTCGTCGCGGCGGTGCTGGCCGAGCGGGACGTGCGCGCGGTCGTACCCGAGGCGGTCGGCACCGGGCTGGAGGCCGTCCGGCGGCGCGGCGCGGCGGCCACCTACCTCTTCCTGCTGCACCACGGGGAGCGGCCGCTACGGGTCACGGGGGCGGGGCACGACCTCGTGTCCGGTACCTCAACCGAGCAGGGTGTCGTCGTCACGCCGGGCGGGTACGCCGTCGTCCGCGAGGCGCCGGGCGCCACGTGGACGGTGGAACCGCTGCCCGGGGGCTGACCGACACGGTTCCGTGCGGGATCGTCCCCGTGCCGGTCACGGTGCCCGGTTCGGGGAGGCCTCGCCTCGCCAGCCGTCCCGGGCCGAAGCCAGGCCGGGGCCGGGCCGAAGCCAGGCCGGGCCGGGGCCAGGCCTGAGCCAGGCCGGGCCGGGGCCAGGCGGAAGCCAGGCCGGGCCGGGCCGGGCCGGGGCTGGCGAGAAGGTGCCCCGCGGAGGCGTGTTGCCCCGTGTAGACGTTGTCTACTGCCTGCAACACACCTCCGCGGGGCACCTTCGGGCTCCCCTCACCTCAGGCCTCCGGCCGCACGTCCGGCCGCGGTCGCGAGTCAGAAACCGCCGGCACGAGTCAGAAGCCGCGGTCGCGGATCAGGAGCGGCGGGCACGGATCAGGTGCCGCCGGCACGGATCAGGAGCGCCCGGCACGGGTCAGAAGAGGCGCGAGGTCGGGTCGTCGACGCCGCGCATGGCGTCGTAGTCCAGCAGGAGGGTCGCGATACCGCGGTCCTTGGCCAGGACCCGCGCCTGCGGCTTGATCTCCTGGGCCGCGTAGACGCCGCGGACCGGCGCCAGCAGCGGGTCGCGGTTCAGCAGGTCCAGGTAGCGCGTGAGCTGCTCGACGCCGTCGATGTCGCCGCGGCGCTTGATCTCCACCGCGACCGTGGCGCCGTCGGCGTCGCGCGCGAGGATGTCCACGGGACCGATGGCGGTCGGGTACTCGCGGCGCACCAGGGTGTGGCCGTCGCCGAGCAGCGCGATCTGCTCGGCGAGCAGCTCCTGGAGGTGCGCCTCCACGCCGTCCTTCACGAGGCCCGGGTCGATACCCAGGTCGTGGGCCGAGTCGTGGTGCACGGTGAAGAGCTCCACCTCGAGGCGGTCGTCCGACTTCGCGTGCTGGACGGTCCACACCTCGGTGACGCCGCGCTCGGCGGCCTCCGCGGAGGGCTCGCGCACCGCGAGCGTGCAGGGCGGGCTCATCCAGTTCAGCGGCTTGTACGAGCCGCCGTCGGAGTGGATGAGCACGCTTCCGTCGGCCTTGACCACGAGCAGGCGCGTCGCCTGCGGCAGCATCGCGGTCAGGCGGCCCGTGTAGAGGGCGGAGCAGTCGGCGACGACCAGCCGCATCAGAGAACCAGATCCTGTCGTCCGGGAGGGGCGGCCTCGAGCCAGGAGGCGAGGCCGAAGTAGTCGCCGGCGGCGAGGTCGAGCTCGAAGTCGAGCCCGTCGTACCGGCACTGCACGAGGTAGTGGTCGCCCTGACCACGCTCGTCGGGGTCCAGCGGGGTGCGGCCCGTGACCGTCAGCCGCTCGCGGTACCACGTGCGGGCCGGACGGGGCGCCAGCGACCAGCACCGCCACCACTCGATCCGGCCCACCGCGTACTGGGCGATGCCCGGCGTCCAGGAACCCTCGGGGTTACCGGCCGGCCGGGCGTTGCAGCTGAACGAGCCCACCCTGCGGGAGAGCGCCCGCAGCCGGGAGATGCCCGCCGCGAGCACGAGCGCGAGCGCGCCGAGCACCGCTATCGCGATCCATATGACGCCCGGCACTCGCGCCCCTCCCTCAGACCAGGGAGATCTCGTCGACCACGAGGGTGACGAGGTTGTCGTCCACGGAGACGAAACCGCCGGTGACCTGGGCCTCCAGGGCCGTCCCCGACGTCGTCTCCACCTTGACCGTGCCCGGGCGCAGCACGGCGAGCAGCGGCGTGTGGTTCGCCAGGATGCCCACCTGACCGTCCGCGGACGGTGCGCTCACCTGGACCGCCGCACCGCTCCAGACCTTACGGTCGCGGGACACGAGGTCCACGCTCAGCTCTGCCACGAGAGCTCCTTCCGATGTAGCGGGCGTGACGCCGCCCCCGCGAGGGTGCCCCGGAGGGCGGCGTCACGCACCGGGAACGTCCGAGGCGTCAGGCCCCGTACTCCTTCTGGATACGGGCCCAGTTCTCCTCGAGCATCTCGAGTCCACCGATGTTGTAGAAGGCCTGCTCGGCGATGTGGTCGAACTCGCCGTCCGCGATCTTCTTGAATGCCTCGATGGTCTCCGACAGAGGCACCGTCGAGCCCACCACACCCGTGAACTTCTCGGCCATGTAGGTGTTCTGGGAGAGGAACTGCTCGATGCGGCGCGCACGCGCGACGACCGTCTTGTCCTCTTCCGAGAGCTCGTCCACACCGAGGATGGCGATGATGTCCTGCAGCTCCTTGTTGCGCTGCAGGATCGACTTCACGCGGGTCGCGACGTCGTAGTGCTCCTGGCCCACGTAGCGCGGGTCGAGGATGCGGGACGTCGAGGCCAGCGGGTCGATCGCCGGGTACAGACCCTTGGACGCGATCTCGCGCGAGAGCTCGGTCGTGGCGTCCAGGTGGGCGAACGTCGTGGCCGGGGCCGGGTCGGTGTAGTCGTCGGCGGGCACGTAGATGGCCTGCAGCGACGTGATGGAGTGACCACGCGTCGAGGTGATGCGCTCCTGGAGGAGGCCCATCTCGTCGGCCAGGTTCGGCTGGTAGCCCACGGCGGACGGCATGCGGCCGAGCAGCGTGGAGACCTCGGAACCGGCCTGCGTGAAGCGGAAGATGTTGTCGATGAACAGCAGCACGTCCTGCTGCTGCACGTCGCGGAAGTACTCCGCCATCGTCAGCGCCGACAGGGCGACGCGCAGACGCGTCCCCGGCGGCTCGTCCATCTGGCCGAACACGAGCGCCGTCTTGTCGAAGACGCCCGCCTCCTCCATCTCGCCGATGAGGTCGTTGCCCTCACGGGTGCGCTCGCCGACACCGGCGAACACCGACACACCACCGTGGTCCTGCGCCACGCGCTGGATCATCTCCTGGATGAGGACCGTCTTGCCGACGCCCGCACCACCGAAGAGGCCGATCTTGCCACCCTGCACGTACGGGGTCAGCAGGTCGATCGACTTGATGCCCGTCTCGAACATCTGGGTCTTCGACTCGAGCTGGTCGAAGGCCGGCGGCTTGCGGTGGATCGGCCAGCGCTCGGTGACCTCGAAGCGCTCGCCCTCGGCGAGGTTCAGCACCTCACCGGTGACGTTGAAGACCTTGCCCTTGGTGATGTCACCGACGGGCACGGAGATGGGAGCGCCCGTGTCGGTCACCACGGCGCCGCGGACCAGGCCGTCGGTCGGCTTGAGCGCGATGGCGCGCACCAGGGAGTCACCCAGGTGCTGCTCGACCTCGAGGGTCAGCGTGAACTTGTTCTCGCTCTCGCCCTGGTTCGACAGGTCGATCTCGACGGTGAGCGCGTTGTAGATGTCGGGGATCGCGTCCTCGGGGAACTCGATGTCCACGACAGGGCCGATCACCCGGGCGACCCGGCCGGTGCCGGGGCCGCTCGTGTGCTCGACCGTGGCTTCCACGGTGGTGGCGGTCATACTTGCCTCGCTTCGGTGGGCCGGAGGGTCCTCCGGCGGGGAGTCTGTTCGGTCTGTTCAGGACGCCAGGGCGTCGGCACCGGAGACGATCTCGCTGATCTCCTGGGTGATGTCGGCCTGGCGGGCCTGGTTGGCCAGTCGGGTGTACGTGCGGATCAGGTCCTCGGCGTTGTCCGTCGCCGTGTGCATGGCACGCTGGCGGGCGGCGAGCTCGGAGGCCGCGGCGTCGAGCAGCATCGCGTAGATGCGCTGCTGCACGTACCGCGGGAGCAGCTCGTCGAGGACCGCCTCGGGAGACGGCTCGAAGTCGTAGAGCGGCAGGGCCTCGTGCTCGTCGGCCTCGCTCACACCCTCGACCACCTCGAGCGGCAGCATGCGCACCACCCGGGTCCGCTGGGTCACCATGTTGACGAACTGCGTGGAGACCACATGCAGCTCGCTGACGCCACCCTCCGGCTCGTCCGCGAGGAACACCTCCAGCAGCGTCTCGGCGATGTCCTCGGCGGCCTCCGGCGTCGGCTTCTCCGACCCGTAGGACCAGGTCTTGGTCAGCTCCCGCCCACGGAAGGCGTAGTACGCGATGGCACGGCGGCCGGCCACGTAGAGCAGGACCTCCTTGCCCTCGGACGTGAGCTGCCCGACGAGCTTCTCGGCCTCACGGACGATCGCCATCGGGTACGAGCCGGCCATGCCGGAGTCCGAGGACACCACGAGCACGGCGACGCGGTTGCCGCCCTCCTCCCGCGTGAGCGGGTGGTCGACGTCGGTGTGCGACGCCACGGCGGACACCGCACGGGTGATCGCCTGCGCGTACGGTGCCGCCGCCGCGGCCGCCGCCCGGGCCTTGCCGATGCGGGAAGCCGCGATCAGCTCGCGCGCGCGGAAGATCTTCTTCAGCGACTGCGTCGACTTGATCCGCGCCTTGTAGACGCGCTGAGCTCCACCGGCCACGGTCAGGCCTTCTTCTTGACGACGATCTGCTCCTGCTGGACGTCCACATCGCCCTCGACGTCGCCGCCGACGAGCGCCGTGCCGTCACCGCGCTGGAATCCGGCCCGGAAGTCGTCCACGGCGGCGCCGAGCGCCTCCTCCGTGTCCGCCTCCAGCTTGCCCGTCTCCAGGATGGTCGGCAGCACGTCGGTCTTGCGCCGCAGGTGGTCCAGCAGCTCGGACTCGAAGCGCCGCACGTCCTCGACCGGGACGTCGTCGAGCTTGCCCTTGGTCCCGGCCCACACCATGGCGACCTGGTCCTCGACCGCGTACGGCGTGTACTGCGGCTGCTTGAGCAGCTCGGTCAGCACGGCACCGCGCTGCAGCTGGGCACGCGAGGACGCGTCCAGGTCGGACGCGAACATCGCGAACGCCTCGAGCGACCGGAACTGCGCCAGCTCCAGCTTCAGCGTGCCGGAGACCTTCTTCATCGCCTTGATCTGCGCGTCACCACCGACTCGCGACACCGAGATACCGACGTCCACGGCGGGACGCTGGTCGGCGTTGAACAGGTCGGACTGCAGGAAGATCTGACCGTCGGTGATGGAGATGACGTTCGTCGGGATGTACGCCGACACGTCGTTCGCCTTGGTCTCGATGATCGGCAGACCGGTCATCGAACCCGCACCCAGCTCGTCGCTCAGCTTGGCGCAACGCTCCAGCAGGCGGGAGTGCAGGTAGAAGACGTCACCCGGGTAGGCCTCGCGGCCCGGCGGACGGCGCAGCAGCAGCGACACGGCACGGTAGGCCTCGGCCTGCTTCGACAGGTCGTCGAAGATGATCAGGACGTGCTTGCCCGAGTACATCCAGTGCTGGCCGATGGCCGAGCCGGTGTACGGGGCCAGGTACTTGAAGCCGGCCGGGTCGGACGCCGGAGCCGCGACGATCGTCGTGTACTCCAGGGCGCCGGCCTCCTCGAGCGCGCCACGCACCGAGGCGATGGTCGAGCCCTTCTGGCCGACGGCGACGTAGATGCAGCGGACCTGCTTGGTCGGGTCGCCGCTCTCCCAGTTCGCCTTCTGGTTGATGATGGTGTCGACCGCGATCGCCGTCTTGCCGGTCTGGCGGTCGCCGATGATCAGCTGACGCTGACCACGGCCGATCGGGATCATCGAGTCGATCGCCTTGATGCCCGTCTGCAGGGGCTCGTGCACCGACTTGCGCTGCATGACGCCCGGCGCCTGCAGCTCCAGGGCACGCGTGCCCTCGGTCTCGATGGCGCCGAGGCCGTCCACCGGGTTGCCCAGCGGGTCGACGACGCGGCCGAGGTAGCCCTCGCCCACCGGCACCGACAGCACGTCACCCGTGCGGCGGACCTCCTGGCCCTCCTCGATACCGGTGAACTCGCCGAGGACGACGACACCGATCTCCCGGACGTCCAGGTTCTGCGCGAGGCCGAGCGTGCCGTCCTCGAAGCGCAGCAGCTCGTTGGCCATCACGCCCGGGAGGCCCTCGACGCGGGCGATGCCGTCCGCGGCGTACGCGACGCGGCCCACCTCCTCGGCGGCAGCTTCCTGGGGCTCGTAGGCCTTCACGAAGCTGTCCAGTGCGGCGCGGACCTCGTCCGGCCGGATCGTCAGCTCAGCCATTGCTCTTCTCCTGTCGTGGCCGCGAGAGCCGCGGCGGAAGGTTCTTGTTCACGTTTTCAGCCGGCCAGACGACGCGACGCGTCAGCAAGGCGCGACAGGACGGTGGAGTCGACGACGTCCGCGCCGACCTGGATGCGCATGCCCCCGACGATGGCCGGGTCCACCGTGACGTTCAGCTGCACCGGCCGGCCGTACGAGCGCTCGAGCACCGCGCCGAGGCGCTGCTCCTGCTCGCGGGTCAGGACCGTCGCGCTGGTCACGGTGGCGACGAGCCGCTTGCGGCGTTCCGCCGCGATGTCGCCGAACCAGCCGAGCGTCTGCACGAAGCGCCGGCCGCGCAGCGACGAGGTCGCCCGCCGAGCCAGGCTCTGGGTCACGGTGTCCACCTTGCCGGCGACCAGCGCGTCCACGAGAGCCACCCGGCGGTCGGGCGCCGTGGTGCCGTCCGAGAGGATCTGCTTGGCCTCCCGCTGGCCGTCCAGGGCCCGCGTGAGGCGGAACAGCTCGTCCTCCACGGTCTCCAGCGCGCCGCGCGCCTCGGCGGACGCCAGCACGGCGTCCACGCCGAGGCGCTCGACGGCGTCGGCCAGGTCCGCGTCGCCCGCCCAGCGGGCCCGGACCATGCCGGACACCAGGTCCACCACGCGCTCGTCGAAGCCGTTCAGCAGGTTGGCCACCAGGCCGGCCTTGGCCTCGCCCTCACGCGACGGATCGGCGAGCGAGCGGCGCAGCGCGGCCGAGTCGTCCAGCGCGGACACCAGGGTGAGCAGCTGCTCGCCCAGGCTCAGCGCGTCCGCACCCGCGGCACGCAGCACCGGCTCGAAGCGCTCCTGCGCCTCCTTCAGCGATGCCCCGCTCGTTCCCCGCATCACGCCTCCTTGCTTGCCGGGCTGCTGCTCGCGACGGACTGGCTCGCCTCGAGCTCGTCGAGGAAGCGGTCCACCACACGGGACTGCCGGGCCGAGTCCTCGAGGGACTCGCCCACGATCTTCGACGCGAGCTCGGTCGCGAGCGACCCGACCTCGGTGCGCAGGGAGACCACGGCGGACTGCCGCTCGGCCTCGATCTGGCGGTGCGCCGTCTCCGTGATGCGCTCCGCCTCCTCGTTCGCCTTGGCCCGCAGCTCCTTGACGATGGCCGTGCCCTCGGCACGCGCCTCCTCACGGACCTGCGCGGCGTCGGCCCGAGCCTCGGCGAGCAGCTGCTGCTGCTGCGCCAGCGCCTCGTCGGCCTGCTTCTGCGCGGCCTCGGCCTTCTCGATGCCACCCTCGATGAGGGCGGCACGCTCGTCGAGCACCGCGTTCATGCGGGGCAGCACGAGCTTGTAGAACACGGCGGCGATGACCACGAGGATCACGGCCGACCAGAGCAGGTCGTAGCCGGCGGGCAGGAACAGGTCGATGCCCGCGGGCTCCTCTTCTGCTGCCATGACGGCGGCAGCGCTCGGGAGCGCAGCCATCACGCGGCGGGGAAGAGGAAGCCGGCAACCAGGCCGAGAAGCGCGAGCACCTCGACGAAGGCGACACCGAGGAACATGGTGGCGCGGAGCTGGCCGGCGACCTCGGGCTGGCGAGCCATGCCCTCGATGGTCTTGCCGATCAGGATGCCGAGACCGATACCCGGGCCGGTGGCGGCGAGGCCGTAGCCGACAGCGTTCAGGTTACCGGTGACCTCGGCGAGAGTGATGGCGTCCACGTACGTCTTCCTTCCGTTGGGCGCCGGACCGGTGTGGTCCGGCGTCGCGTGGTGTGCGAAGGCGCTGGTGCGCCCGTCGCGGGTTTTCCAGGTGAAGCTATGCAGCGCCGCCCGGAGGAACGAGCACCGTCAGTGCTCCTCCTCCAGCGACATGTTGATGTAGACCGCGGCCAGCAGGGCGAAGATGTACGCCTGCAGGAACGCGACCAGAAGTTCGAACAGCGTCACGAAGATGCCTGCCGGGAGGGTCAGCACCCCGAACGCCATCAGGCCGGAGCCGGCCGAGTCGATCAGGAAGAACTGGGTGGCGGCGAAGCAGAGCACGAGCATGATGTGGCCCGCGACCATGTTGGCCACCAGTCGGACCGCCAGCGAACCCGGCCGGATGACCAGGAGCTGCAGCAGCTCGATCGGCGTCAGGATGAAGTAGATCGGCCACGGCACCCCCGGCGGGAAGAGGTTCGCCTTGAGGTACCCGCCCAGACCGTGCTTGCGGATGCCGACCGCCCAGTAGGTGACGAACACCCAGAGCGCGAGGAGCAGCGGGACGCCGATCCGGGAGGTACCGGCCAGGTTCAGGCCCGGTATCACGCTCGTGACGTTGAACGCCAGGATGGTCAGGAAGATAGTGGTGAGCATGGGCACGAAACGCCGGGCGTTCTCCTTGCCCAGGATCTCCTCGCCGATCTGCACCCGGACGAAGTCCAGGAGGAACTCGACACCGGCCTGGAAGCGGCCCGGCACCACCTTGGCGCGGCGCGCGGCGATCACGAAGACCGACAGCAGCACCAGCGTGGCGATGATGCGGATGATCCAGATGCGGTCGATCTGGAAGATGGTGCCCTCGAAGAGGATGCCCGACGGGAAGAAGTCGGCGATCGACGGCGTGTGGAAGCCGCCCTCACCCTCGTGGCCTTCTGTGGCGGCGAGGATTACGGACGTCGCATACGTGGACAGGAGGACTCCCAGGTGGTCATTAGGCCCTGCGCGCGTCACCGCAAAGGGGCGGAACGGGCGCGCCATCGGGCCTGGCCGTCATGGATTCGTCGTAAGCCTAACCTATGTCCCGCGTGAATCTGGCCGCGGAACGGCATGGCACGGCCCCTTGTGACTTATTGCGCAACCTCGGGACCGGTCCGCTGCGCCCCACGACGGCCCGTCAGGCGCCCGCGCCCGGCTCGACGTAGGGGACGCGGGCGTTCCTGACTGCCCGGTAGTCGAGCAGCGCCGAGCCGACGGCGCCCAGCAGCAGCACCACGAACAGGACGATGCGGTCGTAGAAGTCGAAGCGCGTCAGCACCGCCATGACCACGACGAGCACGACCATCTTGGCGATCCACCCGCCCATCACGACGGCGCCCATCGTGACCGCGCCCTTGCCCACGGTCCAGAGCATCGACAGCACCGTGGCGCCGCAGAAGAACGCGGCCAGGGCGGCACCGATCAGGCCGCCCCAGAGACCCGGCAGGCCCGCGATCAGCAGCCCCGCGAGCGACCCCAGCACGGCGAGCCCGGCCACCAGGACGAGGCTGTCGCGCAGGGCGGTGCGCAGCATCGCCTGCTCGGCGCCGCGTGCGGCGTGGGGGGCGTCGGGTACGTGCTCGGTCATTCGATGGTCTCCTTGATGGTGGTGGCACCGGGGCGGACGCCGCCCTGCGGTGCGGACTGCGCGGTCACGGGGGTCCCGGCCCCGACCCCGGCCGGGACCTTGGGGACCTGGCCGGACAGCGCGACGTCGTCGTCCAGGAAGCGGCCCCGGTGGCGCAGCGGGCCGAGCGTGGCCAGCAGCGCCAGCACCACGAACACGCCGGTCCAGACGAGCACGATCTCCCAGTCCCACAGCACCAGCGCCGCGGCGCTGAACGCGAACACGGCGGTCCAGACGTACAGGATCACCACGGCGCGGCGGTGCGAGTGGCCGAGGGCCAGCATGCGGTGGTGCAGGTGCATGCGGTCGGGTGCCATGGGCGACTTGCCCGCGGCCAGCCGCCGGATCACGGCCAGCCCCATGTCGAGCAGCGGGAGCATGAGCACCGCCACCGGCAGCAGCAGCGGGATGAACGCCGGCAGGGCCTGCGCGCCGGTCATGACCTCCGGCTGGACGTTGCCCGTCACGGTGATCGCGGCGCCGGCCATGACGAGGCCGATGAGCATGGAGCCGGCGTCGCCCATGAAGATGCGTGACGGGAAGAAGTTGTGGGGCAGGAACCCGACACAGGCACCGACGAGCACGGCCAGCATGAGCGAGGCGAGGCTCGCGAAGTCGTCCGGCGTGGCCTCCGCCGTCAGCCGGTAGGTGTAGAGGAAGAAGGCGGTCCCGCCGATGGCGATGATGCCGGCGGCCAGCCCGTCGAGCCCGTCCACGAAGTTCACGGCGTTCATCGCGACCACGACCACGAGGACGGTCGCGGCGAGCGACATGCGCGAGGAGGGGATGGTCGTCCCCGCGATCGGCAGCGTGATGAGCTGCACGCCCTGCAGCGCCATGAACCCCGCCGCCAGCACCTGGCCGGCCAGCTTGGTCACCCAGTCGAGGTCCCACTTGTCGTCGGCCCAGCCCAGGGCGCACACGATCGCCGCGCCGCCCACGATGCCCCACACCTGCGAGACCTGCCGGGCGTCGAACACCCCCGAGAGGAACGGCATCTGGGAGGCCAGCAGCACCGCGACCACGATGCCGATCAGCATGGCCAGCCCGCCCAGGCGCGGGGTGGGCACGAGGTGCACGTCACGGGCCCGGACGGCCGAGATGGCCGAGGTCTTCAGCGCCACCCACCGGGCAAAGGGCGTCGTCAGGAACGTGACCGCGGCGGCCACGAGCATCAGGAGCAGGTACACCCTCACTCGTCGTCCTCCGGCTCACCCGCCGCGGCAGGCTCCGGTCCCTCCTCGGGCGTCGCCTGAAGACCCTCGACGTCGGCCACCCGGCGCAGCTCGTCGAGCGAGACCGCGCCCTCGCGCACGACGCGCAGCGTGGGGCCGGTGGCGTCCACGATCGTAGAGGCGACGCCGCCGGGCGCTTCGCCGCCGTCCAGGTAGACCGCCACGGACGCACCGAGCTGGCGCTCCGCGTCCGCCACGTCCTGCGCGGCCGGGCTGCCGGACTTGTTGGCGCTGGAGACGGCCAGCGGGCCGGTGCGCTTGAGCAGGGCCAGCGCCGCCGGGTGGTCCGGCATGCGCAGCGCCACCGTGCCACCCGTGTCGCCGAGGTCCCACTGCAGCGAGGGCTGCGCGCGCAGGATCACGGTGAACCCGCCGGGCCAGAAGGCGTCGACGAGGCGGCGGGCGTCCTCGGGCACGTCGGTGGCCAGGCCGTCGAGGGTGGCCACCTCCCCCACCAGCACGGGCGGCGGCATCTGCCGGCCGCGGCCCTTGGCCGCCAGGAGCGCGGCCACCGCCTCCTTGTCGAACGCGTCGGCACCGATGCCGTACACGGTGTCGGTGGGCAGGACCACGAGGCCGCCCCGGGAGATCGCATTCACTGCCTCGTCGATCGCGGGGCCCCAGGTCTGGGGGTCGGTGGCGTCGAGCACGGGCTGCACAGGCACACTCACGCGGGCCAGTCTTTCACGATCCTGGACTCCGGTGGAGCCGCACGGCGTGCGACCACCATCCGGGGCCGTCCCGTCAGGTCCTTGCGGGTCTCGGGCTCCTCGAAGGCCGGCCGTCCTTCGGCGTCCGTCGTCGCCGCGACCATGGCACGGGCCGCCTCCGCCTGGACCTCGGCGTGCTCCATGACGTAGAGCCCGCCCGGTCGCAGCAGGCGCGCGGCGGCCGCCGTGATGCCGCGGGGCACCTCCAGGCCGTCGGGGCCGAGCCCGTACAGCGCGACGGCCGGATCGTGCTCCGCGACCTCCGGGTCCACCGGCACGGCGTCCGAGGGCACGTACGGCGGGTTCGAGACGACGACGTCGGCCGTCCCGTCGATCCCGTACAGCGCGGTGCGGGCATCGCCCTTGACCAGGCGGACGATCCGCTCGGGCGGGTCGTCCGGTGTCGTGCCGGCTCCGGGCGCACCGCCGTCCCCAGGCGTCCGGCCGGCGGCGGCCGCGCTCAGCGCGTCGACGTTGCGCTCCGCCCAGGCGTGCGCGTCCTTGTCCAGCTCGACGGCGTGCACGCGCGCCCCGGGCACCTCGGTGGCCACGGCCAGGGCGATCGCCCCGGACCCGGTGCACAGGTCCACGACGACGGCGCCCGCACCCGCGCGCTCGGCCGTGACCTTGGCCGCCTCGTCGACGGCGACCTGGGCCACCTCCTCGGTCTCGGGGCGGGGCACGAACACGCCGGGGCCCACCGCGAGCTCCAGGTGCCGGAACGCGGCACGCCCGGTGAGGTGCTGCAGGGGTTCGCGGGCGGCCCGGCGCGCGACGAGGGCCTCGAACGCACGCACCGCGTCGTCGGGCACCTCGCGGCCCAGCACCGCCAGCCGGCGCACCTCGGACCGGTCCACGCCGAGCGCGTGCGCCAGCAGCGCCTCGGCATCGGCGCGCGGCGACGCGACCCCGGCGTCGGCCAGCTCCTCCTGCGCCCACTTCAGCAGCTGCGCGCTCATCGCACTCCTCCGGCCACGGCACGAGCCTGCCCGACCGCACCGGACGGCGCCAGACCCGCCGTGATCCGTCCGGCGGGGACGGCCGTCGTGCCCCGGCCTCCGGGCTCAGGCACCTGCCGCCTCCGCGAGCCGTGCCGCCTCGTCGGCGTCGATCGCGGACCGCACCACCGGGCCCAGGTCGCCGTCCAGCACCTGGTCGAGGTTGTAGGCCTTGTAGCCGGTGCGGTGGTCGGCGATGCGGTTCTCGGGGAAGTTGTACGTGCGGATCCGCTCGGAGCGGTCCACGGTGCGCACCTGCGAGCGGCGCAGCTCGGCGGACTCGGCGGCGGCGGCCTCCGCCTGCGCCGCCAGGAGGCGGGCGCGCAGCACGCGCATGGCCTGCTCCCGGTTCTGCAGCTGCGACTTCTCGTTCTGCATCGAGACCACGATGCCGGTGGGCAGGTGGGTGATGCGCACCGCGGAGTCCGTGGTGTTGACGGACTGGCCGCCCGGCCCGGAGGAGCGGTAGACGTCGATGCGCAGGTCGTTCTGGTCGATCTCGAGCTCACCCGGGTCGTCCACCTCGGGGAACACGAGCACGCCCGCGGCCGAGGTGTGGATGCGGCCCTGCGACTCCGTGACGGGCACCCGCTGCACGCGGTGCACGCCGCCCTCGTACTTGAGGCTGTGCCAGACGCCGTCCTCGGGGCCCTGCACGCTCTTGGCCTTGATCGCCACCTGGACGTCCTTGTAGCCGCCCAGGTCGGACTCGGTGGCCTCCAGGACCTGCGTGGACCAGCCGCGCTGCTCCGCGTACCGCAGGTACATGCGCAGCAGGTCGCCCGCGAACAGCGCGGACTCCTCCCCGCCCTCGCCCGCCTTGATCTCGAGGATGACGTCGCGGCCGTCGTCGGGGTCGCGCGGGACGAGCACACGGCGCAGCCGCTCCTCGGCCGCGGCCTCCGCCTCGCGCAGGCCCGGCAGCTCCTCGGCGAACGACGCGTCCTCGGCGGCCAGCTCGGCGGCGGCCTCGGCGTCGTCGTGGGCCTGCTCCCACGCCTTGTAGGCGCCCACCACCTGGTTCAGCTCGGCGTAGCGCCGGCCGAGGGTCCGGGCGCGGCCGGGGTCGGCGTGCACGGCGGGGTCCGCCAGTGCCGTCTCGATCTCGGCGTGCTCGCTGAGCAGCGGCCCGACACCGGCAAACGCTTCGGTCACGATCTCTCCTCGGTACTACGGCTGGGGTCCGGGCAAAGCAACAGCGCCGGTGGTCCGGTGCCCGACTGCCCCTGGAGAGGTTGTCGGACCGGACCACCGGCGCTGCGGAGTCGCTACTTGTCGGCGGCCTTCTTGCCGTAGCGCGCCTGGAACCGGGCCACGCGGCCACCGGTGTCCATGATCTTCTGCTTGCCCGTGTAGAACGGGTGGCAGGCGCTGCAGACGTCGGCGCTGATCTTGCCGGACGTCTCGGTGCTACGCGTCGTGAAGGTGTTGCCACAGGTGCAGGTGACCTGGGTGACGACGTACTCGGGGTGGATTCCAGCCCTCATGGTGCTCCTTGGTTGTGATGCCGCTGGGTCGCCCTGCAGAACCGCAGGCGCGTGAACCAGCGAGCCAGCCAGTCATTCTGCCACTACCTCGCCCGGATGGGCGAGGCAGCGGGGTGTGACGTGGACCGTCCGGATCAGACGGTCTCGCCGACGTTCTCGTCCTCGGTCAGACCACCCGGCGTCGTCTTCTGCACGTGCAGCAGGAACTCGACGTTGGTCTTGGTCTTCTTGAGCTGACCGAGCAGCAGCTCGGCGGCCTGCGTCTGGTCGAGCGCGCCCATGACGCGGCGCAGCTTGTAGACGATCGCGAGCTCGTCCTTCGACATGAGGATCTCCTCGCGTCGCGTGCTCGAGCCGTTGACGTCGATCGCCGGGAAGATGCGCTTCTCGGCCAGGGACCGCGACAGGCGCAGCTCCATGTTGCCGGTGCCCTTGAACTCCTCGAAGATCACCTCGTCCATCTTCGAGCCGGTCTCCACCAGCGCGGTGGCGAGGATGGTCAGCGAGCCGCCGTCCTCGATGTTGCGGGCGGCACCGAAGAACTTCTTGGGCGGGTAGAGCGCCGCGGCGTCCACACCACCCGACAGGATGCGGCCCGACGCCGGGGCGGCCAGGTTGTAGGCGCGCGACAGGCGGGTGATGCCGTCGAGCAGCACCACGACGTCCTGACCCAGCTCCACGAGGCGCTTGGCCCGCTCGATGGCGAGCTCGGCGACCAGCGTGTGGTCGGAGGCGTGGCGGTCGAAGGTCGAGGAGATGACCTCGCCCTTGACCGAGCGCTCGAAGTCGGTGACCTCTTCCGGGCGCTCGTCCACCAGCACGACCATGAGGTGGACCTCAGGGTTGTTGGTGGTGATCGCGTTGGCGATCTGCTGCATCATCAGCGTCTTGCCGGCCTTGGGCGGCGCGACGATGAGGCCGCGCTGGCCCTTGCCGATCGGCGCGACGATGTCGATCACGCGCGGCGTCAGCTTGGTCGCCTCGGGGTTCTCCAGGCGCAGACGCTCCTGCGGGTACAGCGGCGTCAGCTTGGTGAACTCGGGGCGCTCCCGCGCCTCCTCCGGCGTCATGCCGTTCACGGTGTCCAGGCGGACCAGGGCGTTGAACTTGTTCACCTTGGCGTTGCGCCCGGTGGGCTGCTGCGGCGGCTCCTCGCCCTCGCGCGGCTGGCGGACGGCGCCGACGACGGCGTCACCGCGGCGCAGACCGGCCTTCTTGACCTGGTTCAGCGACACGTACACGTCGTTGTTGCCCGGCAGGTAGCCCGACGTCCGCACGAACGCGTAGTTGTCGAGGATGTCGAGGATGCCGGCGACGGGCAGCAGCACGTCGTCCTCGCGCACCTCGACGTTCTCGAGGCCCGCGACGTCCGGACCCTGGCGGCCGCGGCCGCGCTTGCGGTCCCGGCCCCGGTCCCGGCCGCGGCGGCGGCGCGAACCGCGCTCGTCGTCGAGGTCGTTGTTCCGGTCGGCGTTGCGGTCGTTGTTCCGCTCGCCGCCACGGTTGCTGCCGCGCTCGTTCCGGTCGGCACCGCGCTCGCCGCCACGCTCACCGGAGCGGTCGTTGCGGGAGCCCTGCCGGCCGCTGCCGGACTGGCCGTTACGGGTCTCGGAAGTCTTGTCGCCGTTCTGCTCGGCGGCACCCTGGCCGCGGCCGGAACGACGGCCGCCCTGCTCGCGCGGAGCGGCCACGGCCTCGGCGAGCTGGGCCAGGCGGGCGGCCTTCTCGGCCTCCGTGCTGGCGTCGGCGCGCACACCCGAGGTGGCGACCTCGGCGGCGGCGACCGGCGTCTCGGCGCGGGCGGGCTTGTCGGTGGTGGGCTGCTCCACGGTGGCAGCGGCACGGCTCGGACGCTTCGTCGCGCCGCCCGTCTTCTCGCGGATGGTCTCCACGAGGTCGCTCTTGCGCATCCTGGAGGTGCCCTTCACGCCCAGGTCTCCGGCGAGTGCCTGGAGCTCGGCGAGGCGCATGCTGCTCAGCGCTCCGGCGGTACGGCCGGCGGCTTCCTGAGCGTTATCGGTGGTGTCTGTCACGAAGGACCCTTCCCCCTCGAACTGCGGCTGATCGCGTGATCGCGGGCCGCGGGATAGTGGGCGTCCGGCACGAGATGGCCGAGGCGCGAAAAACCTCGCATCAGTGGTACGACGACGACGGCGGACGGGGGCGTTGTCTGCCTTCTCGCGAGATGCGGTAGCCGTGGGTCACGGCCTGCAACGGGCACGGCTGAGCAGCCGAGGTTCACTGGATCAGAACTCTGCCGATCAGGCGGTGAGGAACCGAGAAGATTCCGGGCTCCCGCCACCATGGCTCAGGACGTGCGATCCCGAAGGTTCACTGCATACTACCACCCCGTACTGCCCGTGATCATGGCCCGACACGGTGCGTTCCCGGACGACCCGTCGCACCCGCCGAGCCGGACGATAGCGCACCCGTGTTTCCGGAAACTCTCCGTGCGCGTGCACCGGTCATGTCGATTCCCGGACTCAACCGTCGCCAACCCGCCGACTCGTCCACCAGCTCCGCCAGGACCGCGTCACGACGGGCCCTGTGCTCCGGCCCGGCGAGCACCAGGACGGTGGGCCCGGCGCCCGAGACCGTGGCCGGCACGCCGGCCTCCCGCAGCGCCCGCAGCAGCTCGCTGGACGCCCCCAGGACGGCCGCGCGGTAGGACTGGTGCAGCCGGTCCTCCGTGGCGTCGAACAGCAGCTCCGGCCGCCGGGCGAGCGCCTCGACGAGGAGTGCCGCCCGGCCCGCGGTGAACGCGGCGTCGCCGTGCGACACGCGGGCCGGCAGGGCCGCGCGGGCCCGGGCCGTCGCCAGCCGGGCGTCCGGCACCAGCACGGTGGCCTCGATCGTGGGATCCACGTCCAGGCCGACGGCGCGCGGACCGTCGTCCGTGGTCCAGGCGACCGTGGCCCCGCCCTGGATGGCCGGGGCCGCGTTGTCGGGGTGCCCCTCGAACTCGGTGGCCAGCGCGAGCACCGTGGTGGCGTCGATCGCGCGCGGGTCGGCCAGCAGCGCACGCGCCGCGACGATCCCGGCCACGACCGCGGCCGACGACGAGCCGAGCCCCCGTCCGTGCGGGATCACGTTGTGGCACGTCATGTGGATGCCGGTCGGGACGGCCCCGGCCAGGTCCATGGTGCGGCGCAGCGCACGGACCACCAGGTGGTCCTCCCCCAGCGTGACCTCGCCCGCCCCCTCGCCCTCGACCTCGACGAGCACCTCGTCGCTCGCGACGAGCCGTACCTCGACCTCGTCGTACAGCGCGAGGGCCAGGCCCAGCGCGTCGAACCCCGGGCCGAGGTTCGCGCTGGTGGCGGGCACCCGGACCCGCACGTGGTCGGCGCCGAGCTGCATCAGAGCGACAGGGCGTCGGCGATCGACACGACGTCGGCGGAGACCCGCACGGGCTCCACCTCGCCGCCGTCGGGCGTGCGCAGCGCCCAGCCCGGGTCCTTGAGCCCGTGACCGGTCACCGTGATGGTGATGCGCGCCCCCGCGGGCACCAGGCCGCGCTCGTGGCGTGCCAGGAGGCCCGCGACGCCGGCCGCGGAGGCCGGCTCGACGAACACGCCGACCTCGGCCGAGAGGATGCGGTGCGCCGCGAGGATCTGCTCGTCGGTCACCGCCTCGATGACGCCGCCGGACGTGTCGCGGGCCTGCTCGGCCTGCTCCCACGAGGCGGGGTTGCCGATCCGGATGGCGGTCGCGATGGTGTCCGGCTCGTCGACCGGGTGCCCCTTGACGATCGGGGCGGCGCCGGCGGCCTGGAAGCCCCACATGGCCGGCGTACGGCTCGCGACACCCGCCTCGGCGTACTCGGTGAAACCCTTCCAGTAGGCCGTGATATTCCCGGCGTTGCCGACGGGCAGCACGTGGATGTCCGGGGCGTCGCCGAGCGCGTCCACGATCTCGAACGCGGCCGTCTTCTGGCCCTCGATCCGGTCGGGGTTCACCGAGTTCACGAGCTCGACCGGGTGGGTGTCGGCGAGCTTGCGCGCGGCCACCAGGCAGTCGTCGAAGTTGCCGTCCACCTGGAGCAGGCGCGCGCCGTGCGCCACGGCCTGGCTCAGCTTGCCCATCGCGATCTTGCCGTCCGGCACGAGCACGGCGCAGACCATCCCGGCCCGCGTCGCGTACGCGGCGGCCGACGCCGACGTGTTGCCGGTCGACGCGCACACCACGACCCGGGCGCCGCGCCCGGCGGCCGCCGAGATCGCGGTGGTCATCCCCCGGTCCTTGAAGGAGCCGGTGGGGTTCATGCCCTCGACCTTGACGTACACGTCGGCGCCCGTGCGCTCCGACAGCGCGTGAGCGGGGACGAGCGGCGTGCCGCCCTCGCCGAGCGTCACGATCTTCTGCTGCAGGTGGGCGGGCAGGCGGTCGGCGTACTCGGCGATCACGCCGCGCCACAGGCGTGAGGTGGGTGCGCCGGGAGCGGCGGACGGGAGGTTCGGTTCAGCGGGCAGCACGGGCACGGTTCAGCCTTCGACTCTCAGGACGGACGTGATCTCGCGGACCGGTTCGAGCGTGCGGACCGCCGCGATGGTGGCGGCCAGCGACGCCTCGCGGGCCGCGTGGGTGGTCAGGAGCAGCTCGGCGGTGCCCTCGGAGGGGCCGGTCTGGCGCACGGTGTCGATCGACACGCCGTGGTCGCCCACGACGCCGGCGACCTGTGCCAGCACCCCCGGCAGGTCGGCCACCAGCAGGCGGACCTGGTAACGCGTCACCGCGGCGTCGGGCGGGAGCAGCGGGCGGGCCGCATAGGTGGACTCCTGGGGGCCCTTGCCGCCGAGCACACGGTGGCGCGCCGCCGAGACGACGTCGCCGACGACGGCCGACGCCGTGGGGCGGCCCCCGGCGCCCTGCCCGTAGAACATGAGCGGGCCTGCGGCGTCCGCCTCGACGAAGACCGCGTTGAAGGCACCCTTCACACCCGCCAGCGGGTGGTCCAGCGGGACGAGCGCCGGGTGCACCCGGACGGAGACACCCTCACCGGTCTGCTCGGCGATGGCCAGCAGCTTCACGGCGTGCCCGGTCCGGGCCGCCCACGCCACGTCGTCGGACGTGATGCCGCGGATGCCCTCGCGGGCCACGTCGTCCGCCGAGACCCGGGTGTGGAAGGCCAGGCTGGCGAGGATCGCGGCCTTCGCCGCGGCGTCGTACCCGTCCACGTCGGCCGTCGGGTCCGCCTCGGCGTAGCCGAGCTCCTGGGCCTGCTTCACCGCCGCGTCGAGGTCCAGCCCGCTCGTGGCCATCTGGTCCAGCACGTAGTTGGTGGTGCCGTTGACGATGCCGAGCACGCGGCGCACGTGGTCGCCCGCCAGGGACTCCCGCACGGGCCGCACGATGGGGATGGCGCCCGCGACGGCGGCCTCGTAGTAGATGTCGACGCCGGCGGAGTCGGCCGCCTTGTAGAGCGTGGGCCCGTCCGCCGCCAGCAGCGCCTTGTTCGCCGTGACCACGGCCGCGCCGCCCTCGATGGCCCGCAGCAGCAGGCCACGCGCGGGTTCGGTACCACCGATCACCTCGACGACGATGTCCGCGCCGTCCACGAGCGACTCCGCGTCCTGCGTCAGCAGCTCGCGCGGGATCGCCGGGTCACGGGGCTGGGCCGTGCTGCGGACGGCGATGCCCACGAGCTCCAGCGGGGCACCCGCGCGGGCGGCCAGGTCGGCACCCTGCTCCAGCAGGATCCGGGCCACCTCGGTGCCCACGACGCCGCAGCCGAGCAGAACGACACGCAGCCCGCGCGCGGGCTCGGGGACGTGGACGGGCACGGCGATCCTGCTTTCGTCGGGGGACTCATCGAGGCGGGCGGTCCGGTCCGGTGCGGGCCCGCACGGAGAGCTCCGGCCGTTGCGATCAGGGTAACCGGACCGTCCGACACCGGAGACCGCTGTCTCACACGGGGAACGCCGAGGCGGTCACCCGGCGGGCGGGCGACCGCCTCGGCGGACGGACGGAGTGATGGCGGCCGTCAGGCCTCGTTGACCCCGTGGCAGACCTTGTACTTCTTGCCCGACCCGCACGGGCACTGCGCGTTGCGCGGCGTGCCGGGGAACGTCCGGCCGTCGCTCGCCACGGCGCTGGCCTCGCCGTGCAGCGCCGCACGCCGGCGGGCGCCGTCGGACGACTGCATGAACGCCGAGCCCGAGCCGTCCTCGCTCGGTGCCGAGTAGGTCAGCGGCTGCTGCCGGTTCGGGGTGTCCAGGCCCTTGGCCAGCAGGATCGGCTCGGTCGCCGCACCCGCCGCACGCCGCGGCCTGGGGGCCGGTGCCTGCTGCGCCGCCGCGGCCGGCTGCACCGCGGGGATCTGGGTCGTGGGCGGCGCGTCGGGCTGTCCGGTGCCCAGACGGCCACGCGGCGGCACGGGGCCGACGGTGGGCAGCTCCGGGGCGCCGTCGGCCTGCTCGGCGTCGGGCTGCTGCACCGTGACCTCGAGGTTGAACAGGAACCCGACCGACTCCTCCTTGATGGCGTCGGTCATCGCCTGGAAGAGCTGGAAGCCCTCGCGCTGGTACTCGACCAGCGGGTCACGCTGCGCCATGGCGCGCAGCCCGATGCCCTCCTTGAGGTAGTCCATCTCGTAGAGGTGCTCGCGCCACTTGCGGTCCAGCACGGAGAGCACCACGCGGCGCTCGAGCTGGCGCATCGCGGGCGACGTCAGCTCGTCCTCGCGTGCCTGGTAGGCCACGCGGGCGTCGGACAGGATCTCCTCCAACAGCATCTCGCCCGTGAGCCGGTCGAGGCCGCCGGCCTCCTCCGCGATCTCCTCCGGGGTCAGCGACACCGGGTAGACCGCCTTGAGCGCCGTCCACAGGGCGTCGAGGTCCCACTGCTCACCGGTGCTGCCGTCGGCCGTCGCGTTGGTGACGTAGTCGGTGATGGTGTCCGTCAGGAAGTGCTGCACCTGCTCGCGCAGGTCCTCCCCCTGGAGCACCCGCAGCCGCTCGGCGTAGATGACGCTGCGCTGGCGCGAGAGGACGTCGTCGTACTTGAGGACGTTCTTGCGGATCTCGAAGTTGCGGGACTCCACCTGGCCCTGCGCGGACATGATGCCACGCGTGACCATCTTGGACTCCAGCGGCATGTCGTCCGGGAAGCCCGCGCGGTTCATCATCGACTCGGCCAGGCCGGAGTTGAACAGCCGCATCAGGTCGTCCTGCATCGACAGGTAGAACCGGGACTCCCCCGGGTCGCCCTGGCGGCCGGAACGGCCACGGAGCTGGTTGTCGATGCGGCGGGACTCGTGCCGCTCCGTGCCGAGCACGTAGAGGCCGCCGGCCTCCTTGACCTCGTCGTGCTCGGCGGCCACGCGCGCCTTGGCCTTCTCGAGGGCCTCCGGCCAGGCCGCCTCGTACTCCTCGGGGGTCTCGACCGGGTCCAGGCCGCGCTCGGCGAGCTCGGCCACCGCGAGGTACTCGGCGTTGCCGCCGAGCATGATGTCGGTACCGCGGCCGGCCATGTTGGTGGCGACCGTGACGGCGCCCTTGCGGCCCGCCATGGCCACGACCGCGGCCTCACGCTCGTGCTCCTTGGCGTTCAGCACGTTGTGCGGCACGCCGGCCTTCTTGAGCTTGGCGCTCAGGAGCTCCGACTTCTCGACGCTGGTGGTACCCACCAGGACCGGCTGGCCGTAGGCGTGCCGCTCCACGATGTCGGCCACCACCGCGTTGAACTTGCCCTCCTCGTTCTTGTACACGAGGTCGGGCTGGTCGATGCGCTGCGGCGGCTTGTTCGTCGGGATCGGCACCACACCCAGCTTGTACGTGCCCTGGAACTCGGCGGCCTCGGTCTCGGCCGTACCGGTCATGCCGGACAGCTTGGCGTAGAGGCGGAAGTAGTTCTGGAGGGTGATCGTGGCGAGCGTCTGGTTCTCCGCCTTGATCTCCACCCCCTCCTTCGCCTCGATGGCCTGGTGCATGCCCTCGTTGTAGCGACGGCCCGCGAGGATACGACCCGTGTGCTCGTCGACGATCATGACCTCGCCGTTCAGCACGACGTAGTCCTTGTCGCGCTTGAACAGCTCCTTCGCCTTGATGGCGTTGTTCAGGAACCCGATCAGCGGCGTGTTCAGCGACTCGTAGAGGTTGTCGATGCCGAGGTAGTCCTCGATCTTCGCGATGCCCGGCTCGAGCACGCCGACGGTCCGCTTCTTCTCGTCGACCTCGTAGTCGACGGTGGGGACCAGGCGGCGCACCACCTTGGCGAACTCGTTGTACCAGCGGTTCGCGTCGCCGGCGGCGGGGCCGGAGATGATCAGCGGCGTGCGGGCCTCGTCGATGAGGATGGAGTCCACCTCGTCGACGATGGCGAAGTTGTGCCCGCGCTGGACCAGGTCGTCGGTGGACCACGCCATGTTGTCGCGCAGGTAGTCGAAGCCGAACTCGTTGTTCGTGCCGTAGGTGATGTCGGCCGCGTACATCTCGCGGCGCTGCGCCGGCGTCTGGCCGGACAGGATGACACCCGTGGTCATGCCCATGAACCGGAAGACGCGGCCCATCAGGTCACCCTGGTACTTGGCCAGGTAGTCGTTGGTGGTGATCACGTGCACGCCGTCGCCGCTCAGGGCGTTGAGGTAGGCGGCCGTGGTGGCCACCAGCGTCTTGCCCTCACCGGTGCGCATCTCGGCGATGTTGCCGAGGTGCAGCGCCGCGCCGCCCATGATCTGCACGTCGAAGTGCCGCTGGCCGAGCGTGCGGTGCGCCGCCTCGCGGATCGCCGCGAACGCCTCCGGCATGAGGTCGTCCAGGGTCGCGCCGTGCTCCAGGCGTTCCCGGAAGCGCGCGGTCTCCTCACGCAGCTCGGTGTCGCTCAGCTCGACAAAGCTGGGCTCCAAGCGGTTGACCTGCTCAGCCACGGAATGCAGCTTCTTCAGGACACGTCCTTCGCCGATGCGCAGGACCTTGTCGAGGATGGACACGCGGGTTCTCCCAGCTCGTCGTCACGTTTCGCCGTCGCCCATGGTAGGCCGTAAACCTGGGCCCGTGGCCCAGAGCCGGAGGCGGACCGGCGGGGTTCGCTCTCGGGGTAACGATCACGGGAAGCCCGCGGTTCCGGCGAACCGGTGTCCGCCCCGTGCGGCGGTACCAGATAAAGTGGGTCGCACCGCCCACCCGCCCGCGCTCGTGGGGCAGGCCGCACCGTGCTCTCCCTCGGGGTTCCGCCCCGGCAAGGCCACGACGGCCGGCGCCCGCGAACCCTGACAGGACGGTACGGACGTGCTCCTCGTACTGCTTGCCCACGGGGCCCTGGCTCTCGCCGCCCCCGCACTCGTCGCAGCCCTGGGCCGGCGCGCCTTCTGGGTGCTCGCCCTCGGCCCTGCGGCAGCCGCCCTCTACGCCCTGTCCCGGACCCGTGCCGTGCTGGACGGCGACGTCCCCACCGAGCACGTGCCGTGGATCCCCGCGCTCGGCATCGGCATCGACCTCCGGCTGGACCTGCTGTCGTGGGTCATGCTCCTGGTGGTGGGCGGCGTCGGCGCGCTGGTGATGCTCTACTGCGGCGCCTACTTCTCCCGCGAGGCCCGCGGCCTGGGCCGGTTCGGCGGGTTCCTCGTGGCCTTCGCCGGCTCGATGGCGGGCCTCGTCGTCGCCGACGACATGCTCCTGCTCTTCGTGTTCTGGGAGCTCACCACCGTCTTCTCCTACCTGCTGATCGGCCACTACGCGGACCGCACCTCGTCCCGCCGGGCCGCCATGCAGGCCATCGTCGTCACCACCGCCGGGGGTCTGGCCATGCTGGTCGGCGTGGTCGTGCTCGGCGTGACCGCGGGCACCTGGAGCGTCTCCGCCGTCGTGGCCGACCCGCCGTCGGGCCCCGCCGTCACCGTGGCCGTGGTCTGCCTGCTGGCCGGTGCCGCCACCAAGTCCGCGCTCGTGCCGACGCACTTCTGGCTGCCCGCCGCGATGGCCGCCCCCACCCCCGTCTCCGCCTACCTGCACGCCGCTGCGATGGTGAAGGCGGGCATCTACCTGATCGCCCGCTTCGCGCCGGCGTTCTCCGACCTGCCGGCCTGGCGTGTGGTCGTGCTCGTGCTGGGCGGCGCCACGCTCCTGCTGGGCGGGTACCGGGCGCTGCGCCAGCACGACCTCAAGCTGGTCCTGGCGTTCGGCACCGTCTCGCAGCTCGGCCTGCTGACCATGCTGCTCGGCTACGGCACCCGCGCCACCGCGCTCGCCGGGCTCGCCCTGCTCGGCGCGCACGCGCTGTTCAAGGCCTCCCTGTTCCTGGTGGTCGGCGTGGTCGACGCCGCCACCGGCACCCGCGACCTGCGCAAGCTCGCCGGCGTCGCCCGCCGGCTCCCGGTGACCGCGCTGGCCGCGACGCTCGCGACGGCGTCGATGATCGGTCTGCCGCCCTTCGCCGGCTATGTCGCCAAGGAGGCCGCGCTGGCGGCCTGGGCGCACGACGGCGATCCGCTGAGCACCGTCATGATCGTCGTGGTCGCGGTGGGCTCCGCGCTCACCGTCGCCTACGGGCTCCGCTTCCTCTGGGGCGCCTTCAAGCCGCGGCTGCCCGCAGCGAGCACGCACGGCCCGCCCGGCACCCCGGACGACGACGGCGCACCGACGACCGTGCACCCGCAGCCGTTCTGGATGGTGGCCCCGCCGCTGGTCCTCGCCCTCGGTGGCCTCGCCGTGGCGCTGGTGCCCCAGGTCGGCCAGGACCTGCTGGGCCGGCACGCCGACACCTACCCCTCGGGCGACCCCGGCCACCTCACGCTCTGGGACGGGTTCACGCCCGTTCTGGCGCTCACCGTCGCGGTGCTCGCCGTGGGCGCCCTCGCGTTCTGGCAGCGCGACCGCGTCGAGCGGCTGCAGGCGGCGCTCTGGTTCCCCGACGGCGCCGACGTCGTGTACCGGCGCATCATGCGCAAGCTGGACCGGCTCGCCAGCGACGTCACCGCGGGCACCCAGCGCGGCTCCCTGCCCTTCTACCTCGGCGTCATCCTGGTGGTCCTGGCGGTCGGTCCCGGGGTCGCCCTGGCCACGGGCCTGGTCGGCGCGAGCGGCGCGGACGCCCTTCCCGGCGCGGCGCTCACCGCCGACCGCGCCGACGTGCTCCGGCTGGGCCCCTTCGCGATCGTGCCGTGGGACAGTCCCGCCCAGGTCGCCGTCGTGCTCGTGATCGTGGTGGCCGCCGTGCTGACGGCCCGGGCCCGGCGCCGGCTCAAGGCGGTCTTCCTCGCCGGGGTCGCGGGCTACGGGAACGCCGCGCTGTTCCTGCTGCACGGCGCACCCGACCTGGCCCTCACCCAGGTCCTGTGCGAGACGGTGACGGTCGTCGTGATGGTGCTGGTGCTCCGCCGCCTGCCACCCCACTTCTCGGACCGGCCGCTGGCGGCCAGCCGCTGGGTCCGGCTCGCGATCGGCGTGCTCACGGGCCTGGTGGTCATGGCGTTCGTCGCCGCGGCCCCGCTGGTGCGCGTGCACGGGCCGATCTCGGTCGACTTCCCCGGGGAGGCCGAGACGTTCGGCGGCGGGCACAACGTCGTCAACGTGACGCTCGTCGACATCCGCGCCTGGGACACCGTGGGCGAGATCTCGGTGCTGCTGGTGGCCGCCACGGGCGTCGCGTCCCTCGTCTTCCTGCGCCAGCGCAGCGGCGACGTGCTGCGGCTCGACCCGGGAGGCGACGAGCCGGCCGACCCGACGGGGCGGTCCCGCTCCCGGCAGACGCGGCCGGGCACCTGGCTGGTCGCGGGGCCGACCCTGGACCCCGGCGCACGGTCGGTGATGTTCGAGGTGGTCACCCGCCTGCTGTTCTACCCGATGATCCTGTTCGCGCTGTTCCTGCTGTTCAGCGGGCACAACGCTCCTGGCGGCGGGTTCGCCGCCGGGCTGGTGGCCGGCCTCGCGCTGGTGGTCCGCTACCTGGCCGGCGGCCGGTACGAGCTCGGCGAGGCGGCGCCCGTGCACCCCGGCCTCGTGCTCGGCACCGGGCTGTTCCTGTCGGCCGGCGTCGGGCTGGTCGCGCTGCTCGCCGGCCAGGCCGCGCTCGAGAGCACGATCCTCGACCTGCACCTGCCGGTGCTGGGCGACGTGCACCTGGTCACCAGCCTGTTCTTCGACATCGGAGTGTTCCTCGTGGTCGTCGGCCTGGTCATCGACATCCTGCGCTCCTTCGGGGCCGAGCTGGACCGGCAGGCCGAACCGTTCTCGGCCCGCGGAGCCCGCGAGCGCGTGCCGTTCGCCGTCGCGGGCACCCGGTCCGGTTCCCGGGCAGGGTCCCGAGCCGGGTCCCGTTCGCGGACGGGAGAGGAGGACGCATGATCGTGCTCGACAACGTCCCCTCCGGGACGCTCCTGGTGGCCGTCGGCGTGCTGGTCGCCGCCGGGGTCTACCTGCTGCTGGAGCGGTCGCTCACGCGCGTGCTGCTCGGGTTCGTGCTGCTGGGCAACGGGGCCAACCTCGCGCTCCTGCTGGCCGGCGGGCGCGCGGGTGCGCCGCCCATCACCGGTGTCACCACCGAGCCCATGAGCGACCCCCTGGCACAGGCGATGATCCTGACGTCGATCGTCATCACCCTCGCCCTGGTCGCCTTCGTCCTGGCGATGGCGTACCGGTCCTGGCAGCTCCACGGCCACGACGAGGTCCAGGACGACCTGGAGGACACCCGTATCGCGCGGCTCGCGGTCCAGGACGCACCGTCCTACGCGGACAGCGACGCCGACGAGCCCGCCGCGACGCTGGACGACGAGGCGGTGACGGCCCGCGACGAGGTCGCCCTGCCCGACCCGGTGACCGACCCGCGGCCTCGCGGAGGTGACGACGCATGAACCTGTGGACCGTGCAGACCCTCGTACCGCTCCCCGTGCTGGTGCCGCTGTTCGCCGCGGGCCTGGCGCTCGCCCTGCACCGGCACGAACGTGCCCAGCGGATCATCTCCGTGGTGGCCCTGTCGGTGGCCGCGGCTGCCGCCGCGGGCCTGGTGGTCGCGGCCCAGGACGGCCCTGTCGTCAACGACCTCGGCGGCTGGGCCGCACCGGTGGGCGTCAACCTGGTGGCCGACCCGCTGGCCGCACTGATGCTGCTGGTCAGCAGCATCATGCTGCTCTGCGTGCTGCTGTACTCGATGGCGCAGGGCATCGCCGACGGCAACGACCGCACGGCGCCCGCCGCCAAGGGTGCCGAGGCGCTGCGCCGCACCCTGGAGGCACAGGACGCGGACGCCGACGAGTCGGGGCGCCGCGACGTCCTGCCGGTCGCGATCTTCCACCCGACGTTCCTGATCCTGGCGGCGGGCGTGGCGGACGCCTTCCTGGCCGGCGACCTGTTCAACCTCTACGTGGGCTTCGAGATCCTGCTGGCCGCCTCCTACGTGCTGCTCACGCTCGGCGGCACCAGCGAGCGGATCCGCGCGGGCAGCGTCTACGTGGTCGTCGCCCTGCTCAGCTCGATCGTCTTCCTGCTCGCGGTCGGCCTGGTCTACGCGTCGACCGGGACCGTGAACATGGCCCAGCTCGCCGAGCGACTGCCCGACGTCGACCCGGGGGTGCGGCTGGGCATCCAGGCGCTGCTGCTGCTCGCCTTCGGCATCAAGGCGGCCATCTTCCCGCTGTCGGCCTGGCTCCCCGACTCCTACCCGACGGCGCCCGCTCCGGTCACCGCCGTCTTCGCGGGCCTGCTCACGAAGGTGGGCGTCTACGCCATCCTGCGCACGCAGACCGTGCTGTTCCCGCAGAACGAGAAGCTGGAGGCGGTGCTCCTGGTGCTGGCGCTCGCCACGATGCTCGTCGGGATCCTGGGCGCCGTGGCACAGGACGACGTCAAACGTCTCCTGTCGTTCACGCTGGTCAGCCATATCGGCTACATGATCTTCGGCGTGGCGCTCGCCACCCAGGCGAGCACCGCCGCGGCCATCTTCTACGTGGTGCACCACATCACCGTGCAGACCGCGCTGTTCCTGGTCGTGGGGCTGATCGAACGGCGCAGCGGCACCACGTCGCTGGAACGGCTGGGCGGGCTGGCCACGATGGCGCCCGGCCTGGCGATCCTGTTCTTCGTGCCCGCGATGAATCTCGCCGGCATCCCGCCGCTGTCCGGGTTCCTGGGCAAGGTCGGGCTCCTGGAGGCGGGCGTGGTGGACGGCTCGGTGCTCGCCTGGGCCCTGGTGATCGGTTCGGTGGTCACGTCCCTGCTGACCCTCTACGCGGTGATCCGGGCCTGGAACAAGGCGTTCTGGCAGCCGTGCCCCGACAAGGAGAGCCTGCCGACGGCGGCCCCCCTGCCCTGGGGCATGGTCGGCCCGACCGCGGCCCTGGTCACCGTGGGCGTGAGCCTCACCGTGCTGGCGGGGCCCCTCTACGACTACGCGGAACGGGCGGCCGAGACGGCCATGGACGGTCGCACGTACGTCGAGTCGGTGTTCCCCGACGGGGCGCCCCGGGGCACGGGCGAGTCCAACGAGGTGCGGGACCACGTCGAGGAGGGCGCACCATGACCGGTACGAACATGACCGGTACGAACATGACCGGTACGGACCAGGCCGCCGCGGCGCAGGCCGCCCCCGGCACCGAGGGGCCGCGGCGCCGCTGGGCGCGGCGCCTGCGCAGGACGTGGCCCACGTCGGCCGTCGGCGCCGTGCTCTGGGTGCTCCTGTGGGGCGACCTGTCCTGGGCGAACCTGCTGTCCGGCGCCGTGCTCGGCGCACTGGTGGCCGTCGCTCTCCCCCTGCCCCCGGTGGGTACGTCGGCGACCGTCCGGCCGGGCCCGCTGGCTCGGCTGGCGGGCCGGTTCGTCGCGGACCTCGTGGTCGCCTCCTTCCAGGTGGCCTGGCGGGCGGTCGCACCGGGCCCGACGCCGCGTGGCGGGCTCGTGACCGTCCCGCTCCGCGCGACCTCGGAGCTGTTCGTCGCGACCACCGCCGGGCTGTCGTCCATGGTGCCCGGCACCGTGGTGGTCGACCTGGACCGGGACCGCGGCACGCTGCGGCTGCACGTGCTCGACCTCGAACGGTCGGGCGGGCCGGACGCCGTCCGGCAGGAGACGCAGGCCCTGGAGGAGCGGCTGCTCCTCGCCTTCGCCCCCGGCGACGAGCTGGCCCGCCTGGCCCTGGGAGGAGAGCGATGATGATCGCCGTCGCCGTGGTGGCCACGGTCCTGCTCGCCGGGGCGGCGCTGCTCGCCGTCGTCCGGATGGAGCGCGGACCCTCGATGCTCGACCGCACGGTGGCGTTCGACGTGCTGACGACGGCGCTCGTCGGCGCGGTCGCGGTCGAGGCCGCGCTGTCCCGCCGCACCGAGTCCGTGCCGATCCTGGTGGTGCTGTCGATGGTCGGGTTCATCGGCTCCGTGGCCATCTCCCGGTTCGCCGCCGTCGAGCCGCCCAAGAAGGACCACACGGACCGCGACCACCCCGACCAGCAGGAGAAGACGCCATGACCGTCGTGACCGATGCCCTGGCCGCCGTCTGCCTGCTGCTGGGTGCCTTCTTCTCGTTCTCCGCGGGGATGGGTGTCGTGCGGTTCGACAGCCTGCTGTCCCGCCTGCACGTGGTGGCCAAACCGCAGGTCCTGGGCCTGCTGCTGCTCCTGGCGGGGGTCGCGCTGCGGCTGCGGGACACCGGGTCGGCGAGCATGCTCGTGCTGGTG
Organism: Promicromonospora sp. NPDC052451; assembly: GCF_044547525.1. Taxonomy (NCBI): domain Bacteria; kingdom Bacillati; phylum Actinomycetota; class Actinomycetes; order Micrococcales; family Promicromonosporaceae; genus Promicromonospora; species Promicromonospora sp. NPDC052451. The sequence goes on from NZ_JBIUAP010000012.1 coordinate 143,358, forward strand.
GCGGTGTTCCAGCTGCTCACCTCGCCCGTGGCCGCGCACATGGTGGGCCGGGCGGGCCTGCGCACCGGCAAGGTGGACCCGGCCCTGCTCGTCTACGACGACGCCCGGCCTGGCGGACGCCCCGCGGACGACGCCTGATCCGACGGGCGGGCTCAGGTCGTGCGGGCTCAGGTCGTGCGGGCTCAGGTCGTGCCGGTCACCTGCTCGGTGGCCGGCTCGTGGTCCGGGCCGTGTGCCCTGCCCCCGGCGCCCGCCGCGGTGCGCGGGGCCCCCGTGGCCGTCACCCGGCGTTCGGCCTGTGCGTCGCGCATCCGTTCGGCCGCGACGTAGCCGAGCGCCGCCTCGGCGGCCTCGTCGGCCAGCGCCTGTCCGGCGGTGCCGTACAGGAGGAACACCGCGTCGGCGCCGTGCCGCGCGAGCTCGGCCGCGTCGTCGTCGTACCGGGCGACCGCGGCCACCGTGCCCTCGAAGCCGCTCGCCCGGAGCTGGGACAGGGCGATGAGGTTGGCCGCGTGGAACGGCATGGCGAGGATCGCGAGCCGCACGGCACCCGCGCTGCGGACCCGGCCCCAGAACTCGATGTCCGTCGCGTCCGCCTGCACCACCGTGAAGCCCTCGGTGCGCAGCACGGCCACGCGCGCCGGGTCGTGCTCGACGCCCACCACGTTCATGCCGTAGTCCTGCCGGAGCTGGCGCACCGCACCGCGCCCCACCCGGCCCATGCCGAGCACCAGCGCCTCCGCGCCGGAGACGTCGATGAGCCGTTCCTCGCGGTGCAACCACTCGTTGGGCTTGGACGGGAAACGCCGGGCGAGCGCCGTCGCGAGCTCGTTGCCGCGGGTGTTGACGGCCGAGGACAGCACGAAGCTCGCGGCGACGGCCACCGCGAGCACGACGAGCCACTCGTCCTGCAGGAGGCCGGACTCCGAGCCGACCGCCACGACGATCAGGCCGAACTCGGAGTAGTTGGCCAGGACCAGCCCGGCCAGGATCGCCGTGCGCTTGCGCAGCCGCATCAGCCGCAGCAGCACCGCCGTCACGATCGCCTGCAGCGGCAGCATGAGCAGAAGGAGCAGGCCGATCATCCCGGCCTGCCAGGTGAGCTGCCCGGAGAAGCCGATCGAGACGAAGAAGCCGACCAGCAGCAGTTCCTTGACGGTGAACAGGTTGCGGGAGAGCTCGGTGGCCGCCGGGTGGCCGGCCAGGAGCATGCCCAGCACGAGCGCGCCGAGGTCACCCTTGAGCCCGACCGCGTCGAACAGCGCGTACCCGGGACCGAGCGCGACCGCGACGCCGAACAGCGCCTGGAGCTCGCCGTGGCCCACCCGCGACCAGATCCTGCGCAGCAGCCAGGCCCCGGGGACGAGCAGCACCAGGGCGAGCGCCCACGGGCTCGGCGGGTGGTCGGAGGCCACCGAGAGGAAGACGACGGCGATCAGGTCCTGCATGACCAGCACGCCGATCGCGATCCGGCCGTAGAGCGCGGACTGGTCGGACCGGCCGTCCAGCACCTTGACCACGAACACGGTCGAGGAGAACGACAGCGCCAGCCCGAGCAGCGCGAGGACCCCCAGGCCCTCACCCGCGAGCATCGAGAACCCGATCACGCCGAGCAGGCCGAGGAACCCGACCGCGATGGCGATACTGACCAGCAGGTGCGCCACGGTAGTGAACCAGACGTCCTTGCGCAGGAGCGTCTTGACGTCGAGCTTGAGCCCGATGCCGAACAGGAGCAGCGTGACACCCAGGTCTGCGATGGTCTCGAGGTACCCCGGGGCCTCAAGACCCGCCGCGTGCAGGGCGAACCCGGCCACCAGGAAGCCGACCAGCGGCGGCAGCCGGAGCAGCACCGCGCCCAGCCCGGCCGCGACCGTGGCCACCAGGAAGATCGCAGCGGTCCCCATGACCAGAGTTTAGTTGTCGCGTGTTTCAGGGAGTCGTCACGGCCGCCCGCAGCGCGGGTGAAAGAGTGCCCTTGGCCTCGACCGACACCCCCTCCAGGCCCAGCCACCGGGCCATCGCGCGCAGCTCGTGCGCCAGCCGGTCCGGGGTGGCGGCGGTGAGCTCCGGTTCGGCGTGCGCCGACTGCACCCGCAGCACGCCGGCCGCGCGGTCCGCCTTGAGGTCGACCCGGGCGGTGAGCCGGGAGTCCTCCAGGAACGGCAGCACGTAGTACCCGTCGACGCGCTGGGCCGCCGGTGTGTAGATGCCGATCCGGTACCGCATGCCGAACAGCCGCTCCAGGCGCGCGCGCTCCCACACGAGCGGGTCGAACGGCGCCAGGAGCGCCTGCCCCGTGGCCCGCCGGGGCCGTGCGGCGTCCCGGTGCAGGAACCACCGCTCGGTGCCGCCCGCCACCCGCGCGGGCACCAGCACGCCGTCGGCCACGAGGTCGGCCAGGGCCTGGTCCGCGACGGGCCCCTTCAGCCGGTAGTAGTCCTTGATCGCCCGGGCGGTGCCGATCCCCTGGGCCCGCGCGCCGAGCTCCAGCAGGGTGCGCTTGGCCTCGGCCTCGGGCACCTCCCCCAGGGCCGACGCCGGCAGGACCCGCTCCGGCAGGTCGTAGAGCCGCTCGAACTGGGCGTTGCGCCCCGCGGAGACCACCTCACCCGTGAAGAAGAGGTGCTCGACCACGCGCTTCTCCGTGCTCCAGTCCCACCACGAGCCCCGCTTGCGGCGCACGGAGCGCCCCTCGGACACGAACCGGTCGTGGATCTGCGAGGCCGACACCGGGCCCTCTGCGGCCACCAGGGCCCGCACCTCGGCCACCTGCGGCGCGTCGGGCAGCCGTACGCCGTCGAGCTCGCCCCAGTCGTACTCCTGCGCGAACCACCGGCGGCGGAAGGCCAGCAGCGGCCAGACCCCGGGCGGGACGTAGGCCGCGACGTGCGCCCAGCTCTCGACGAGGCGGCGGTCCGCGGCCGCCGCCCGGCTCGTGCGGCGGCTGTACCGGCCCGACGCCGTCGCCCGGTCCAGCAGGTCGGTGTCGTACGGTCCCAGCCGGGCGAACAGCGGTAGCAGGTGCGCCCGCGCGAGGACGTTCACCGAGTCGATCTGGAGCAGGCCGAGCCGGTCGATCACGCCCTGCACGTGCCGCATGGTGCGTGGCCCGTCGGTGCGCGCACGGTGCAGCCCCTGCGCGGCGACGGCGATACGCCGGGCCTGGTCGAGTGACAACGAGATCGGTTCCACACCCCCATCCTGCCCGGCACCACTGACACTCCCCGGCGACGGCTGTGGACAGGCGGCGCCCCCCGGCGCCGGCGGGCAGGGTGGTGGGATGCGCCCCGTCCGCGAGCTCGCCCGTCTGCTGCTGCCCGTCGCCTGCCCGTGCGGCGAGCCCGACGTGCGATGGTGCGCGCGCTGCGCCGCCCTCCTGTCCGGCGCGCCCCGCCGGGTGGAGCGGGGCGCACCACGGCTCGACCGGCTGGACGGCGTCGCCCCCGTACCCGTCTGGGCCCTCACCGCGTACACGGGGCCGGTGCGCGACGTCGTCGTGCACTGGAAGGACCGGGGGCGGGCCGACCTGGACGGGCTCCTCGCACCCGCCCTGCGGCGGGCCGCCGCACGCCTCGGGCCGGCGCTCGCGCCCGCGCTCGCCGGGCTGCCGGGCGACCCGCCCGCGGGCCCGGTCGCCGTCGTGCCCGTGCCCTCGACCGCGGCCGCACGCCGGGCCCGGGGCCGCGAGCCCGTCGCCGTCCTGGCCCGGGCGGTGGCCCGCGGCCTGCGGGACGGCGGCGTGCCCGCGGTGCTGGTGCCCGCCCTCGTGCGCCGGGGACGGGGACGGGACCAGGTGGGGCTGGGGGCCCGGGCACGCGGCCGCAACCTGGAGCGCGGCGTCCGCATGACGAGACGTGGGGCGCGCTCCCTGGGACGAGGGGCCATGTGCCTCCTCGTGGACGACGTCCTGACGACCGGGGCCACCCTCGCCGCCGTCGAACGCACGCTGGAACGGTGCGGGCACGACGTGCTCGGAGCAACTGTGCTGGCTGCGACGCCGGCCCCGGGCGACCGCCGCGGGAACCGGCCGGAACCGGCGTCCGGCGCGCATCCGGAGCCTGTGCCGAACCTGAAAGTCTGACAGAGAACTCTCAGGTTGTTCACTGATGGTTGGGGCTGTCGTTACCCAGGAGAGAGAGTTAGCCTGAACGTTCCACGGCAAGATCCGAGCCCCGGCGACGTCGGCAGGGCTCGCGCGACGGGGAGGTGGTTCGTGCCCGGCACCCGGCAGCAGGGGTGCCACATCGAGTAGAGACGGGTGCACGCCGCCGGCAAGGGACGGTGTGGCCCAGATTCCCGGAGCGGAGTGACGCACATGGAGATTGTCGTTGTCGGCAGGCACACGGAGGTGGCGGACCGGTTCCGCCAGCACGTCGAGGAGAAGCTCGCGAAGGTAGAGCTGCTCTCTCCTTACGTACGTCGGGTCGACGTGGAGATCACGCACGAGAACAACCCCCGGCTGTCCGAGAACCGGGAACGTGTGGAGCTCACGCTGCGCGCCAAGGGTCCGGTGATCCGCGCGGAGGCCGCGGCGGACGACCGCTTCGGCGCGCTGGACCTCGCCATCGACAAGCTGAACGAGCGGCTGCGCCGCGCCCGTGACCGGCGCAAGGACCACCGGAACAACAAGGTGCTCGCACCCGTGGACGTCCGGCCGCTCGACGAGATCCTCACCGACGAGTCCGGCAGCGAGCCCGAGCCCCAGATCTCGGCCCCCGCCGCGCTGTCCGAGCCCGGCGACTCCGTGGAGACCACCATCGGCGACTCCCCCGTGGTGATCCGGCAGAAGCTGCACCACGCCGACCCGATGACGCTCGACGACGCCGTCTACGAGATGGAGATGGTCGGGCACGACTTCTACCTGTTCATCGACAAGGAGACGTCCCGTCCGTCGGTGCTCTACAAGCGCAAGGGCTGGACGTTCGGCGTGATCCAGCTCGACAACCCCTGCGGCGCCGCCCCGGTCACCGACCTGACGTGATCCCCGGACGCGGCGGAGCCCACCCGGGTTCCGCCGCGTCGGTCGGGCCCGGTCAGCCGGGGTAGGCGACGAGGTCGACGTCCTCGGCGAAGGGCTGCCAGACGCCTGTCTCCTCGTGCTCCAGGTGGCCGCCCTCGGTGATCACCAGGATCCCCTGGTCCGTCACACCGGCCGCGAGCTGCTCGACGTCGGCGAGCCCCGTGAGCTGCCGGGCCGCACCACCCGTCCCGGCCAGCCCGCCGACCCCCGCCGTCCAGACGCCGGACGTGCCGTCCGCGGCCCGCGTGAGGAGCGCGAGCGTCGTGCTCCCGGACCAGCGGGCCTCCTCGATGTCGTCCACGGGCGCCGCGACGGACAGCCGCGGCGTGAGGCTGACCGGCTTGTCGGCCTCGTCGCGGACGATGCCCGCCACGTGCACCTGCGTACCCGACGGCGCCTCGCTCACGACCGCCACCCGCGACCCCTCCGGCGCCACCGAGACGCTGATGACCTTGCGGCCGGCGAGCCAGTCGGGCTTCAGGGAGAACTCGTCCGTCTCCTCGTCGCGCACGCGCAGCGCGCCCGTGCTGCCGCTGGTCCAGACGTAGCCGAACGTGTCGACGGACGGCGCCGCCAGGTCGCCTCCCTCGAACATCTCCACGGCCCCCTCGTCGCCGAGGCTCACGATCCGGTCCGTGCCGTCGCGCACGACGATCGGCGAGCCCGCGGGGCTGACCGCGAACGCCGTCGGGTCGCCGACGGCGGACAGGTCCGCCGTCGTCTCGTACGTCTCCAGCACCCCGTCGGTCACCAGCTTGATCTCGCCGTCCTGCACGGCCAGGGCCTGGCCGGCGGTGCCGGGCACGGTCACGTCGGCCGCGTCGACCGCGAGGCGGTTGGTGCCGCTGTACAGGTCCACGGGCACGGTCCGGCCGGCGCCCTCGGAGAAGGTCGCCGACAGCTGCGCCGCGATGATCGCCCGGTCCGTCGCCGGGGCCGCGCTGACCTGCTCGCTGAGCCGGACCGCGACGGCCTCCTCGCCGTCGGACTCCCGGACCGACGCCGAGCTGAGCTGGGTGCCCTCGGGCACGAGGGACTGCGTGGCGCCCTGCAGCCACTCGGGCGGACCGGCCAGCACCTGCTGCACCGCCACGCTGCGCCACTGACGCCGCGGGAACCAGCGCAGGTCGGGTACGAAGCTCTTCGCGTCCGTGGCGGCAGGGAAGTACAGCCGGGTCGCCCGGTACTGGTTCGCGAACAGGTTGGCGGGCACGATCACGCCGTCGTCCAGGACGGAGATGCGCCACTGGTCGCCGACCCGGACCAGGGTGAACCGGTAGCCGAGCTCGCGCGGGTCGCCCACCTCCGTGTAGGTCCCCACGCTGTCGACGGTGGCGATGGTGGTCGCGCGCACCACCACCTCGACGGTGTCCGCGCCCTCGATCTCCACGCCGGGATCGGTGAGCTGCGCCAGCGGCGCCTCGCGGACCACCCGCACGGCCGCCTCCGCGTCCCAGGTCACGGAGACGTCCTCCGTGAGGAACTCACGGGCGGTCTGGAACTCCTTCGGGGACGTCGCGGCGGCCGCCGCGGCGCCCAGGAACCCGGACACGATCGTCTGCGGGTCCGCGCCCGGGGTCGGGCCCTGCGGCAGCATCGCGATGTCCACCTGCGTGTCGACGTCCGCGTTGCCCTCCAGCACGGGGCCGGACGTCGGGATCCGCGCACAGGCCCCGATACCGGTGACGGTGGCCAGCACGACGACGGCGCCGAGAGCGGCGCGGACCGCACGGCGCATCAGTGCACCTCCACGTCGGTCGGCCGGTCGGTCGGCCGGTCGGTCGGCCGGTCGGGCGAACGGTCGGACGACGCCGCCGGGTCACCGGACAGGTCCGGGATCGCCGTCGGCGTCGGGCCCGTGGGCGGGCGCACCACCGGGACCTGCCCGGTCCGGGCGCCCGGCTCGTGCGAGGCAGGCGCGAGCGTGATCGGCGGCTCGCCGATCTGCACCCCGGCGCTGCGTGGCAGCGTGAGGCGGAAGCTCGCACCCTGCCCCGGCCGGCCCCAGGCGTCGAGGCGTCCGGCGTGCAGGTGGGCGTCCTCCAGGGCGATCGCCAGCCCCAGGCCGGACCCACCGGTGGTGCGGGCCCGCGCCGGGTCGGCGCGCCAGAACCGGTCGAACACGTGCTCCACCTCCTGCTTGGTCATGCCGACGCCGTAGTCGCGCACCACGACGGCGACCGACCGGTCGTCCTCCGCCACGGTCACCTCGACCGGGCGCTCCTCGGCGTGCTCGATCGCGTTGACCACGAGGTTGCGCAGGATGCGCTCGATGCGGCGCGGGTCGAAGTCGGCGGCCGCGTCGGCGTCGGGCAGGCGCACGGAGACCCGTACGTCCTTCGTCTCCGCCAGCGGCGACGCCTGCTCCACCACCGACATGACAAGGTCACGCAGGTCGCGGCGCTCGGCGTCCAGCACGGCGGCGCCCGCGTCGAAGCGGCTGATCTCCAGGAGGTCCGACAGGAGGGACTCGAACCGGTCGATCTGGCCCAGCAGCAGCTCGGCCGAGCGGGCGGCGTCCTCGTCGAGCTGGTCGCGGGACTCGTGGATGATCTCGCTGGCCATGCGGATGGTGGTCAGCGGGGTGCGCAGCTCGTGCGACACGTCGGACACGAAACGGCGCTGCATGGCGGACAGCTCCTCCATGCGCCGGATCTGGTCCTGCAGGCTCTCCGCCATCTCGTTGAACGAGCGCGCGAGGCTCGCCATCTCGTCGGTACCGCGGGCCCCCGGCATCCGCTCGGACAGGTGCCCCTCGGCGAGACGCTCGGCCACGGTGGCGGCCCGGGTCACCGGCGTGACCGTCTGGCGCGCCATGGTCCAGGTCACCACGCCGAGCAGCGCCAGCATGCCGAACCCGCCCGCGAGCAGCACGCGGTGCACGAACGACAGCGTCTCCTGCTCCGGCTCCATGGAGTAGAGGTAGTAGATCTCGAAGGTGGCGTCCGGCGAGGCCTGGACCGTCGAACCCACGATGACGCCGGGACGCACCTCGTTCGTGCCGTCCGGCGCAGGGATGGCCACGGCCTGGAGCACCTGGTCGTCCTCGGAGGCGACGTTCGCCTGGCGCAGCTCGTCGCTGATCACCACGTCGGTCAGGTCCCCCCGGGAGGCCACGTCCGACACCTGTGCGGTGCCGCCCGGCGCCTGCAGCAGGAAGTAGTCCTCCGCCGTGGACCCGCTCGTGACGGTGAGCGTCGCGATCGTGTCGAGCAGCAGCGTCTGCAGCTCGCCCCCCGACGTCGTCGACGCGGTCGAGAAGTTCTCCGACACCTGTGCCGTCAGGGCCGCGGTCTCGCGGTCGATCGCCGCGATCCGCTGTTCGTAGATGCCGTCCCGGACCGACGTCGACAGGTACAGGCCCAGCACCACGATCGCGGCCAGGCCGATGGTGAGCGCCGTGGCGACCACCCGGAGCTGCAGCGAGGAGCGCCACTGCGCGACCGCCCGGCGGGTGCCGCGGACCGTGACCACCCGGGCCCGTGCGACCACCCGGCGCAACCGCGCGGCCAGGCCGGAGCGCATCAGCGGGTAGCGCCCGCCTTGTAGCCGACGCCGCGCACCGTGAGCACGATCTCCGGGTTCTCCGGGTCGCGCTCGATCTTGGAGCGCAGGCGCTGGACGTGGACGTTGACCAGGCGCGTGTCGGCGCTGTGCCGGTAGCCCCAGACCCGCTCCAGCAGCACCTCGCGCGTGAACACCTGCCAGGGCTTGCGCGCCAGCGCCACGAGCAGGTCGAACTCGAGCGGGGTGAGCGCGATGCGCTCGCCCCCGCGCGTCACGGTGTGGCCGGTGACGTCGATCTCGACGTCACCCACCACCAGGCGCTCCGGTCCCGGGTCCTCGCTGCGGCGCAGCCGGGCCTTGATCCGGGCCACGAGCTCCTTGGGCTTGAAGGGCTTGGAGACGTAGTCGTCGGCGCCCGACTCCAGGCCCACGACGACGTCGAGCGTGTCGGACTTGGCCGTGAGCATGATGATCGGCACGCCGGACTCGGCGCGGATCTCGCGGCACACCTGCACGCCGTCCTTGCCCGGCAGCATGAGGTCGAGCAGCACGAGGTCGGGCTGGTGGGTGCGGAACATCCCCAGCGCGGAGTCGCCGTCGGCACAGAAGATGGCCTCGATACCCTCACCCTTGAGGACGATGCCGATCATCTCGGCCAGCGCTGTGTCGTCGTCGACGACGAGAACTCGTACCTTCATGCCCTCCAGTGTGCCAGGCCGGTCCAGCAAAGCCGGTCTCCGGCGTCCGGCGGCACCAGGTTCACCCGTGTCGGACGCACCACTCCCGGTGCGGCGGACCCGCACCCGGCCGGCGGCAGGGGGGACAACCCCCGCCCGGACCGGGCGGCCGGCACCATGGTCCGAGCACCCCCGCCGGGGCGAACCTGGCACCATGACGACCATGACCATCGACCGGCCCGCGGCCGGCACCGCGACCCGGCGCGCCGGGCACCGGGAACCGGGCTTCCTCACGGCCCCGTTCGCGAGCCGCACCTGGCGCGAGCAGGGCTATCTCGCCCTCGTGCTGCTCCTCGCCCCCTTCGCCTTCACCTACGCGGTGTTCGCGGTGAGCCTCACGGCGGGCATCGCCGTCACGGTGGTCGGCCTGGTCGTGTCGGGCGGCGTGGTGCTCGGCGGGCGCGGCTGGGGCGGCGCCTACCGTGGCCTGGCCCGCGACCTGCTCGACGTCGACGTCCAGGCGCCCGCGCCGTACGTGCGACCGCGCGGGTTCTGGCGCACCGTCGGTTCCCTGATCGGTGACGCCACGGGCTGGCGGGCGCTGCTGTTCATGGTCGTCACCTTCCCGCTGTCCGTCCTGTCCTTCGTCGTCAGCGTCACGTTCCTGGCCACCGGCCTGGGCGCGCTCACCTACGGCATCTGGTACCGGTTCCTGCCCGAGCAGCTCGGCACCGACGGTGAGCTGCACCGCGGGGCGCAGTTCGGCCCGGGGTACTTCGTGGACACGCCCCCGCGCATCGCGCTGGCCGCGCTGGCCGGTCTCGTGCTCCTGTTCTGCTGGCCCTGGATCACCCGGGCGTTCACGCTGCTGTTCCGTGTGCTGACCGCCGGGCTGCTGAGCCCCACGCGAGCGAGCCTGCGGGTCGCGGAGCTGGAGCGGTCGCGCACCGGCACCGTGGACGACGCCGACGCCCGCCTGCGCAGCATCGAGCGGGACCTGCACGACGGCACGCAGGCCCGCCTGGTCGCCGTGGCGATGCAGCTCGGCGAGGCGCGCGAGCACCTGGCCGACGGCGGCGACGTGACCCAGGCGGCCGAGCTCGTGGAGACCGCCCACACCTCGACCAAGGAGGCGCTGACCGAGCTGCGCGAGCTCGCCCGCGGCATCCACCCGCCGGCGCTCGACAGCGGCCTGACCGTCGCGCTCGAGACCCTCGCGGCGCGCTCGCCCCTGCCGGTCACGGTCGACGTCGACGCCGGCGTCGAGGCCCACGGCCGCCTGGCGCCGGCCGTGGAGTCGATCGCCTACTTCAGCGTCGCCGAGCTCGTCACCAACGCCGCCAAGCACGCCCGGGCCGCCGGGGTGTACGTGCTGGTCGAGTCCGTCGGCGGCATGGTGCGCATCCGGGTGCGCGACGACGGGCGCGGCGGCGCGCGCGTGGTGCCGCCCGACGGTTCGGGCCTGCGCTCCGGCCTGGCCGGCCTGGCCGAGCGGGTGCGCTCGGTGGACGGCACGTTCGACCTGTCCAGCCCGGTCGGCGGGCCTACGGTGGTGACCGTGACCCTGCCGAGCGCCACCAGCCCGTCGGAACCCGCATGACCAGGCCGGACGACCCGTCGCCGGGCCTGCGGGTGGTGCTGGCCGAGGACTCGGCGATCCTCCGCGACGGCCTCGCCGCCCTCCTGACGCGCCGCGGCCACGCCGTGACCGCGGTCGGCGACGGTGCGGCGCTGGAGGGCGAGATCGCCCGGCTCGCCCGCGAGGGGTCCCTGCCCGACGTCGTCGTGGCGGACATCCGCATGCCGCCGAGCTTCACCGACGAAGGGCTGCGGGCGGTGCTCGGCCTGCGCGGCCGGCACCCGGACCTGCCCGTCCTGCTCTTCTCGCAGTACGTGGAGACCCGGTACGCGAGCCGGCTGCTGGCCGGCGACGCGCGCGGCGTCGGCTACCTGCTCAAGGACCGGGTGGCCGACGTGCGCGACTTCGTCGACGCGCTCGGCCGGGTGGCCCGCGGCGCGACGGTGCTCGACCCCGAGGTGGTCTCCCAGCTCATGGGCTCCGCCCGGCAGGACGACGGGCTGGACCGCCTGTCGGCCCGCGAGCGCGAGGTGCTGGGGCTGATGGCGCAGGGCCGGTCGAACGGGGCGATCGCGGACCTGCTCCACCTGTCCTACGGGGCGGTGGAGAAGAACGTGGCAGCCATCTTCACCAAGCTCGACCTGCCGCAGGACGCCGCGGACCACCGCCGTGTCCTGGCGGTGCTCCGCCACTTGGGCGTCTAGCGGGCTAGAGTCTGCCCGCCGCCTTCAGGGCCAGGTACTCGTCGGCCAGGCGCGGTGCCAGGTCGTCGGGCAGCGCCTCCACCACGTCCGCGCCGTAGCGGCGCAGCATCGTGGTCACCGCGGTCCGCTCCAGGTCACCGCGAGCCGCGGCCGCGGCGTCGTAGACCTCGGCCACGGTCTCGCGGCCGGCACGCAGCCGTGCCACCTCCTCGTCCGCCACGGAGGCGACGACGACGGTGTGGTCACGGGCGAGCTGGTCCACCACGGGCAGGAGGCCGTTCTCGACGGCCGCGGGGTCCAGGGTGGTCAGCAGCACCACGAGCGCACGCTGTGTCATGCGGGTCCGCACCTGGGTGACCACGCCGGGCCAGTCCGTCTCCAGGAGCGCGGGCTCCACCGTGGCCAGCGACTCGGCCATCGCGGGCATGAGCCGCGGCCCGGCCGCCCCTGCCACGCGCGAGCGCACGGTGCGGTCGAACGCGACGAGCTCGACCCGGTCGCCCGCGTGCCCCGCCAGCGCCGCGAGCAGCAGGGCCGCCTCGATGCTGGCGTCCAGGCGCGGGGCCCCGGTGGAGTCCGCGGCGCCCACCCGGGCGGCGGACGTGCGCCCCGTGTCCAGCACGATCAGCACGCGCCGGTCCCGCTCGGGGCGCCAGGTGCGCACCACGACCTCGCGCCGCCGCGCGGTGGCACGCCAGTCGATCGAGCGGACGTCGTCGCCCACCACGTACTCGCGCAGCGAGTCGAACTCCGTGCCCTCGCCACGGATCTGCACCGCGGCGCGGCCGTCCATCTCCCGCAGCCGCGCCAGGCGGGAGGGCAGGTGCTTGCGGCTGGCGAACTCCGGCAGCACGCGCAGGCGGCCCGGTACCGGCAGGGTCACCTGACGGCCGGCCAGGCCCAGCGGACCCAGGCTGCGGATCGTCACGCCGCCGGCTGCCCGGTCGCCGCGCCGCGTCGGCACGAGCGTGGTGGGCAGGCGCGCGGCCTCGCCGTCGGGCAGGTCGACGTGGTGCCGGCCGGAGCCGCCCGACGCCGGCCGCACCCGCTCGCCGGTCCCCCGGCCCGGGCCCGCGCCCGCCGACGGCCCCCACGCGTCCCGGACGACGGCGCGCAGCCGCCGGCCGGAGACATTGCGGACCACGAGCTCGCTGACGGCCTCGGAGCGCAGGCGCACCGAGCCGGGTACCCGGCGCTGCACCGCGACGCGCCGCGGCGACGCCGCCAGCACGACGTCCGCGAGGCAGGCCAGGACCACCACCGTCGCCCACACCAGCACCGTCCCGTTCGCCGGGAGCAGGAGCACGGGGATCACGCCGAGCCCCATCAGGGCGGCGGCCCGCCACGTCACGACCATACGGGCCGCCTCAGCGCGGCACGGGCACGGAGGCCAGCACCGTGTCCAGCACGCCCTCGGCGGTGACGCCCTCCAGCTCGGCCTCGGCGCGCAGCTGCACGCGGTGCCGCAGCGTCGGGTGCGCCAGGGCCTTGATGTCGTCCGGCGTCACGAAGGAGCGCCCCGACAGCCAGGCCCACGCCCGCGCGGTGCGCAGCAGGGCCGTCGCGCCACGCGGCGAGACGCCGAGCGACAGCGACGGCGAGAACCGGGTCGCCCGGCACACGTCCACCGCGTACCCGAGCACCTCGCGCGACACCTGCACCTGGGACACCTCGGCGCGGGCCCGCGCCAGGATGCCGGCGTCGGCCACCGGCGTCACGCCGGCCGCGGCCAGGTCGTGGGGGTCGAAGCCGGCGGCGTGCCGCGCCAGCACCTCCACCTCCTGGTCCCGCTCGGGCAGCGGCAGCACGAGCTTGAGCAGGAACCGGTCGAGCTGCGCCTCGGGCAGGGCGTAGGTGCCCTCGTACTCGACGGGGTTCTGGGTGGCGATCACCAGGAACGGGTCGGGCAGCGGGCGCGGCGTGCCGTCCACCGAGACCTGCCGCTCCTCCATCGCCTCCAGCAGCGACGCCTGGGTCTTGGGAGGTGTGCGGTTGATCTCGTCCGCCAGCACCAGGTTGGTGAAGACGGGGCCCTCGCGGAAGGAGAACTCGGCGGTCCGCGCGTCGTACACGAGCGAACCCGTCACGTCGCCCGGCATGAGGTCCGGCGTGAACTGCACGCGCTTGGTGTCGAGCCGGAGCGCGGCCGCCAGGGTGCGCACCAGGAGCGTCTTGGCCACGCCCGGCACACCCTCCAGGAGCACGTGCCCCTGGCAGAGCAGGGCGATGAGCAGGCTGGTCACTGCGGCGTCCTGCCCGACGACGGCCTTGCCCACCTCCGTGCGGACGGCCGCCAGGGCGGAGCGGAGCTCCTGCGACGGGGCGGGCGGGGCGGTCGTCTCCCGCGGCTGCGCGGTGTCGAGGGCTGGCTGCTGGGGGAAGTCTGGTTCGGTCACGGGCGGTGGACCTCGCTCTCCAGGGTGTCGAGTCGGCGCGCGAGCTCGGCGAGCGCGGCGTCGTCAGCGGGGGGTGGACCGTAGAGCAGGTCTGCCACCTGCTGCGACGGGCGGTCGGTCGCGGCCACGACGGCATCGACCACGGTGTTGGCGTCGGACGAGCGGGCCAGGCCCAGCCGGGACGCGATCCGGTCGGCCGCGGAGGCGCGCAGCCCGGCGGCGGCATGCCCGCGGGCGCGCGCGGCGCGGTACAGGCGGGCCCGGCCGCGCGTGGCCTCGGCGGACCGGACCAGGACCGGGAGGTCCTCGACGACCAGGGGGCCCAGGCGGCGGGCACGCCACAGCGTGAGCAGCACGGCCGCGAGCACCACGACGAGGGCGACGGGCGCCGAGCCCGGCGGCATGAGCGCGTCGACCTGCCCGCGCTCGGCCGGCGTGGGCTCGTCGCCGACGGTGCTGACGTCCATCGGGTCGGGCACCAGCCACACCAGGTCCTCGTGCCCGCCGAGCATCCACAGCGCGAGGGCCGCGTTGCCGTCCTGGAGCACCGCGTCGTTACGGATCACCGTCGGGTCGCTGACCACGGTGACCGACCGGTCGGGGTAGTCCAGACGGGCGTAGGCGAACGCGCCCACGCCGTCGGGCCAGCACAGCACGGGGCGTACGGTGCCGGAGCCGTCGGAGCTGTCGTACAGGCCCGGCCGGAGCCGGAGCGGGCCCGCCGCACGCGCGGCCGGGTCGGCGCACTCCGGGTCGACCGGACCGGTCGACTCGCCGTACGTCGAGTCGACCGAGCCCCGGGTCAGGCCCGCGAGCATGCTGTAGTCCGGCTGCAGCACCACGAGGTCGGCGCCCGTCCGGTTCAGCGCCGAGATCTGGTCCTCGGCGAAGAAGGACGGGTTGGGGGTGATCAGGAGCGTGCTGTCCGGGCCGGCGGCCGCGGAGGCCTCCGCCACGGTGGTCACGTGCGTCACGCGCACCCCCTGGTCCCGCAGCACCTCGGCGACCGCCATGGCGCCGCCCTGCTCCGGGTTGTCCGGGGCGTACGGGGCGGCGGACGTCGCCGGGCGCACCACGGCGAGGAACCCGACCAGGAGGGCGACGGCCACGAGCACCGTGAGCGGCCAGCGCGCGCGACGCCACCTGCGGGCGGCCCGTGACCGGCCGGTGGTGTCGTCACCGACGACCACGGGCGGCTCGTCGGCGGGGCCGGTCTGCACGGCGGGCACCGCGGGTGGTGTCGGGGGCGCGGGGGCGGGCAGGGTCATGCGGGGACCTCCGGCCGGGCCGCGGTGACCTCGGCGTCCAGGGCGCGCAGCGCCGCGTCGTCGTCGGCCGTGGCGACCCGGTCGCCGTACTCGACGCCGTCGAACACGTCGGCGCCCGCGCGCAGGCGGTCGGCCTGGGCGGCCAGCCGCGCGCCCGCGTCGGCGGCGGCCTCCTGGGCCGTGCGGCCCGGTCGTGGCTCGATGACCACCCGTTCCTCCAGGGAGCGCACGACGGCGCGGAAGCGCTCCACGACCGCGGTGCGCCAGTCGCCCGCCGCCGCCGCGGCGTCGGCCGACGCGCGCAGCTGGGCCGCCGTGCGCGTGTCCTCGGCACCGAGCACCTGCGCCGACCGCGTGCGCTCGCGCCCGAGCCGCACCGGGCCGGCCACCAGCCAGGCGATCAGCACGATGACCGCCACGACCACCACGACCACGATCCCGAGCTGCGCCCCGGACATCGACGCGTCCGGCCAGTCGATCTCGTCCAGGCGCTCGATGACCCAGTTGATCGCGCGCACGAGCAGGGACTCGCGCTCGGCGTACTCGGGCTTCTGGAGCTCGCTGCCGAGCAGCTCGCGAGCGGTGTCCCGGTCGGGGACGACGGGCAGGTCGGCCCTCATGTCACTTGTCCGCCACGGCCGCCGCGGCCTGCAGCTGCACGTCCAGCCCCTCGCGTCGCATCCGGGTGTCGATGTAGAGCAGGGCGGTCACACCGCCGAGGAACAGCACGCTCATGCCGCCGCTGACCACGTAGGTGATGCCGTAGCTGACGGCGAGGCCGACGTCGTTGGACTGCACCATGAACACGCTCATCAGCAGGCTCACCGGGATGGACACGATCTGGCCGATGACGCTGAGGATGATCGAGGTCAGCAGGTAGATGCCCAGCACCCGCCAGAACGTGCCGCGGGTGAGGCGCCAGGCCCGTGCCACCGTCGCCCAGAAGCCGCCGCCCTCGACCGCGAGGGCGGGCGCGGCGAGCAGGACGCGGGTGAACAGCCAGACGCCGCCCACCACCGCGGCCGCGAGCGCCAGGAAGATGCCGATCACGCCGAGCGTGACGTCGACCGCGAACAGCCCGGCGACCACGGCCACGAGCAGGGCGTAGGCCACGAGCCAGGCGAGCAGGCTCAGGAGCGAGAACCCGATGAGGTACCAGGCACGCTTGCCGACGCGTCGCCAGGCCTCGGACACGGTGATCTTGCGTCCGATCACCGACTCGCTCACCGAGACCGCCATGACGCCCATGGCGAGCGGGGTGGCGAGCAGGAGCAGCAGGCCGGTGCCGAGCATCGAGCCGTAGGTCACGCCGAGGACGTCCTGGGTGAACCCGAAGTCCTGCATGGTCGGGTCGCTCTCGACCTCGGCGAACAGCCCGCCGAACAGGTCGGTGAACCACGTGGTGAGCGGGATGCTGAGCAGGGTGCCGATCGCGACGGCCACGACCACGACGATCGCCGTCAGGCCGAGGGTGACGGCGGGGTTGTGCCGGACGGCGCCGAACGCGCCGTCGTACAGCTCCCCGAGGCTGAGGGGGCGCAGCGGGACGATGCCGGGCTTGTCGGCCGGGGGCCGGTAGCCGGGAACCTGGGCGGTGGGCGGGGAGTACTGCCCGTACTGGCTCTGGCCGTACTGCCCGGCCGCGGGCGTGCCCGGCGCGGTGCCGTACTGCGGGGTGCCGTACTGGGGCGCGGCAGGCGTCTGCGGGGCGGCCGGGTCGTACCCGGGCGCGTACTGCCCGTACCGCGGCGGCTCGCCCCAGCCCGTGGGCTGGGACCCACCGGGCTGCGGCGGCGTGGGCTGCGCCGGCTGGTCGGGTGCGCTCTCGGGCGTCGTCATGGGGCCTGCTCCGGATGTCGTCTCGAGTCGTTCCTGCGCCGCAACCCTAGTACGCGCAACTGACAGCGGGCCGTGCGACCGGCACGGACGCCGGGGTCGTCACCCAGCCGTGACCACGGTGGCCCCGGACTCGTGCTCCGCGAGGTCACCGGTGGCGCCGGCCCGCACGGCGCGGCCGCCCAGCACGTACACGTAGGCCCAGAAGGCGGCGAGCACGATCGCGCCGATCACGATCTTGAGCCACCAGTACAGCTCCGAGCCGGTGACGAAGCCCTCGACGAGGCCCGACACGCCGAGTGCGACGGCGAGCCCGATGACCGTGGTGATCAGGGCGCGTCCCTCGGCGGCGAGGGCGACGGTGCGCCTGCGGTGGCCGGGGTCGATCAGCGTCCAGAAGAGCCGCAGGCCGGCCGCGCCCGCGACGAAGATGCAGGTGAGCTCCAGCAGCCCGTGCGGGGCGATGAGCGTGAGGAACAGGTCCAGCTCGTCGTGGGCCGCCATCATGCCGCCGGTGGCGCCCACCTGCACCGCGTTCTGCCAGAGCACGAGCAGCGTGAAGAAGCCGGTGATACCGCCCGCCACGGCCAGCGCGGCGATGCGCGCGTTGTTCGTCCACACCACACCGGCGAACTCGATGCCGGGGTCGTAGTAGGACGCGAACGCGTCGTTGACGTACTGCTCCTGCTGGGCCGGCGTCATCATGGCGTCGAGGGCGGCCGGGGTGGTGGCGACGTAGACCCCGGCGACGACGCCCACGAGCAGGCAGGCCGCCGTCACCGCGTGCGACCACCACCGGATCCGGTAGAACGCGGCGGGCAGCGACACCACCGCGAAGCGCACCACCTCGCGCCAGGCGGGTTCGTGCGCACCGGCGATCCGCGTGCGGGCGCGGTTCAGCACGTCGGACAGGCGGGTGACCAGCGCCGGGTCGGGCGCGGTGGACCGGACGGTCGACAGGTGCGTGGCCACCGACTGGTACAGGCGCACCAGCTCGTCGGACTCGGCGCCGTCCAGACGGCGCCGGCCGGAGAGCTCCTTGAGCCGGTCCCACTCGGCAGCGTGCACGGCGGTGAAGGCGTCGATGTCCACGACGGTAGTCTGCCGCACAGGAGTCACGACCCATCGCACCCCGACCGGAGGACCCGTGCAGGACGGCATCGTCATCGGCGAGGGCGTGGTGCTGGACGCGCGCCCGGCGTCGTTCATCACGCGCGCCATGGGCGCCATGCTCGACTTCCTCGTCATCGGCGTCGTCGTCTTCGTCCTGCTGGTCGTCGGTGGCATCTGGTTCCTGGAGACCGCGACGGCGAGCCAGGACGTGGCGCTCATCGTCTACTCGGTGGCCAGCGCCGTGATCGTGGTGGGCGTGCCGGTGACCGTCGAGACGCTGACGCGCGGCCGGTCGGTCGGCAAGCTCGCGTGCGGCATCCGCGTGGTGCGCGACGACGGCGGCCCGGTGCGGTTCCGGCACGCGCTGGTCCGCGCGCTGATCGGCGTGTTCGAGCTGTGGATGACGTTCGGCGGCATCGCCGCGATCGTCTCCCTGTCCAACGCCAAGGGCAAGCGGCTCGGCGACCTCGCCGCCGGCACCTACGCGGTGCGGGTGCGGGGCGGCAAGCCGCCGTCGGCCCCCGTGGTGATGCCGCAGTCGCTGGCCGCGTGGGCGCACACCGCCGACATGCGCCGGCTGCCGGACGGGCTGGCGCTGGCCGCCCGCCAGCTCCTGGGGCGCGCGGCGCGTCTCGCGCCCGAGTCCCGGGCGCGGCTGGCCGACGACCTCGCCGGCCGGGTGGAGCCGTACGTCGCCCCCGGGCCGCCGCCCGGGACGCACCCGGAGGCCTTCCTGCACGCCGTGCTCGCCGAGCGCCGGGAACGAGAGCTCGCCGCCGGCCAGCGGGAGCGCCGCCGGGCCGAGGAGCAGGCCGAGCTGCTGCACCGGCTCCCGTTCGCGGTGGCGGACCCGCCGCGCTGATCCCCGTCCCGACGACTCCCCGCCCGACCGTCCGCCCGACCGTCTGCCCGGCCGACCGTCCGGATCAGGCCCGTGGTACCGGGACCCGGCCGCGGGGGCGCAGGGCGTCACCGGCGCGCACCAGACCGGACTGGACCGCCCGGCGCAGCCGGGCCGACGTCGGGCGCTCGACGCCGTAGTGGATGGCGACCGCCAGGACCAGGCTCAGGGCCCCGGCCGCGAACAGCGCGACGGTCCGCGTGGTCTCGTGCGCCAGCACGTCGATCACCGCGTACCCGAACTGCGTGTGCACCAGGTACACGGGGTAGGTGAGCGCGCCGACCGTGCCGAGCACCGCCGTCACCCGCCGGGGCGGTGCCGTGCGGCCCCGCAGCGTCGTGGCCCAGACGGCGGCCACGCTCGCCAGGAGCACCAGCACCGTGACGACAGGGCTGACCGGTACGCCCTGGAGGTCGGAGGCACGTCCGGCGGCGTCCAGCACGCGCAGCACGCACAGCACCAGCCCGCCGGCGAGCAGCACGCTGGTGACCACGTCGAACCCGTCACGGTAGGCGAGGAACAGCAGCATGCCGACGGCGAAGTAGGGCGCGTAGTCCGGCACGAGCCACTCCGCGAGCCAGCGTGCGCCCGCCTCCTGCGCGGCCCAGCCCGCGAGCGGCCAGAGCGCCGCGAAGGCCAGCACCCGGTTGCGCGTGAGCGGGCCGAACGCGAGCACCACCAGCACCAGCAGGTAGAACTTGAGCTCCACGAGCAGGGTCCAGAAGACCACCTGCACGCCCGTCACCTCGAACAGGTCCTGCACCATCGTCAGGTTGACCAGGGTCTCCACCAGCGTGGTCTGCCGCCCTCCGGACCAGAACTGCTGCAGCCCCGCGGTCAGCACGATGCACGCCCAGTAGGCCGGGAACAGGCGGCCCACGCGCGAGGCCACGAACCCGGCGACGCCGCGGCCGTCCGCGCTGAGCAGGATGACGAACCCGGAGATCATGAAGAACAGCTCGACGCCCAGCCAGCCGTACCGGGTGACCTCGTTGAGCAGCGGGAAGGCGTGGACCGGGTCGGCACCCCAGTAGCTGGTCACGGTCGAGGTGGCCGTGAAGTGGTAGAGCAGCACCGCCGCCGCGGCGGCGAAGCGCAGGCCGTCCATGGCCACGAGCCGCCCGGAGCTCTTCCGGCCCGGGCCACCCGTGCCCGCGGTCGCGTCGGGCAGGCTGGGTGAAATGTCTGGGCGGGTCATCGCCGCCGACCTTAGATCACGGAACGGTAACGGTCAAAAATCACCCTACCGGAACGTCCGTTGCCGCGCGGGTCCGGACGGTCACGTCGGTGTACAGCTCCAGCATCCGCCGGGCGTGCGTCGCCGGGGCGAACTCGGCCCGCGCGCGTTCGGTGGCTCCCGAGGCGGCCACGACCAGGTCGGGCCGCCGGGCGAGGTCCACCAGGGCCGCGCTCATCCCCTCCTCGTCCACCGGCACCTGGATACCCGGTCCGGCCAGCCCCTCGCTGAGCGCGGGGTCGCAGTACAGCACCCCGCGTCCCGCGGTGACAGCCTCGACGATCGTCATCGGCTGGTTGTCGAACCCGTACGAGGTCAGGGCCGCCAGGTGCGCCCCGGCGAGCAGCCCCGGAATCCGGTCACGCTCCTGCCGGCCCAGGAACTCGATCTCGGCGTCGCCCGCGGCCTGGCGTGCCGCGGCGAGCTGGCTCCCGTCGCCCACGACCACGCCGTGCAGCCGGCCCGGACCCAGCCGGCGCTGCGCGGCGGTGAGCGCCCGGACGAAGGGCAGGACCCGCTTCTCCGGTTCGCAGCGGCCGATCCAGACCACGCGCAGCGGACCGTCGACCTGCTCCAGCGGCTGTGCCGCCGGGCCCGGCGGCGTGACGGTGTTCGGCACCACGGCCACGTGCTCCAGCCCGGCGGCCCGCAGGCGCGCCGCCTGGTGGGCGGAGGGCGAGACGACCAGGTCGGCCTGCCGGGCCACGCCAAGGGTCATGTTGCGCAGCGCGCTGTCGCCCGGCCGGTCCGCCAGGTGTACTCGGGTCGGGCGCAGTCCGGTGATGCCGCGGTGGAACGCGCGCACGAGCGCGGCGACCATCCGCTGGGGCCGCAGGTCCGTCTGCCAGAAGAACGTGTGCACGGTGTGCACCACCGGCAGCCCCAGATCGGCCGCCACGGCGGCCGCGGCGGCGGCCACGCCGAACTCGGAGTGGAGCTGGACCACCTCGATCCGGCGCTCGGTGAGCACGGCCGCCAGCCGGCGGCGCAGGCTCGCCGAGTTCGGCACCACGGGCAGCGCCAGACCAGGCAGCACCCAGCGTGCGGGCACCCGCTCGTAGGTCACGCCCTCGCCCAGTCCGGCGCGCACCGCGGCGGAGGCCGACGAGGGTGCGACGACCACCACCTCGGCTCCGTACTCCGTGAGCGCCGCGACCTGCTCGACGAGGGCGGTCTGCGCGCCGCCGAGGTAGTCCAGGGCGTAGTCGCAGACCACGGCGACGCGCCGGGGGCCGACGGTCATGCGGCCACCGGCGTCCCGCTCATCACCTTCTCGTAGAGCGCCTCGAAGATCCCGAGGGTGGCGCCCATCGCGTGCGCCTCGATAAGCTCGCGGCCGGCGGTGCCGTACCGCTCGCGGAGCGTCACGTCGGTCATCAGCGTCCTCAGGTGGCCGGCCAGGCCGGCCACGTCACCCGGCGTGAACAGCTCGCCGTTGGTGCCGGGCCGGACCAGGTGCGGCAGCGCCATCGCGTCGGCCGCGACCACGGGCAGCCCCACGGCCATCGCCTCCATGGTGACGATGCTCTGCAGCTCGGAGACGCCGGGCATGCAGAACACGTCGGCGGTGGCGTAGGCGGACATCAGGTCGTCGTCGGACACCCGGCCGAGGAACCGTACCCGGTGCGCCACGCCGAGCCGGTCCGCGAGCGCCTCCCAGGTGGCACGGCACGCGCCGTCGCCCACGATCTCCAGGCGGCCGGGCACGTCCGGGGCGATGCGGGCGAACGCCCGGATCAGCTCGTCGACCCGCTTCTCCTGGTCCAGGCGGCCGACGAACAGCACGGTCGGCTCGTACAGCGTGTCGGGTCCGCCGGGCGTGCTCCGGCGTGCGGCCACCGCGGCGCGGGCCTGGTCGTAGGACTCCGCGTCGATCCCGTTGGAGACGGGGAAGGCCGCGGTCAGTCCTGCGCGGCGGTTGATCAGCTCGACGGCGCGGGCGGTGGGCGCGGTGACGGCGTCGGCGCGCGAGTAGACGCGGCCGAGGTCGCGGTACATCCACTCGGCGAAGACGGAACGGAGCGGCCCGAACAGCGGCAGGTAGCCCACGATGTTCTCGGGCATGAGGTGGTTCGTCGCGACGAGCGGCACCTCCTCGCGCAGCGCCTGCTGCACGACGGCACGGCCGAGCAGCATGTGCCCGTTGGTGTGCACGACGTCCGGGCGCACGTCCCCGAAGACCTTCTTCACCTCGGAGGACACCTCCCAGGGGAGGCACACCCGCATCGCGTCGAGCCCGGGCATGCGCCGCGAGGCGAGGCGATGGACGACGACGCCGTCGCGCATCTCGACGCCCGCGCCGCCCGTGGGCGAGGGGGCGACGACGTGCACCTCGTGGCCGCGGCCCGCCAGCCCGGCGGAGAGCCGGTCCGCGAAGCGTGCGGCGCCGTTGACGTCGGGGGCGAACGTGTCGGCGGCGACGAGGATCCGGAGCATGTTCACTGTAGGGACTCCCATGATTCCGCCCCGGGTGGGGCTGGTCTGGACGATGCGCGTTCAGGCGTTCAGGGTCAGGCTCTGGGCGGCTCAGGCTCCGACGGCGAGGGTGTCCTCGCGCTCGGCGCGGGCGGCCACCGCATCCGGGTGATGGTGGGCAAGGGTAAGGACTCCGACCGTCGCGGTGAGGGCCGCAGCGCCGAGGATGACCCAAGCCGTGACCGGGGTCGACGATCCCTCGCCGAGCAGGACGGCACCCAGCAGGACGGCGACGATCGGGTCGACGACGGTCAGGCAGGCGATGACGATCTCCGGCGCACCGGCGTGGTAGGCGTGCTGTACGAGCCACGCACCGACAGCGAACGCGACGAGGGCGCCGGCGGCGCACCCCAGCACGAGCGGCGACAAGATCCCGGTGTCGGCAGCGGCCTGCGCCGCGACCCGGACGAGCGCGGAGAGGAGGCCGTAGGCGACGGCGACGGCGCTGGCGAGCGCGAGGCAGCGCAGAGGCCCCTGGCCGCTGCGGGACAGCCCGGCGACGGCGAGGACGGCGACGAGCCCCATGACGACGAGGCCGGCCACGAGGGTCGCCGCAGCGGTCGGGGTGTGCGTGGTGGCCGAGCCCGCCGACGCCACGACGAAGACGACCACGCCCCCGACGGTCAGTGCGGCGCCGAGCAGGACACCGCGCGAGGGCCTGCGGCGGGCTCGTGCGGCCGAGAGCAGCACGGCCAGAGGGACGGCGAGGACGCCGACCGGCTGCACCACGCGCAGCGGAGCCAGCAGGAGGGCGAAGCCGTTGACGAGCGACCCGATGCCGGCGAGCCCCGCGCCCTGGAGCCAGCGCCGTCGCCGGACGATCGCCAGGAGGTGCCGGGTGCTGAGGTTCCGCCCCGCGAGCTCGCCGGGACGCGTCGCCCCGCGGGTCCCGTCCAGCACGTCGGGGTGCTCGGTGGTCGTCACGGCGTGGTGCTGGAGCACCGAGGCGACCGCGAAGCACACCGCTCCGACGAGCGTGAGGCCGATGGCGAGGATCGTCATGGGCTCCATCTTGACCGGCCCGGCACTCGCCAACCATAGGGGTCTCCCCCTATTCATCTGGGGTTCACCCCCGACCTTTTCGTCGGGTTCACCCCCGGGTCGTCCCGGCTTTCGTGAATGCCTCGGTCATCCCCGTGATCTGGGGCGTCACGGGTGGCTAGGCTCTCGGGAATGGCACGCCGACCGCTCCCCTCCCCGTACGCGGCGCTGATCGCCGCGACCCCCGTGGCGCGCTCGCAGCTCGCGCTGCGCGGCGGCACGACGCACGTGTGGCAGTACGGGCCCGACGACGCCACCGACCACATGGTGGCGCTGCACGGGTTCCGCGGGGACCACCACGGGCTCGAGCCGATCGTGGCGCACCTGCTCCGGCAGCGCCCGGGCCTCCGGGTCACGGTGCCCGACCTGCCCGGGTTCGGCGCGTCGCCCGCGCTGCCGGGACGGCACGACGTGCCCGCCTATGCCGCCTGGGCGCGCGAGCTGCTCCGGGAGGTGGCTCGCGACGGGACGTCGGTGCTGCTGGGCCACTCGTTCGGCTCGGTCGTCGCGGCCGCAGCGATGTCCGGCGCGGCCGTGGCCGATGACGCACCGGACGCCGGACACCTGGCGCGAGAGCTCGTCCTGATCAACCCGATCCCCCGGCCGCCCCTGTCGGGCCGAGGCCGGGTGAGCACGGGGGCGACCGCTGTCCTGCACGACCTGGCCGGGGCCCTGCCCGAACCGACCGGTACCGCACTCCTGCGGCACGCCGCGCTCACCCGGGTCGCGAGCGTCGCCATGGTCCGGACGCCGGACCGCGCGCTGCGCCGCTGGATCCACGAGGAGCACGGACGGTACTTCGCCGGGTTCGCGACCCGGCGCTCGCTCCTGGAGTCGTTCCGCGCCTCGATCACCGGCAGCGTCCGCGAGTGGGCGGCGGACATCGACGTGCCCACCCTGCTCGTCGGCGGCTCCCGGGACGACCTGGCGCCGGTGCGCGACCAGCGGGAGCTGCTCGCCCTGTTCCGTGACGCGCGCCAGGTACTCGTTCCCGGCGTCGGCCACCTGACGCACTACGAGACGCCCGGCGCTGTGGCCCGGGAGGTCGCCGGCTTCCTCGGCCTGCGCGGCACCGCCTGACGGAGATCAGCCCCCGAACAGCGGCGCCACCGCCTTGATCAGCTCGTTCCCGCCCAGGACCAGGAACATCGCCGCCACCAGCACCAGGATCACGTTGACCCACCAGCGGTTGCGCCACTGCGCCGGCACGGCCTTCGAGTTCATGAGGAACAGGAGCGTCAGCGCCAGGAACGGCATGAACAGGGAGCCGAGCGCGCCGTAGAGCACGACGAGCAGGATCGGCTTGTCCAGGAACAGCAGCAGCATCGGCGGGAACGTGAGCCACAGGATGTACCAGCGGTAGTAGGTGCCGCCCGCGCCCCGGCGGCGGTCGTCGGCGGGCAGGTTGCGCATGGTGGCCACGAAGTCGGCGAACATGAGCGACACGCCGTGCCAGACCCCGATCACCGACGAGAACGTCGCCGCGAAGAAGCCCACCAGGAACAGCGGCGCCATGAACGCGCCGTACCGCTGGGCCAGCACGTCCGCGACGTCGACCAGCCCCTGCTCGCCGTCGGCCACGGCCAGGCCGGCCGAGTACAGCAGCTCCGAGCCCACGATCAGCATGGAGATCACGAAGACGCCGGACATCACGTACGCCCAGGCGTTGTCGAGGCGCATCACGCGCATCCACCGTGGCGTGTCCCAGCCCTTCTCGGTGAGCCAGTAGCCGTAGGCGGCCAGGGTGATCGTGCCGCCGACGCCGCCCGCGAGGCCGAGCGTGTTCAGCACGGCACCCTCCGGGATGATCGGCACGAGGCCGGCCGCGATCTCACCCAGGTTGGGCGTGGTCAGCACCGCCGAGCCCACGACGGTCACGAACATGACGCCGATGAGGACCGCCATGACGTTCTCGAACGGCTTGTACTTGCCGAACCAGACCAGCAGCAGGCCGGCCACGCCGGCCAGCATGGCCCAGTACCGCACCTCGACCCCGGGGAACAGCCCGTTCAGCGCCAGGCCCACGCCGGACATCGCCGCCGCGCCGTAGCTGAAGCCCCACACCACCACGTAGACGCCGAAGTAGACGACGGCCCACAGGCCGAGCGACTTCCAGCCGTCGAAGATGGTGCGCCCCGTCGCGAGCGTCCAGCGGCCCGCACCCTCGACCAGCGCGATCTTCACGACGACGCCGAGGATCACCGCCCACAGCAGCGCGTACCCGTAGTTGCTGCCGGCGACCATGGTGGCGACGAGGTCACCGGCGCCGATGCCGGTCGCCGCCACGACGAGGCCGGGACCGATGATCCGCCAGCGAGGCTTCTCGACCGCACCCTCGTACCCGGCCTGAGCCGTCGCCTCCGTGCCGCCTTGGCGCAAAGTGACCTCATTGTCCTTTTCCATGGCGTGACTCTACCCAGAGGATTCACCCGCCGGAAAGCCTGCGCCCGGCCGCGTCACGAGGGCGTGGACCGTGTCACCGAGGTTTAACAGGACTGCAACACATTGCATACACACAGTTGGATCAGCGAGTGATTGTATGCAATCGTCCCTGTCAGACCCGGATTGGATTCTCCCAGTGCGCACTCCTCCGCCGCGGCTGCGCGGCCCGCTCGCCCCCGCCGCCGGTCTCCTGGCCGCGGCCCTCGTCCTGTCCGGGTGCCAGGAGGTGCAGACCAGCACCGGACCCGCCCAGGAGACGACCGACGTCACCGGCACCTCCCTGGAGGGCCGCACGATCACCGAGGGCGGCGACCTCGTCATGGCGCTGTCCGCCGAGCCCGACGTGCTCGACCCCACGACCTCCTCGTCGCTCTACACGCGCTACGTCATGGAGACGATGTGCGAGAAGCTCTACGACATCGACGAGGCGGGCGAGATCGTCCCGATGCTGGCCACGGAGCTCCCCGAGGTCTCGCAGGACGGTCTCACGGTCACGTTCCCGCTCAAGGAGGGCGTGCAGTTCGCCGACGGCACCCCCTTCGACGCCGACGCCGTCAAGACCTCGATCGAGCGCCACCTCACCAAGGAGGACTCGTCCCGGCGCAGCGAGCTCGGCCCGATCACCGAGGTGACGGCCGTGGACGAGCACACCGTCGAGATCGACTACGAGACGCCGTTCGCCCCGCTCACCGCGGTCCTGGCCGACCGGGCCGGCATGATCATGTCGCCCACGGAGCTGGAGAAGGCCGGCGACGACTTCGGCGAGCACCCCGTGTGCGTGGGCGCCTTCAAGTTCGTCGAGCGCGTGCCCCAGACGTCCATCACCGTCGAGCGCGACCCCCTGTACTACGACGCCGAGAACGTGCACCTGGACTCGATCACCTACCGCATCATCACGGACGCGAGCATCCGCGCCGCGAACCTGCGCTCCGGCGACGTGCAGGTGGCCGACACGATCTCGACCCAGGACCTCGGCGAGCTGGAGAACGACGAGAACGTCGGGCTCCTGGAGGTCGGCTCGCTGGGCTACCAGGCGATGACGGTCAACGTGGGCAACACCGACGGCGTCGGCAACCCGCCCGGCCAGATCGACACGCCGATCGCCACGGACCCGCGCGTGCGCCAGGCGCTGTCGATGGCGGTGGACCGCGAGCAGCTCGTGAAGTCGGTCTTCAACGACCGGTTCGACCCGGCCTGCTCCCCCATCTCCCCCGCGTCGCCGTTCAGCACCGACGCGAGCGAGGCCTGCCCGGAGCACGACCCCGAGGGCGCCAGGGCGCTCCTGGAGGAGGCGGGCGTGGAGGTGCCGTACGAGATCGAGATGAAGGTGACCAACACCCCCGACACCCTGCGCCTCGCGCAGGCCGTCCAGGCGTCGGTGGCCGACGGCGGCTTCGAGCTGACGATCGTGCCCGTCGAGTACTCCTCGCTGCTGGAGGTCCAGGAGCAGGGCGACTTCGACCTGCTGCAGCTCGGCTGGTCGGGCCGCGTGGACCCGCACGGCAACATGTACAACTTCCTGTCCACGGGCGCCGGCAACAACTACTCCGGGTACAGCAACCCCGAGGTCGACGACCTGCTCACCGAGGCGGCCACCGTGATCGACCCGGCCGAGCGCGCCGACCTGTACGGGCAGGTCGTCACCCAGGTCCAGGAGGACGCCCCGATCATCTACCTCTACCGGACGCGCAACCTGACCGGCCACGCCGACGAGGTCGCGGGAATCTCCACCTACGCCGACGGCGTGGTGCGGCTCAGCCACGCCGCGTTCGTCGAGGCAGGCGAAGGCTGAGGATGCGTCGTTATCTCCTCGTCCGCCTCGGCCAGTCGGCGGTCACGCTCCTGCTGGCGTCGATGGTCATCTTCCTGGGCGTGCGCATGCTGCCCGGCGACCCCGCGCTCGCGATGGCGGGCGAGGAGGCCACGCCGGAACGGCTCGCGATGATCCGCGCCGACCTGGGCCTGGACCAGCCGGTCTGGGTGCAGTACGGGAGGTTCCTCGCCGAGGTCGCCTCGGGCGACCTCGGCGAGTCCACCCGCACCGGGGCCTCGGTCGCCGACATGATCGGCGCCACGCTGCCCGTGACCCTCTGGCTGTCCCTGTACGCGATCGTCGTCGCCGTCGTGACCGGCGTCGCGCTCGGTCTGCTCGCGGAGCGCTACCGCGGGCGCTGGCCCGAGTGGATGGCGAACGCAGCGGCCCTGACCAGCCTGTCCGTGCCCAACTTCTGGCTCGGCATGCTCGCCATCCTGTACCTGTGCGTGGGTCTGGGGCTGTTCCCGGCGTCGGGCTACGTGCCGTTGACGCAGGACCCGCTGGGCTGGCTGCTGCACCTCACCCTGCCCGCCCTGATCCTCGGCACCGGGCTGGCCGCCGTCATCATGCGGCAGACCCGCGCGTCCATGATCGAGGCCATGCGCACCGACTACGTGCGCACCGCCCGGGCCAAGGGCCTGGGCCGCTCCCGGGTGCTGCTGCGGTACGGGCTGCGCAACTCCCTGATCGTCGTGGTGACGATCGCCGGGCTCCAGCTCGGCGGCCTCATCTCCGGGGCTGTGGTGACCGAGCAGATCTTCGCCCTGCCCGGCTTCGGCAAGCTCACGCTCGACGCCGTCTTCCAGCGCGACTACCCGGTCATCCAGGCCGTCGTCGTGCTCACCACGGTGGGGTATGTGCTGGTCAACCTGGCCGTGGACGTCCTGTACTCCGTCATCGACCCCCGGATCCGGGTGGGAGGCCGCTCATGACCGTCATCGAGCACAGCGATCTCGCGCCCGACCCGGCGCCCGCCGTCGTCGGCCCGCGGCGCCTGCTGTCCCGGCTGCGCACACCGCAGGCGATCACGGGCGCCGCGATGCTCGCCGTCGTCGTGCTGGCCGGGCTCCTCGCGCCCCTGCTGGCGCCGCACGGACCTGCCGAGGTGCACTTCGACGCACCGTTCCAGGTGCCCGGCACGGTGGGTTACGCGCTCGGCACCGACGACCTGGGCCGCGACATCCTGTCCCGGATGATGTACGGCATCCGGGCCTCGCTCATGGTGGGGGTCGTGGCGGTGGGCCTCGCCGTCGTCGTCGGCACGCCGCTCGGGCTGGCCGCCGGGTACTGGCGGTGGCTGGACGGGCCCGTCTCCCGACTGACCGACGTGACCCTGGCGTTCCCGTTCCTCATCCTCGCGGTGGGGCTGGCCGCCATCAACGGCCCGAGCCTGGCCGGGGCCGCGATCTCGCTCGGCATCGCGCAGGTGCCCACCATGGTGCGCGTGGTGCGGGCGGAGACGCTGCGGCTGGCGGAGAGCCCGTTCGTGCTGGCCGCCACCGCGATGGACGCGTCCGGTCCGCGGATCCTGGCCCAGCACATCCTGCCCAACTGCCTGTCCGCGATCATCGTCCAGGCCACGGTCATCATGCCGACGGCGGTGCTGGGCGAGGCCGTGCTCTCGTTCCTGGGGCTCGGCATCCAGCCGCCCACGCCGAGCCTGGGCATCATGCTCTCGGACGCGCAGCAGTACCTGGGCCGCGCGCCCACCGCGGCGCTGTTCCCCGGTCTCGCGATCGTGGCGCTGTGCCTCGGCTTCAACCTCCTCGGGGACGCCCTGCGCGACGCCCTCGACCCGACCACCGACCGTAAGTGAGCGTCATGACGTCCTTCACCCCGCCCGCAGCCGCCGCCACCCGACCCGACCTCAAGGGCACCTTCGGGATGGTGGGGTCCACGCACTGGATCGCCACGGCGAGCGCCCAGGCCGTCCTGGAGCGCGGCGGCAACGCCTTCGACGCCGCGGTCGCGGGCGCCTTCGTGCTCCATGTCGTGGAGCCGCACCTGAACGGGCCCGGCGGTGACATGACCGGCGTCTTCGTGACGGCGGACGAGCCGGCGCACCCGCGGGTGCTGGTGGGCCAGGGCCCCGCACCCGCCGGCGCGACCATCGAGCACTACCGGTCCGAGGGCCTCGACCTGGTGCCCGGCTCGGGGGCGCTGGCCGCGGCGGTGCCGGGCAGCGTGGACGCCTGGCTGCTGCTCCTGCGCGACCACGGCACGTGGGACCTGGGCGACGTGCTGGCCTACGCGATCGGGTACGCCCGCGACGGGCACCCGGTGCTCGGCCGGGTCAGCGCGACCGTCGCCCTGGTCGCCGACCTGTTCCGCGACCACTGGCCCACCTCGGCCGCCCGCTGGCTGCCCGACGGCGAGGTACCCGCCCCGGGCACCATCGTCACCAACCCGGAGTACGCCGACCTGCTGGACGCCGTGGTCGCCGCCGGTTCCGGGGCCACGGACCGGGCCGAGGCCATCGACCTGGCGCGCGCCGCCTGGCGTGAGCGCGTGGGCGCGGCCGTCGAGGAGTTCGTCGCCACACCGCACCGGCACGCCGACGGCGCCGACCACGCGGGCGTCATGACCGCCGCGGACGTGGCGGCGTTCGAGGCGTCCTACGAGGACGCGACCACCGTGACCTTCCGCGGGTACACGATCGCCAAGACCGGCGCGTGGGGCCAGGGCCCCGCGCTGCTGGCCACGCTGAAGATCCTGGAGGGGCTGGACGACGCCGCCCTGGACCCGTCCACGGAGCTCGGCGCCCACACGGTCCTGGAGGCGCAGAAGCTCGCACTGGCCGACCGCGACGTCTGGTACGGCGACCCGGCGGCCGACGACGTGCCGCTGACGTACCTGCTGAGCGAGGAGTACGCGGCGCGGCGCCGGGCGCTGATCGCGGACACCGCGAGCCACGAGGTGCGTCCGGGTGACGTGCCGGGCCGCCCGACGCCGCCCGTGCCGGTGCTGCGCACCGAGTACGCCACGAGCGCGCCTGCCGGGTCGCTGCCGGGTGCGCCGGGCGGCGGGGCAGCCGCAGGAGTGGGCGAGCCGACGGTGGAGGTCTCGACGGGCCCGGCCCGCGGCGCGGAGCCCGACTCCCCCGAGCACACCGGCGCCACCCGCGGCGACACCTGTCACATCGACGTCGTGGACCGCTGGGGCAACATGGTCTCGGCCACGCCGTCGGGCGGCTGGCTGCAGTCCTCCCCCACGGTGCCCGGCCTCGGCTTCTGCCTGGGCACGCGGCTCCAGATGACGTGGCTGGACGAGGCGTCGCCGTCGGCGCTGACGCCCGGGCGGCGGCCGCGCACCACGCTGACGCCCACCCTCGTGCTGCGCGACGGTGAGCCGCTGATCGCGCTCGGCTCCCCCGGCGGCGACCAGCAGGACCAGTGGCAGCTCCTGTTCCTGCTCCGCGTCCTGGTAGGCGGGTACACGCCGCAGCAGGCGATCGACGCGCCCGCCCTGCACACGACGTCGTTCCCCGGCTCGTTCTGGCCGCGCACCTGGACGCCGGGCGGCGCCGTCGTGGAGGACCGGCTGGGCGACGACGTCATCGCGGGCCTGGAGCGCCGCGGCCACGTCGTGACCCGCGCCGGGGACTGGGCGCTGGGGCGTCTGTCCGCCGTGACCCGCGACCCGGCCACCGGCCTGCTCGGCGGGGCCGCCAACCCGAGAGGAGCACAGGGCTATGCCGCAGGACGCTGACACCACGCGCGCGTCGAGCTCGCCTGCCCTGAGCCTGTCGGACGGGTCGAGACCACCTCTCCTGCGCGTACGCGGCCTGAACGTGTCGTACGGCGACACCCCCGTCGTGCGCGACGTCGACCTCGACGTCGCGCGCGGCGAGCGGGTGGCGATCGTGGGTCAGTCCGGCTCGGGCAAGTCCACGGTGGTCGCCGCGCTCCTGCGGCTGCTGCCCGGTGCGGGCCGCATCACGGGCGGCACGATCCAGCTCGACGGCGAGGACCTCGCCGCGGCCGGCGAGGCGCGCATGCGCGCCGTCCGCGGCAGCCGGATCGCGCTGGTGCCGCAGGACCCGGGGACCAACCTCAACCCGGCCATGCGCGTGGGCGACCAGGTGGCCGACGCGCTGCGGGCCGACGGCCTGCGGGGCGCCGCCGTGCGCCGGCGCGTGGTCGAGCTGCTCGACGAGGCCGGCGTGCCCGAGCCGGAGCGGCGTGCCCGGCAGTTCCCGCACGAGTTCTCCGGCGGCATGCGGCAGCGTGTGCTCATCGCGACGGCGCTCGCCCGGGCACCGGAGCTGCTGCTGGCGGACGAGCCGACCTCCGCCCTCGACGTCACCGTGCAGCGGCGCATCCTCGACCACCTGGTGGCGCTGGCCGAGGCCCACGGCACGGCGATGGTGCTGGTCACGCACGACCTGGGCCTGGCCGCCGACCGCGCGGACCGGGTGATCGTCATGCTCGACGGGCAGATCGTGGAGCAGGGCACGCCCGAGCAGGTGCTGCGCGCCCCGCAGCACGAGTACACCCGGCGGCTCGTCGCGGCGGCGCCCGCCGTCGTCGCCCGCACCGAGGAGCGGACGCCGCCGGCCGGGGGCGTGGGCGACCGGGGCGAGGACGACGCCGTGGTCACCGTGCGCGACCTGGTCAAGGAGTACCGGGTGCGCGGGCGCGGCGGGGTGCTGCGCGCCGCCGACCACGTGACGTTCGCGGTACCCCGCGGCGGCACGACGGCGCTGGTGGGCGAGTCGGGCTCGGGCAAGACGACCGTCTCGCGCATCCTGCTCGGCCTGGAGACGCCGACCTCGGGCGAGGCCCTGGTGCACGTGCGGGGCGCCGAGGGGCGCAGCATCGCCGGGGCGTCGCGCGCGCAGCGGCGGGAGCTGCGACGCCGGGTGCAGCCGGTCTTCCAGGACCCGTACGCGTCGCTCGACCCGACGCACACCGTGGAGCGGGTGATCGACGAGCCCCTGCGGATCTTCGGCATCGGGGACCGGGCGTCCCGCGCGGCGCGGGTGGCCGAGCTGCTGGACCAGGTGGCGCTGCCGCGCGACGTCGCCCAGCGGCACCCGGGCGCGCTGTCCGGCGGGCAGCGCCAGCGGGTGGCCATCGCGCGGGCGCTGGCCCCCGGGCCGGAGCTGCTGGTGCTCGACGAGGCCGTCTCGGCGCTCGACGTGCTGGTCCAGGAGCAGATCCTGGACCTGCTGGCTGACCTGCAGGAACGGCTCGGCGTGTCGTACCTGTTCATCAGCCACGACCTCGCGGTGGTGCGCGGCATAGCGGATAATGTGGTGGTACTGCGGCAAGGCCGCGTCGAGGAGCAGGGGTCCGTCGACGACGTGTTCCACGCACCGCGTGCCGACTACACCCGAGACCTGCTAGGAGCCATCCCCGGTGCCGCCTTCGCCCGATGAGCCCGCGCTCGCCGTCCCCGCCGAACCTGCCGGGCCCGCCGGGCCCGTGAGGCCGGTGTCGGTCCAGGACGCGATCCGGCGCGACATCATCGCGGGCGTGCTGACGCCCGGCGCCCGCGTCACCGAGGCGTCGCTGGCGCAGCGGTACGACGTCTCCCGGGTCCCGGTCCGGGAGGCGCTGCGGGGGCTGGAGAGCGAGGGGTTCATCGACTCCCGCCCGCACGTCGGTTCCCGGGTCGCGCCCATCCCGGCGGGCGACGCCGACGACCTCTTCGCGGTGCGCGAGGCGCTGGAGGTGGCCACCGCACGCGGCGCCGCCCGCCGGGCGGCGGCGCTGTACTCGGGCGACGAGAGCCCCGAGGACTGGTGGCGCATCCGCCGGGAGATCGCCGGCCTGCTCGACGCCGGGGACGCGCACGTGGCGGCCGACGACCTGGACCCGCTGGTCGCGATCAACGACCAGATCCACATCGCGATCTCCGAGCTCAGCGGCAGCGCCACCCTGACGCGGCTGCTGCGCCAGCTCTCGTGGAAGATCGAGTGGCTCTACGCCGCGGACATGCAGTCACGGGGCAAGCGCCTCTGGCCCGACCACCGCGTGATCGTGGGCGCCATCGACGCCGGCGACGGCGAGCGGGCCGCCGAGCTCATGGCCGCGCACGTGCGGGAGTCCCGCATCGGGTACCTGCTGCGGTACGGCGTCACGACGCCGAGCTCCGACCCCGAGGTGGCGGCCGAGGTGGCCCGGCGGTCAGCGACCGCCTGACCGGCTCAGCCCGAACATCCGCCGGGGCGCGAGCGACCGCAGCAGGGCGTCGAGCGCCGGGCCGTCCCGTTCCACGTCGAACACGTAGTCCGCGTGGAACGGGTTGTAGGCCGTGCCGTCCTCGCCCTCACCGGGGGGCACGGGGTCGCACCAGAAGTAGTGCAGGTCGCCCCCGTACAGGGCCGCGATGTGGTACTCGTTCGTGGCCCAGTAGCTCTTCGAGGCCAGCACGACGCGCGTGGCCGGGCCCGCCGAGAACACCGTGTTGATCAGTCCCGAGCCGGCGTACCCGGCGATCGTGGTCACGGTCGAGAACAGCCGGGCCTGGTCGGGCAGCGTGAGGTCCTCGGGGTAGACCACCGTGAAGCCGGCCTTGCGGAACCGCCGCTCCACCTCGTCGCCGTTGAGGCAGCGCCGGCGCGCCGCGGCCCGCCGCGAGACGAAGACCCGCTGCGGCAGGGGTGCGTCCCCGGCCCTCGGCAGCAGACCGGCCACCACCCGCGCCCAGACGTCGCGCGCCACCGGGCTGAGGAACCGCGGCTGCTGGAACGCCTGGGTCGCCGTGACCAGCCGCTCGGCACGGACCGGGCCGGTGATCACGTGGACCCGTTCGGGACCGATGCCGAACGCCGCCAGGAGCTCGTACGTGTAGCCGGGCACCTCGCCGGTCTCCGTGCTCGGGCTGAGGAGCACCTTGAGGTCGGGGTACTCGGCCAGCGCCGCGTCCCAGGCCCACAGCTTGGACAGGTCGTGCGTGATGACGTGCCCGTAGTGGCCGGGCACCTGGTTGTCCAGGTGGTAGTAGGTGCCCGGCAGGTCTGCGGGCGCGCCGTCGTCCGCCTCGAGCGCGGAGAAGTCGGGGCCGTGGTACCGCATGCCGAACGTCTTGCGCGCCGGCTGCCAGGGCAGGAAGTAGGACGTGGGCAGCAGCAGCCGTTCCAGCACCGCGACCTGCTGCGGGGCCACCAGCACGTCGTCGTAGGCCGTGCAGGTGAGCTCGCCCACCTCGATGGTCCTGCTCAGCCGTTCGGCGGCGAGCCCGGCGTCGCTGGACCAGACCGTCGACGCCGACTCGTGCCGCTCCGGCGCGACGCGCGCGATCACCCGCGGTTCGACGCCCCGGGCCGCGAGCGCCACCCGGGTGTCGTCCACGCCGAGCTTGATCACGTGCTCCCCGCTCTTGCGCAGCACGAGCAGCTCCTCGTCGACGGCGACGCCCGCCAGCGCGCGCCCGAGGCCCAGCTCGAGGGCCGTGCTCAGGGCGCGCCGCCGGGGCGCCGGCAGGGCCCGGCGGCGGGCGAGCTCGCGGACCTCGTCGACCAGGTCGCCGTCCTCGGGCCGGTGCCCGGGCTCCTGGCGCGTGACGTACCGGCCGCCGTCGGCCAGGGTGAGGAACGCGCGGTGGAACGTGGCGCGCACGGCCTCCGGACGGCCTGCGCGCAGGTCGACGACCAGGTCGGCCGGCACCAGGCCGGCGAGGGCGAGCAGCACGTCGTGGTCGTCGTCGAACCGCAGCAGACCGAAGGCCGGGTTCCGCACGTCGGGCAGCCACCCCTCGGACAGGACCGTGAGGTCCGCACCGGGGTAGCGCTCCCGGACGCGGCGGCCCAGGACGACCGGGCGGTCGTCACAGATCAGGACGAGGGTGCGGACCTCCGTGGGGGCGACTGCTCGTTCCAGGGTGTCGAGCAGCCGGCGGGTGACGGCCGGCTGCTCGCGCTCCGAGCCGGTTTCGGGATCGCTCATCGGTACCTTCGGGCAGGGGACGCCGGACCAGGCTCGGCCGGCCCGCCCATCGTCCGTCGGGCCCCACCGACCCGCCACAGCAGCCGGTGAAGAGGCCGGCCCCGAGGTCAGAACGCCCGGTGCGTCCAGCGGCCCGACAGGAGCGTGCCCGCCACCGGCATCTCCCGGAGCGCCACCGCGGCAGTCTCCGCACCGGCCGTCAGCGGGTCGGCGTCCAGCACCACCAGGTCGGCGGGTGCTCCCGCCGTCGGGCGCAGGCCGCGGCCGTCGGTGGAGGCCGCCAGGGCGGTCGCCAGGCCGATCCGCTGCTCGGGGTGCCAGGCCGGACGACCGTCGCGCGTGCGGCTGACGGCCGCCGCGACCGCGATCCACGGGTCGAGGGGTGCCACCGGCGCGTCCGAGCCGAGAGCCAGCACGGCCCCGGCGCCGGCCAGGGCGCCGTACGGGAAGGCGCGGCCGGTGCGGCCGGCCCAGTGCCGGTCGGCGACGTCGCGGTCGTCCAGGGCGTGCTCGGGCTGGACGGACGCGACGACGCCGAGCTCGGCGAAGCGCGCCAGGTCGGCGTCGTCGAGGAGCTGCGCGTGCTCGACCGAGCCGCGTGCCCCCGAGGCGGCGAAGGCGTCCAGGGCGAGGGTGTTGGCGTGGTCGCCGATCGCGTGGATGGCGCAGCGCAGGCCGCCGGCGTGGGCGCGCCGCATGAGCGGGACCAGCTCGGCCGGCGGCACGGAGAGGATCCCGTGCGCCTCGGGCCCGGTCAGGCCCGGGTAGGGGTCGTGGCAGTAGGCGGTGCGGGTGTTGAGCGAGCCGTCGGTCACGACCTTGTAGGGCCCCTGCTCCAGCAGGCCGCCGGTACCGGGCAGCACGTCGCCGGTGCGCAGTCCCTCGGCGAGCACGTCGTCCAGCCAGGACGTCCAGACACCGGCGCGCACGCGCAGGCCGTCGAACCCGGCACCGAACCGGCGCCGCCAGGCCGTCAGGTTGTCGGTGATCTCCAGGTCGACGACGCCGACCACGCCACGTGCGGCCGCGGCCGCGGCGGCGTCGGCCACCCAGGCGTCCGCGAGGTGGTCCGGCACCCGGTCCACGGCGGCGGCCAGCGGCAGCCACTCGGCCTCGCGCAGCACCCCGGTCGGGTGGGTCCCGACACCCACGAACCGCAGGCCGGCCGTGCTGAGCCAGGCGCAGTGCAGGTCGCCGGAGACGAGCACGACGGGCGCCTCGCCCACTGCCTCGTCGAGCAGCGCGGCGGTGGGGACGTCGGGCCACAGCCCGTCCCGGAACCCGTAGCCGACCAGCGCCGTGCCGGGCTCGGGCGGCCGCTGCGCGAGCCGGTCGCGCACCAGCGCGACGACCTCGGCCGCCGATCCCGCGCCCGACAGGTCGAGCCGGCGTCGCACGAGTGCCCACTGCGTGAGGTGCACGTGCGCGTCCCACAGGCCGGGCAGGACGAACCGCCCGCCGAGGTCGACCCGCTCCACCCCGCTGTCACCCGGCCGTCCGGCCGCCGCGACACCCGCAACCACCCCGTCCCGGACCAGCACGTCGACGAGCCCGTCCGCGGGGCCGTCCCCCACCAGGCGGGCGTTCGTCAGGAGCAGAGCCGTCATGGCGCGTCCGCCGGGCGGCGGGCCAGCTCCGCGCGGACCTCGGCCGCGAGCGCCGGCTGCGCGTAGCGCGGGTCCGTCTCCAGCGCCGTCACGACCCGTTCCACCACCTCGCGGGGCTTGTCCTGGCTCAGCTTGGCCTTGCCCTGCCAGCGGACGACGCGCAGGCGGAACCCGGCGGCGCCCTTGGCGATGCGGTGCGCGTACTCCTCGACGGCCGGGAGCCGCACGGGCTCGGGCATGACGGACTCGTACCGGTCGACGGTGTCGGACAGCACGGCGTACGTCTCCTGCGGCCCGAGCAGCTCGACGGTGCAGTACAGGTGCACCGCGAGGTAGTCCCAGGTGGGTACGGCCGGCGTCATCGCGTACCAGCCGGGTGAGACGTAGCCGTGCGGACCCTGGACGATCAGCAGCGACTCGCGGCCGCTGTCGAGCGAGTGGAGCACCTCGTCGGGCCGGCCGACGTGGGTGAGCAGGCTCATCGGCTCGCCCGGCGCCGTCTCCTCCAGCAGCACGGGCAGGTGGGAGGCGACCGGGGCGCCGTCGTCGGCCACGGAGACGAGGGTGGCCCAGCCGTGGTCACGGACGAGGTCGCGCACGCGAGCCTCGTCCTGGATCTCGTAGTCGCT
Source organism: Promicromonospora sp. NPDC052451 (assembly GCF_044547525.1). Lineage (NCBI taxonomy): Bacteria > Bacillati > Actinomycetota > Actinomycetes > Micrococcales > Promicromonosporaceae > Promicromonospora > Promicromonospora sp. NPDC052451. The sequence goes on from NZ_JBIUAP010000012.1 coordinate 181,498, forward strand.
CGTGTGGATCACAGGGGTATCGAACCACTCCCGGGGGTCCTGGACGTGTGACCGCCGCGTAAAACTTTCATTTCCTTCTGAAACTTCATTGACCTTGATCGGCGAGGTGCGCTCAACTGTTCGGCACCCGAGCAGGACCCGGTGCGCGAGAGCGCACTACCCGTGGAGGAACCATGAACCCGAGACACCGGCCGCTCCCCCCTCTGGCGACCGTCCTCGCGCTGACGCTGGCCCTGTCCGCCTGCGGCACGGCCGGAGCCGACGACGACGCCGGCACCGGCGGCGGCGGATCGATCAGCGTGGCCGTCACCGACCCGCTGCAGACGATCCCCGCCCGTCAGACCGTCGCCTACGACCTGAACATGGCCGTCTGGTCACCCCTGACCTGGGTCGACGCCGACGGTGAGCTCACCTACGTGGCCGCCGAGTCCATCGAGTCGGACGACGCCACCACCTGGACGGTCACGCTGCGCGACGGCTGGACGTTCCACGACGGCACGCCGGTCACCGCCCAGTCGTACGTCGACTCCTGGAACGCCGTCGCCTACGGGCCGGACGCGTTCGAGAACTCCGGCCAGCTCGCCGGGATCAAGGGGTACGACGACCTGAACCCGGCCGAGGGCGAACCGAAGACCACCGAGATGTCCGGCCTGGAGGTGACGGGCGACCTGACCTTCACGGTGACGCTGGAGGGCCCGGACGGCCAGTTCCCGATGCAGGTCAGCCAGGCGCAGACCGCCATGTACCCGATGCCCGCCTCCGCACTGGAGGACATGGACGCCTACAACCGGCACCCCGTGGGCAACGGCCCGTTCGCCGTGGTGGGTGACTACGTGGAGAACGAGCCCATCGAGACCGAGGCGTACGCGGACTACCAGGGCCCGGAGCCGACGGTCGACGCCATCACGTTCGTGCCGTACGCCGACGCCACCACCGCGTACACCGACGTCCAGGCTGGCAACATCGACGTCGCGAGCGTTCCGGCGGCGCGCCTGCCGCAGGCCTCCGCCGACTTCGGCGACCGCCTGTACACGTTCGACGCCCCGGGCATCTCCTACCTCGGGCTGCCGCTGTGGGACGAGCGGTACTCCGACGTGCGGGTGCGCCAGGCCATCTCCATGGCCATCGACCGCGACACCATCTCCGACGTGGTCTACGGCGGCCTGTACACGCCGGCCACCGCGTTCACGCCGGCCGTCGAGGCGGGCACGCCCGAGGGCATCTGCGGCGAGTTCTGCGAGTACGACCCGACCGCCGCCAAGGCGCTGCTGGACGAGGCCGGCGGGTTCGACGGCACCATCGACATCTACTTCCCGGGCGGCATCGGGCTCGACGAGCTGTACAAGGCCATCGCCAACCAGCTGCGGCAGAACCTGGGCGTCGAGGCCGTCGCCACGCCGAGCGCCGACTGGGCCGAGTTCTCCGAGAAGCGCACGGCCGGCGACATCGACGGGCCGTTCTTCTCCCGCTGGGGCGCCCTCTACCCCAGCCAGCAGAACACGCTGCGCTCGTTCTACGTCGAGAACGGCGGCTGCCCCAACTGCATCCCCTACTACGAGGACGACGTGGCCGACCTGATCGCGGCCGCCGACGCCGAGGCCGACCCGGACGCGGCGGCCGAGGCGTACGCGGCGGTGCAGGAGCGCCTCCTGACGGACTTCCCCGCGCCCCCGCTGTTCTTCGAGACGTACTCCTACGTCACCTCCGAGCGGGTCGCCGAGCTGCCGACGTCGGCGGTCGGCAACCCGACGTTCTCCGCCGTCGTGCTCGCCGAGGGCGCATGAGCCGCCCGCTGGCCGACGGGGGTCTCGACGCGGGCCTGCTCGACGACGTGCTCGACCGGGCCCGCGCCGTCCCCCCGACCACCGACTTCCCCACCGTCGACGCCTTGCTGGACTGGTTCGCGGCCCTGGCCGACGACCACCCGGCGCTCGTCCGGCGGCGGCGCGTGGGCACGTCGCGGCTCGGGGAGCCGATCGAGATGTTCTCGGTGGGCGACGGGCCGCGGCCGCACCTGCTGTTCGCGGGCGTGCACCCCAACGAGCCCATCGGGTTCCGCACGCTGCAGCACCTGGCCGCCGAGCTGGTGGCCGACCCGGGGCTGCGCGCGGCCACGGACGCCACGTGGCACCTCGTGCCCTGCATCGACCCGGACGGCACCCGGCTCAACGAGTCCTGGTTCGGCGACCCCGCCGACCGGGCCGCCTACGCGCGGGGCTTCTACCGCCCCGCGCCGGCGGAACAGGTGGAGTGGACGTTCCCGTTCGCCTACGAGGACGCGTACTTCGACGACGTGATCCCGGAGACCCAGGCGCTCATGCGCCTGATCGACGAGTTGCGCCCGGAGCTGATGGTCAGCCTGCACAACGCGGAGCTCGGCGGCGTGTACTACTACCTCAGCGAGGACCTGCCCGACGCCGTCGGGCCGCTGCACGCCGTGCCCGCGGCGCTGGGCCTGCCGCTCGACACGGGTGAGCCGGAGTCGCCGGCGCTGGAGCGGCTCGCCCCTGCGGTGTACCGCGCGGGCTCGACCCGGGACGAGTACGACTACCTGAGGTCGCTCGGCCTCGACGCCGCGTCGCTGGTCGGCGGCGAGGGGTCGGCGGCCTACGCCCGGCGGCACGGCACGGTCACCCTGATCGCCGAGCTGCCGTACTGGTCGCACCCGTCGGCGGACGACACGAGCGAGACGTCCGCCGACTACGCCGACGTCGTCCGGGCCAAGGCCGAGGCGCTCGTCGAGCTCGGCACCACCTTGACGGGTCTCCTGGACGAGGCCCGGGACGACCTCACGCTGCGCAGCCCGTTCCTGCGGGCCAGCGAGGCGTTCGTGCCGATGATGACCCAGTCCGGCACCAGCGAGCTCGCCCGCGCCGCACGGCTGCCGGCACGGCCCGCGACCGGCGCCGAGGTGTTCAGCAGCGAGGAGGTGGTGCGGATGTTCCGGCTGCGGTTCGGCGGCATGCTCGTCCGCGCGCTGGAGGCACAGGCCGGGGCCGGTCTCGCCACGGCCCGGCTGCGCCGCGTGCACACCCGGGCCCGGGCGGTCTACGACGCGTGGCTCGCCGACGCCCAGGCCGTGACCGGCCTGGAGGTGCTGCCGGTCGAGCGGCTCGTGGGCGTGCAGTACGGCGCCACGCTCGCCGTGTCGCACGTGCTCGCCGCCCGGGACGGCCGGGCGGGCACCGGGGGCGGACGCCGATGACCCGGCGCATCGCCCGGCGTCTGGGGGACCTGCTCGTGGTCTTCCTCGGCGTGACGCTGATCATCTACCTCATGGTGTTCGCCCTCCCCGGGGACCCGATCGCCGCGCTCGGCGGGGACCGGCCCCTGGCACCGAACGTGGTGGCCGAGCTGCGCGAGCGGTACCACCTGGACGAACCCGTGCTCCAGCAGTACCTGCGCTACCTCGGCGGGCTGCTCCAGGGCGACCTCGGCACCACGTTCCAGGGCCAGTCCGTGGCCGACCGGATGGCGCTGCGCTGGCCCGTCACCATCACGCTGGCCCTGACCGCCTGGGGCATCGAGGTGCTCCTCGGCGTGCTGCTCGGCCTGTTCGCCGGGCTGCGGGCCGGCACTGCCGGCGACCGCCTCGTGCTGGCCGGCACCGTGGTGGCCACCTCGATCCCCGTGTTCGTGCTGGCCGTGTCCGCGCAGCTCTGGCTCGGCGTGGAGCTCGGCTGGTTCCCCGTCGCGGGCACCGGCGAGGGCTGGCCGACGGCGTACCTGCTGCCCGCCGCCGTCGTCGCCGTGTTCGGGCTCGCCTCCGTGGCCCGGCTCATGCGCGGCTCCGTCATGGAGACGCTCCGCACCGACTTCGTGCGCACGCTGCGGGCCAAGGGCCTGCGCGAGCGCCAGGTGGTCGGGGTGCACGTGCTGCGCAGCTCGTCGATCCCCGTGCTCACCTTCCTCGCGATCGACCTCGGCTACCTGCTGGGCGGCACCGTCGTCGTGGAGGGCGTGTTCAACCTGCCCGGTGTCGGGCAGCTCCTGTTCCAGGCGATCCGCGCGCACGAGGGACCCACCATCGTCGGGGTGTCCACGGCGCTGATCCTCGTGTTCCTGCTGACCAACCTGCTCGTCGACCTGCTCGCCTCCGTCCTCGACCCGAGGATCCGCCATGACTGAACCGCTGCGTGAACCCCTGACCGAACCCTCTGCTCCCGGGGACGCGCCGGCCGCCGTGCGCCGCGGTGCCTGGCGCACCCTGCGCCGTCGGCCCCTGTTCTGGGTGGCCGCGGGCGTGCTGGTCGTGCTCGCGCTGGTCGCCCTGGTCCCGTCGGCGTTCGCCGGCTGGTTCGGCCACCCCGACCCGCGGGCCTGCGACCTGGCCGCGAGCGCCCAGCCGCCCGGCGCCGGCCACGTGCTCGGCACGGACGTGCAGGGCTGCGACGTGTGGGCGAACGTCGTGTACGGCACCCGCGCGTCCCTCACCGTCGGGCTGCTGTGCACCGCCCTCGCCCTGCTCGTCGCGCTCGTGGTCGGCACCCTGGCCGGGTACTACGGCGGCGTGCTGGACCGGGTGGTCGCCCGGCTGACCGACGTGTTCCTCGGGTTCCCGTTCCTGCTCGGCGCGGTGGTGGTGCTGACGTCGGTCGGCACCCGGTCCGCCGTCACAGTGGCGCTCGTGCTCGCGCTGTTCTCGTGGCCCACCATGGCCCGGCTCGTCCGGGGCTCGGTGCGCGCGGTGCGCGACGCGCCCTACGTCGAGGCGGCACGGGCCATGGGCCTGCCGGACCGGCGGATCGTCGCCCGGTACGTGCTGCCGAACGCGCTCGGCCCCGTGCTGGCGGTCGCCACGACGATGGTGGGCGGCGTCATCGTCGCGGAGTCCACGCTGACGTTCCTGGGCCTCGGCCTGAACGCGCCGTCGATCTCGTGGGGCCTGCAGCTCTCCAGCGCGCAGTCCTACTTCCAGACCTCGCCGCACATGCTCGTGGCGCCCGGCGTCGTGCTCACCGTCACCGTGCTGGCGATGATCACCCTGGGTGACGTGCTGCGCGACGTCCTCGACCCCAGGGGTCGATCGTGAACCCGGCTCCTAGGGTGGCCCCATGACCAGCCACACCCCCGCTGACCAGCCCTCCGACGAGCTGACCCTCGACGCCGCCGCCGAGCACTTCGTGGAGCAGTTCGCCCTGACGTGGACCGCCTCGCACAGCCCGCGCATGGAGGGCCGGATCGTCGGCCTGCTGATGATCGTGGACCGGCCCTACCTGTCCTCGCAGCAGATCGCCCACCTGCTCAAGGCGAGCGCCGGGGCGGTCTCCACCGGGACCCGGCGGCTGGTCGAGACGGGGTTCGTCAAGCGGCACTCGGTACTCGGCGACCGGCAGCACTACTTCCGCGTCGAGGACGACATCTGGGGCAGCTTCCTGGCGGGCGAGCGGGCCTACCTCGGCCACCTGGGCCGGGTGATCGACGACGGCCTCGCGATCGCCGGCGACGCCGAGGGCCCGCACAAGCGGCTCGTCAACGCACGCAACTACATGGAGTGGCTCGCCGGCTACCACCGCAAGATGCTCGCCGACTGGGAGGCGTACCGCGACGCCCAGCCGGCCGACGGAACAGGAGAACCGTGACCGACGCCGCCCCCGCGCCCGTGCTCGTGCCCGCGCCCGTGCTCGCCGTCCGCGACCTGACGGTCACCTTCCGCGTCGACGACGGGCGCGCGCCCGACGTGCACGCCGTACGAGGTGTCTCCTTCGACGTGCTGCCGGGTGAGGTGCTCGCCGTCGTCGGCGAGTCCGGCTCCGGCAAGAGCGTGACCTCGCTCGCCCTGCTGGGCCTGCTCGGGCGGCACGCCACCGTGGGCGGCAGCGCGCTGCTGGGCCGCGAGGGCCAGGAGCCCACCGAGCTGATCGGCCTCGACCGGCGTGCCCTGCAGGACGTGCGCGGCCGGCGCGTCGCGATGGTCTTCCAGGACTCGTCGAACGCGCTCGACCCCGTGTTCACCATCGGGTTCCAGCTCGACGAGATGCTGCGGCGGCACGCGCCCGACCTGACCCGCGCGCAGCGCCGCGACCGCGCGGTCGAGCTGCTGCGCATGGTCGAGCTGCCCGACCCGGCCGGGCGCCTGCGGTTCTACCCGCACCAGCTCTCGGGCGGTCAGGCGCAACGGGTGATGATCGCGATGGCGCTGGCCTGCGACCCCGAGGTGCTGCTCGCCGACGAGCCCACCACCGCGCTCGACGTGACCGTCCAGCGCGAGGTGCTCGACGTGCTGCGCCGGCTGCGCGAGCGGGTGTCCACGTCGATCGTGCTGATCACGCACGACATGGGCGTCGTGGCCGACCTCGCCGACCGCGTGGTGGTCATGCGGCACGGCGAGGTGGTCGAGACCGCGCCGGTGCGCCGGCTCTTCGCCGCGCCAGAAGCGGCCTACACCCGCCGGCTCCTGGCGGCCGTGCCGCGTGTGGGGACCCCCGAACGGCCGAGCGGCGCCGTCCGGACGGACCGGCCGGCCCTCGCGTTCGAGGACCTGGTGGTCGAGTACCGCGACCGTCGCGGCCGCACGGTGCGCGCCGTCGACGGGGTCACGCTCGACGTCCGCCCCGGCGAGATCGTCGCCCTGGTCGGCGAGTCGGGGTCCGGGAAGTCGTCCATGGGGCGCTGCGCGCTGGGCCTGGCCCCCGTGTCCTCCGGCACGGTGAGCGTGGTCGGCACGCGCCTCGGCCAGGACCCGCCGCGGGCCGTGCGCGCCGCCCGGGCGCGGGTCGGCGTGGTGTTCCAGAACCCGGCCGCCTCCCTGAACCCGCGGTACTCGATCGGGGAGTCGGTCGCCGAGCCGCTGGCCGTGCACGCGGGGCTGCGCGGTGCGGAGCTGGAACGGCGCACCGCGGAGCTGCTGGAGAGCGTCGAGCTGCCGGCGTCCTGGGTGTCGCGGTACCCGCACGAGCTGTCCGGCGGACAGCTCCAGCGCGTGTCCATCGCACGCGCGATCTCGCTGGGCCCCGAGCTGCTCATCGCCGACGAGCCGACGTCGGCCCTCGACGTCTCCGTGCAGGCCACGGTGCTGGAGGTGTTCCGCGAGGTGCAGCAGTCGCTCGGGTTCGCCTGCCTGTTCATCAGCCACGATCTGGCGGTGGTGGACGAGCTCGCCGACCGCGTCGCCGTGCTGCACCAGGGCCGGCTGGTCGAGTCGGGGCCGCGGACGCGGGTGCTGGGGCAGCCGGAGCAGGACTACACCCGGCGGCTGCTCGCGGCGGCACCGGTCCCGGACCCGGTGGCGCAGGCGGACCGGCGGGCGCTGAGTGCGCGGTAGCCAGGTGCAGGTTCCTGCAGGCGGTCCACGCTCGTCACAGGCATGCTCGTCACATGATGAGACGAGGAATGGTAGCCGTGCTGACCTTGCTGACCCTGGTGTTCGCGGCGCCGGCGCAGGCCGCGACCGTCGAGTACAACGTGGCCGTCAGCAACGACATATCGTGCAGCATCGTCCTGCAGAAGAGCTGGGGCTCGGGCTGCTACCGGCAGAACGGCGACTACTTCTGGGTCACCGATGACAGCAAGGACGGGTACACCACGGGTGTGATCTGGCGGCACCCGAGCAGCGGCCGCGAGGGCATCTGCCACCACAAGGCCGGCGCGGCCGGCGGCGTCCGGACCTGCAACAAGGACTTCCCGGAGAACACGAAGATCCGCTGGCGGATCGCGCGCTGCAACACCGACGCCTACACCTGCAAGCACCCGGGCCACTGGAGGACCACGTCCGGTGTCATCGAGGAGACCACCTGACGGTCCTTCGCGGCGCCGACTGGAGCCTGACAGGTCGCCGGCGGGCACCTGTCAGGCTCTGCCATGCCGCCACGGGTGATCAGAACGGCGGTTCCTCCGGCAGGACGCGATTCCTTTGGAGTGCCGGACCGCCCGTCTGGTCGTGATTCCCGCTGGTCGGCCGTTCCCGTGTTCCCAGGCGGCGGCGGAGGTCGTCGGCGAGGCTCGTGACGTCGCTGCTGATGGTTGGTCCGTCGCTGACGGCGGGCCTGTCGCTGACGGCGGGTCCGTCGCCGAGGGCGGGCCTGTCGCTGACGGCGGGTCCGTCGCTGACGGCGGGCCTGACGCTGATCGTGAGGTCGGTCCGCGTTGCGGGTCGTGTGTAGGTGTGGCCGGTGGGTGCGGTCCAGGTGGTGGTGCCGGTGGTGGGGTTGCGGGTGGGGGTCCAGCCGTGGTGGGTCTTGGCGAGGTGGTGGGCGCGGCACAGGGGTTGCAGGTTGTGGGCGCGGGTTTGTCCGGGGGTGTCGGGTGGGGTGTCGGGTGGGGTGTCGGTGGGGTTGTGGTTGTAGGGGTGGATGTGGTCGAGGTCGGCCCAGCGGGCGGGTCGGTCGCAGTGGGGGAAGCAGCAGGTCTGGTCGCGGGTGGTCACGGCTT
>NZ_JBIUAP010000013.1:0-47225 GCF_044547525.1 Promicromonospora sp. NPDC052451
GACGCGAGCGTCTCGATGGACGTCGGGTCGGTGCGGATGACGGAACGGCACCTGCACAGCGACCCGCCGTCGCCGGCCGAGGTCGAGGCGGCGCGGGGGGGCGGGCGCGCCCCCCCCCCCCCCCCCCCCCCGGGGGGGGGGGGCGGGGGGCCCCCCCCCCCGGGGGGGGGCCCCCCCCCGCCACCGTTCCGTCTCGCCGCGTTCGTCCCCGGCGGGTGTGCGGAGGTGGGTGAGAATGGGCAGATGGTCCCCTCCGCTCCCGGGTCCCGGCGTGGCCGCCGTCCCGCCGGTCAGGACGCCCGGTCCGACATCCTGGCCGCCGCCCGCGACGAGTTCGTCGAGCGCGGCTACGAGGCCTCGTCGCTGCGCTCGGTGGCCCGGCGGGCCGGCGTCGACCCGGGCACGGTGCGGCACTGGTTCCCGGACAAGGCCCGCCTGCTGACCGCGACGCTCGGCGTGGCGGGCATCGAGCCCGCGACCGTGGTCGAGCGCGTCTCCGACGGTCCGGTCGAGTCCCTGGGGGAGCGTCTCATGGAGGCGGTCGTCGGGCTGTGGGACTTCGACGAGGGCGACACCGTGCGCGTCGTGATGCCGGCGGTCATCTCGGACGCCGAGCTGCGCGGTCTGCTGCCCCAGTTCATCGGCGCCGCGATCCTGCGGCCGGTGATGCACACCCTCGGTACACCCGACGCCCCGCTGCGCACCGCGCTGGTCGCCTCCCAGATGGCCGGCGTGCTCCTGACGAGGTACCTCATCCGGCTGGAACCCCTGGCCTCGCTGCGGCCCGCCGAGGTGGCCCGCCTCGTCGGCCCCACCCTCCAGCGCTACCTCACCGGCCCGCTCCCGATCGTCGAGGTCCCGGACGCCGGGCCTCTTGCGCCGCGCGACGAGGCGGGCGCATAATTCCTCACATGAGGAAAAGTGCGGTCGTCATCCGGGACCTCCGGGTGGTGCGCGGCGGCAGGCCGATCATCGACGGGCTCGACCTGGCCGTGCCCGCCGGCTCCGTCGTCGGGCTGCTCGGGCCGTCCGGTTCGGGCAAGACGACGCTCATGCGCACCGTCGTCGGTGTGCAGGACAAGGTGACCGGGTCCGTGGAGGTGCTCGGCGCCGCGGCCGGCACCCCGGCACTGCGCCGCCGGGTCGGGTACATGACGCAGGACGCCAGCGTCTACACCGACCTCACCGTGGTCCAGAACCTCAGGTACTTCGCGGCACTGGCCGGCGTGCCGTCGTCCGCGAGGGCGGTGGCGGCGGCCGTGGCCACCGTCGACCTGGGCGGGCACGAGAAGCAGCGCGTCGGTACCCTCTCCGGTGGCGAGCGCTCCCGCGTGTCGCTGGCGGCGGCGCTGGTCGGCGACCCCGAGCTGCTCGTCCTGGACGAGCCGACCGTGGGCCTGGACCCCGTGCTGCGGCGCGACCTGTGGACGGTCTTCCGGCGGCTCGCCGCCGAGGGGCGCACGCTCCTGGTCTCCAGCCACGTCATGGACGAGGCCACCCAGTGCGACCGCCTGCTCCTCATGCGGTCGGGCGCACTCGTCGCGGACACCACGCCGGAGGAGCTGCTGACCAGCACCGGGGCGCCCGACGCCGAACGCGCCTTCCTCACCCTGATCGACCGGGCCGCCGCCACCACCCCCGAGGAGGACGTCCGATGAGCCTGACCCTCGCCACCGCCGGCCGCGTGCTCGCGCAGCTCCGCGGCGACCACCGCACCGTGGCCCTCATCATGCTGCTGCCGTGCCTGCTCATCGGCCTCATCGCCTGGATGTTCCACGACCAGCCGGAGGTGCTGGACCGGTTCGGCCCCATGCTCGTGGGCCTGTTCCCGCTCATCGTGATGTTCCTGGTCACCAGCGTCGCCACGCTGCGCGAACGGCAGTCCGGCACGCTGGAGCGGCTCATGACCACGCCGATCCGCCGGGGCGACTTCGTGGCCGGCTACGGTCTCGCGTTCGCGACGCTCGCGCTCGTCCAGGCCTTCGTGGTGGTCGGCTTCGCGCTGCTCGTGGGGATGGACGTCGCCGGGCCGCTCTGGCTCGTCGTGGTGGTCGCCCTGCTCGACGCGATCCTCGGCTGCACGCTGGGCCTGGCCGCCTCCGCGCTCGCCCGGAGCGAGTTCCAGGCGGTCCAGATGATGCCCGCCATCCTGTTCCCGCAGCTCATCACCTGCGGGCTGCTCATGCCGCGGGACCAGATGCCCGAGGTGCTGGAGTGGCTGTCCCGCGTCTTCCCGCTCACCTACGCCATCGAGGCGATGACGTCGCTCGCGGCCGGCGAGGAGTGGTCGGGCGTGCGGGGCGCCGTCGGCGTGATCGCCCTGTTCATCATGGGCGCGGTCATCCTGGGCATCCTCACCCTCCGCCGCCGCACGGCCTGACCCGGGTCAGGGCAGGCGGAGGGCGTCGGCGACGTCGCCCCAGTGGACGTACGAGAAGCCCGTCGCGTCACGGTCCGGCTCCGTGTCGGGGCCCGTCTCGGGCTCGTCGTGCGTGACCAGCAGGCCCGACCGGTACCCGCCGACCGGGGCGTTGGACACGGCCAGCCCGTCCGAGCCGTTGACGTCGTCCACGCCGTCGCCTGCCACGCGGAAGGCGCCGAGCGGGCGGTTGCGGCCGGTCAGGGCGTAGACGGGGTAGGTGTCGTCACCCTGGCTGGACACGATCACGTAGCCCGTGCGGCCGGGGCCGTACCAGATGTCGACGCCCTCGGCGTCGGCGGTCAGGTGCTTCCCGCCGTACGACGGCGCGGCCGGGTCCAGGGGAGCGCACTCCTCGGTCGCGGGGTCGTAGACGTCGTGCACGCCGAAGTCCCGGACCCTGTCGACCAGGCGCGGCTCGCCGGAGCCCAGGGGGAGCGGCACGCGCCACAGGCCCACGTCCTCCTGCGCGGCGTAGAGCGTGCCGGTACGGCGGTCGACGGCGACGCCCTCGAGCTGCGGCCCGGTGCCCGGTTCCTCGCAGGGCACCCAGGTGGTGCCGTCAGGCAGCCGGAACTCGCCCGGCATCGCCAGGTGCTCGACGTCGGTGTAGCCCACGCCGTCGGCCCCGGTGGTGAGGCGGGCCGTCGCGATGGTGGTGGTGCCCTCCTGGGTCACCACCGCGTAGGTCGCGCCCCGGCGCTGGTAGACGGCCAGGCCGTAGGCGGTGTGCTCCTCGTCGACGGTCTCCCGGTCCGGGCTGAACAGGAAGTCCAGCCCGGGGGCGGTCACCTCGGTGAGCGGTGCCGCGGCGGCGGCACCGGCCGGGTCGATCGCGAAGAACCGGATCTGGTCGTTGTACCGGTCCGAGACGACGGCGACGTCGGTCGGCTCGCCGTCCACGTCCAGGCCGTAGGCGATGTCCACGTTGTTGTACCGGCCCGGCACACCGTCCGCGCGCGGGGCCGGCGTGGCCGCGACCGACTGCAGCTCGGTCGCGGCCACGTCGTAGACGCGCAGCCCGCCCTCCTTGGCCGTGGCCACGACGAGCGAGCGCGCCGAGTCCTCGGGGTGCACCCAGATCGCGGGGTCGTCGCCGGAGGCGTTGCCGCCGGCCTCGTCGTCGTACAGCGGGGGCGTCTCCACGGAGGTGGTGACGACGGCGGTCCGGTCCGTCCCGCGGTCGCCCGTGGCCGACGCCGGCGCCGCGGCCGGCGTGAGCAGGGGCAGGAGCAGCAGGGCGGCCGGCAGGGCGGCGAGGCGACGTCGCATGGACCGAAGCGTCCCGGACGGCGGTGAACGGAGTGTGTACGGCGGCCTGTGATCGGCAGTACGTCAGGTGATCGGCACCCCGGGGTACCGATCACCTGACGTGCTGCCGACCGGCGTGCGGCGTCAGTCCAGCAGCGGGTCCAGGCCCCACAGCGGGAACACCGCGCGCCGGGTGGCCTGGACGGCACGGTCCACCGGGTCGGCGGGGTCGTAGCCGTCGCGCCACCTCCGGAACGCGACCTCGCCCGTGCCGAGCGTGCGTGCCGCCTCCAGGTCCAGGGACTCGACGACCGCGCGCCACGTGGCGGGCAGCTCCGCCCCGCGCACCAGGGGCGCGTGGGCTGCCTCGGCGACGAGCGCCGCCCAGGCGAGCGGGACGACGTCGGACACCGCGTACCCGCCACCGCCGAGGGCGAGCCAGCGGCCGTCGGCGTGCTCGTGCGCGAGCGCGTGCGCCCACTGCTGCGCGGTGGTCTGCGCGTCCACCGAGACGTCGAGGTTCGAGAGCGGGTCGCGACCGTGGGCGTCGCAGCCGTGCTGGGAGACGATCGCCTGCGGGCGGTGCTCACGGACCAGGGCGGGTACCACGGCGTCGACGGCCCGGAGCCAGGCGGCGCCCGAGGTGCGCGCCGGGACCGGCAGGTTGACGGCCGTCCCCTCGGCGGGCCCGGGCGGGCCCACGTCGGCCGACGCCCCCGTGCCGGGGAACAGCGTGCGGCCGTCCTCGTGGATCGAGACGGTCAGCACGCGTGGGTCGTCCCAGAAGATCGCCTCGACGCCGTCGCCGTGGTGCGCGTCGAAGTCCAGGTAGGCGACCCGCTCCGCACCGCGGTCCAGCAGGCACCGGATGGCCGCGGCGGCGTCGTTGTAGACGCAGAAGCCCGACGCCGCGCCCGGCATCGCATGGTGCATGCCACCCGCGACGTTCACGCCGTGCGAGATCTCGCCGGACCAGACGGCGTCCGCGAGGGCGACGGACCCGCTGAGCTGACGCGCCGCGGCCTCGTGCATCCCGAGGAACAGCGGGTCGTCGTCGGTGCCCAGGCCGCGTGCGAGGTCGGGCTCCAGCGTGGTTCCCGCGCGCCGGACGGCGGCCACGTAGTCGGCGTCGTGCACCGTCTCGATGAGGGCGTCGCTCGCGGGCTCGGCGTCCGCCACCTCCAGCGCGGGCTCCTCCAGCAGACCGAGCGCCTCGATCAGCCGCATCGTCAGGTCGAGCCGGGCGGGAGACATGGGGTGCCCGGGGCCGAAGTCGTACTCGAGGAGTCGCGGACTCCAGACCAGCCGGGCGAGGTGCACCCGCCCACGGTAACGGACCGGGGCGGCGGGCAGCTGCGCGGCCTGGCATCTGGCCGTGAGGCGCCGCCCGGGCACCACGAGCCCTGGAGAGCGGCCAGGGAACCCGTGTCGTGGCAGAGTAGGGCGTCGATCGCCAGGATGTGTGCACGGAGGGGAGCAGGGGCGGATGCCGAGCTTGCGGCACAGGCTGTTCGGCCTCCGGGAGCTGGTCGACGAGCTCGCGTTCCGGGCCCCGGCCCGGCTGGCCGTCACCGTCTTCGCCTGTGTGATCGCCCTGTTCGTGGCGCTCCTGATGGTGCCCTTCGCGACCGCCGACGGCGAGGGGGCGCGGCTGGTCGATGCGCTGTTCACGGCCGTCTCGGCCGTGTGCGTCACGGGGCTCGTGGTGCAGGACACCGCGACCTACTGGTCCCTGTACGGGCAGATCGTGATCCTCGCCGGCATCAAGATCGGCGGGTTCGGCATCATGACCGTCGCCTCCCTGCTGGGCATGATCGTGTCGCGCAAGATCGGGCTGACGCAGAAGCTGCTCACGGCGTCCGAGACCAAGACGAGCCGCCTGGGGGACGTCGGTTCGCTGGTCCGGGTCATCATCATCACGGCGACCACGCTCGAGCTGTCGATCGCGGTACTCCTGTTCCCCCGGCTGGTGGTCATCGAGGACAACGTGGGCACCGCCGCCTGGCACGCGCTGTTCTACGGCGTCTCGTCGTTCAACAACGCGGGCTTCGTGCCCACCACCGAGGGCCTGATGCCGCACGTCGGCGACTGGACGCTCGTGCTGCCGATCGCCCTCGGAGTGTTCATCGGCGCGCTCGGCTTCCCGGTGATCCTGAACATCCAGCGGTCGCTGCCGCGGCCCGGCCAGCGCTGGCACGGCTGGACCAAGCGGCTCTCGCTGCACAGCAAGCTGACCATCGTCACCAGCGGCGTGCTGTTCGTGGTCGGCGCGCTGCTGCTGCTGGTCCTGGAGTGGTCCAACGACGAGACGTTCGGGCCGCTGAGCCTCGGGGACAAGCTGCTGGCAGCGGTCTTCGCGGGGATCATGCCGCGGTCGGGCGGCTTCAGCACGGTCGACGTCGGCGCGATGCACGAGTCGAGCTGGCTCATCCAGGACGCGCTGATGTTCGTGGGCGGCGGGTCGGCGTCCACGGCGGGCGGCATCAAGGTGACCACGCTCGCCGTCATGCTGCTCGCGATCGTCGCGGAGGCGCGCGGCGACCGCGACATCGAGGCGTTCGGCCGCCGCATCCCGCGCGACGTGCTGCGCCTGTCGATCGCCGTCGTGTTCACCGGCGCCAGCATCGTGCTGGTCTCGTGCGTCGCGCTGCTCCAGGTCACCGACCTGCCGTTGTCCCGGGTCCTGTTCGAGGTGCTCTCCGCGTTCGCGACCGTCGGGCTGAGCACGGGCATCACGCACGACCTGCCCGACGCCGGCAAGTACGTCCTGGCGCTGCTCATGTTCGTGGGGCGGACCGGCGCCGTGACCGTCGTGGCGGTGCTGGCGCTCCGCGACCGGCGGCGCATCGTACGCTTCCCCGAGGAGCGCCCGATCATCGGCTGAGGCCTCGGGGCGCGGTACCGGTCACTAGGGTGGCCTGGACGTCTGACAAGTGGCCAGAGAGGAAGACCGTGCCGGAGAAGAAGCCCGATCGGGATGCGGGTGTGCTGGTGATCGGCCTGGGCCGGTTCGGGTCGGCGATCGGTGCCACCCTGGACCGCCTCGGGCAGGACGTGCTCGCCGTGGAGCAGGACCCGGTGCTGGTGGCCCAGTGGTCCGGCCGGCTGCCGCTGGTGGAGGCCGACGCGTCCAACCCGGAGGCCTTGGAGCAGCTCGGCGCGCGGGACTTCGGCGTCGCGGTGGTCGGCGTGGGCTCGTCGCTGGAGGCGTCCGTGCTGATCACCGGCAACCTCGTCGACCTGGGCACACCACAGATCTGGGCCAAGGCGATCTCCGCGGAGCACGGCCGCATCCTGACCCGCATCGGCGCCCACCACGTGGTCTACCCGGAGGCCGACGCCGGCAAGCGCGTCGCCCACCTGGTCAGCGGCAAGCTGCTCGACTACATCGAGGTCGAGGACGGGTTCACCATCGTGAAGATGCGTCCGCCGAAGGAGGCGCAGGGCTTCACGCTCGCGCAGTCGAACATCCGCAAGCGCTACGGCATCACGGTGATCGGCGTGAAGTCGCCGGGCGCGGAGTTCGTCTACGCGACGCCGGAGACGCGGATCTCCGCCAACGACCTGCTGGTCTGCTCGGGGCACGCCGACCTGCTGGAGCGGTTCGCGGCTCGACCCTGACCGGTCCACGGCAGTTTGCCTTGTTCAGGAGGAATGCGCGCGGCTGTTTCCTGATTCGGGCGGCGAACGGTAAAGGTCCGGCCTAGCCTCCCATGCATGAGCATCCAGGGGGCGGACGCCGAGGCACGCACGGACGAGCGGGGCGGAGCACCCCCGGCCGCGGGGCCCGCGGGCCCGGCAGGCGGGGGCGAGCCGGCCGCCGGGATCCTCGGCGGACCGGACGGCGGCTCCCCGGCGCGGAGCCGGCGTGGCGGCGTCACGATCCTGTCCAAGCTGCTCGCGATGCTGCTCGGCGTCAGCCTCCTGTCCGCCCTCGTGGCCGGATGGGTGGGCTACCGCAACGGGACCGACTCCCTGCGGACGGCGGCGTACGAGCGGCTGGTCGGCATCCGCGAGTCGCGGGCGCGGGAGATCACGCGGTACTTCGAGCAGCTCCGGTCCGCGGTGATCCTGGACAGCAAGGGTGTCGCGGTGCAGGCGCTGCCCGCTTTCACCGAGGGGTTCGAGGAGCTGGCAGACGGCACGCCGGCGCCCGGAGACACGGCGACCGTCCGCGACTACTACGAGCAGTCGTTCGTCCCGTCCCTCGAGCAGCGCTCGGGGAACGAGGTCGACCCCGAGGCGCTGCTGCCACGCACACCGCAGGAGACCTACCTCCAGGCCCGGTACACCGCGGCGTCCGACGACTGGGACGAGCGGCTCGCGATGGACGACGCGGGCGACGGCAGTGCCTGGTCGGCGGCGCACGTGGAGTACCACGACTACTTCCGGGAGTCGGTCAGCCAGCTGGGCGTCGACGACGCCCTCCTGATCGACCCGGACGGCAACGTGGTCTACAGCGCGTACAAGGGCGTGGACCTCGGCACCAACGTCCGGACCGGCCCCTACGCGGGCGGGGCCCTGGAACAGGTCTTCGACCAGGCGGTCCGGGCGACGTCCGCCGACGCGATGTTCCTCGCCGACCTGGACCGGTACACGCCCGACCTCGGCGCGCCCACCGGGTTCGCCGCATCGCCCGTGGGCGCGGACGGCGAGACCCTCGGCGTGCTGGTCTACCAGATCCCGCTCGACCAGATCGACGCCTTGATGACCGCGGGCGGTGACTGGGCGGGCACCGGGCTCGGCGAGACGGGCGAGACCTACCTGGTCGGGCCCGACCGGACCATGCGGTCGGTGGCGCGCGGCCTGCTGGAGGATCCCGAGGCGTTCCGGGAGGCCGTGATCGCCAACGGCACCCCGGAGGACGTCGCGGACCGCGAGGTCGCGGTCGGTGGCTCGGTGCTCCTGCAGCCCGTGGAGTCCGTGGCCGCCGACCGGGCGCTGCGCGGGGACACGGGCACCGGGGTCAACACGGACTACCGGGGCGTGAGCACGCTGGCCGCCTGGACGCCGCTCGACATCGACGGCGTGCAGTGGGCGCTCGTCGCGGAGGTCGACACCCGCGAGGCGTTCGCGCCGGTGGCCGACCTGACGCGGAACCTGGTGCTGAGCGTCGCACTGCTCGTCCTGCTCGTGTCGCTGGCCTCGCTCGTGCTCGCGCAGGTCTTCCTGCGTCCGGTGCGCCGGCTCCTCGCCGGGGTGCGCGAGGTCGCCGGGGGCAATCTCGACGCGCGGGTCGACGAGGGCGGGCGGGACGAGTTCGGGGAGCTGGCCGCCGCCTTCAACGACATGGGCCGGTCGCTGAGGAGCAAGGCGGAGCTGCTCGAGGAGCAGCAGGCCGAGAACGAGCGGATGCTGCTCTCCCTCATGCCCGAGGACGTGGCGCAGCGGTACCGCGAGGGCGACGAGGCGATCGCCGACGAGCACGCGGACGTCACCGTGGTCTACGCCGACCTCGTCGGGCTGGACGACTTCACCCGCAGCCTCGGCTCGGACGAGGACATCGGCTACGTGAACGCCCTCGTGCGGGCCTTCGACGAGGCCGCCGAACGGCTCGGCATGGAACGGGTACGGACGCTCCGCTCCGGATACCTCGCGAGCTGCGGTCTCGTCGTGCCGCGCGTGGACAGCACGCGGCGTGCCCTGGAGTTCGCCCGCGAGATGCGTGCGGCGGTGGACGCCTTCGACGCCCAGCACGAGGCGGGGCTGGCGCTGCGAGCCGGTATCCACACGGGCACGGTCACCAGCGGCCTCGTCGGCGAGCAGAGCATGGTCTACGACCTCTGGGGTGACGCCGTGAACCTCGCCTACAGCCTGCGGCGGGCGACCGGTGGGCCCGGCATCTTCGTCTCGGGCGACGTCTACGACCGGCTGCGCGACGCGTACACGTTCCGCGACGTCGGGCAGGTCGATGCCGAACAGGGCCGCGAGACCGTCTGGGAGCTCGTGGAGGCCGACCGTGACTGACCTCGTCGCCCAGTCCTGGTTCTGGTGGGCCGTCGGGGTCGTCGTCGGCCTGCCCGTGGTGCTGCTCGCGCTCACCGAGGTGCACGCGGCGCTCCTGCGGCGCGGGCACGCCGCGGCCCGGCCGGTCGCGTTCCTGCGCACCTACGTGGTACCGGCGGTGGCGCTGCTCCTGCTCCTGACGCAGGCGTCGGGGATCTCGGCCGAGGTCACCTGGGTGCGCGTCGTGGCCACGGTCGCGGGGTTCCTGGTGCTGCTCGTGGTGCTGTCGGCCTTCGACGTGGCGCTCTTCGGGT
Source organism: Promicromonospora sp. NPDC052451 (assembly GCF_044547525.1). NCBI lineage: Bacteria > Bacillati > Actinomycetota > Actinomycetes > Micrococcales > Promicromonosporaceae > Promicromonospora > Promicromonospora sp. NPDC052451. The sequence goes on from NZ_JBIUAP010000013.1 coordinate 9,931, forward strand.
CGGCACGAGAGGGCACCTGGCGCGCACGGATGCCGTCGATCTTCGTCGACCTGGGCCGGGTGGTCCTGGTGGGCGTCGGCCTCGCCGTGCTGTTCTCGTGGGTGTGGGGCGCCGACGTCGGCGGGCTGTTCACGGCACTGGGCGTCACCTCGATCGTGCTCGGCCTCGCGCTGCAGAACGCCGCCGGCGCGATCATCTCGGGCCTGCTCCTGCTGTTCGAGCAGCCCTTCCGGATCGGGGACTGGCTCGACACCGGCTCGACCCGTGGCCGCGTCGTGGAGGTGAACTGGCGCGCGGTGCACATCGAGACACGCGACGGCATCCGGGTGGTGCCCAACGCGGCGCTCGCGGGGGCCGAGTTCACCAACCTCAGCGAACCGTCGGTGGAGCACACCGTCACCGTGCCGGTGACGTTCGCGACGTCGGACCCGCCGGACCAGGTCCGTGACCTGCTGCTGCGGACCGCGGCGGACGTGCCCGCCCTGGTCCCGGGCGAGCAGCCCGGCGTGCTCGTGACGGGTGCCGGCGGCTACGAGGTGCAGCTCCGCCTGCGGACGTTCACGGACGCGGAGGCCACCCGGACCCGGCTGCTCGGTCACCTCTGGTACGCCGCCCGCCGGGCAGGGCTGCACCTCGACGGCGACGCCGCCTGGGGCGTGTCGCTGCCCACAGGCGCGGAGGCGCTCCAGGGCCTGACCACCGACCTGCGCCTCGACGAGGAGCAGGTCACGGCCCTGGCGGACCGCGTCACCGTGGAGCGCTACGCGGAGGGCGAGGTCGTGCAGCGGCCCGGCGTGGTGCCCGCAGCCCTCCAGGTGGTGCTGGACGGCGCCGCCGCGCTCGCCCCGGTCACGGCGTCCGGCCGGGGGGCGGCCGTGGCCCGCCTGGAGCGCGGTGCGTACCTCAGCCCGACGGCGCTGACCCGGGAGACCGCGACCTTCGTCGGGACGGCCGTCACGGAGCTGACGGTGGTGAACCTGCCGGTCGACGTCATGCGCGAGCTGGTGCAGGAACGCCCCGACCTCGGCCGCGAGGTGGGTGCCGAGATCGACCGGCGCCGTGCGCTCGCCGCGCCCCTGCCCGCCGTCCGTCCCGCGTCTCGCGCCCCATCTCACACGGACTCGATTACGGGCCGCGCGGCAGAGCGGGTAACCTAGGCACGGACTACTTTTCGTGTTGGTCGGCCATCGTCACTCTGGCGTCACTGTCCCGGACCAACCGTGGACCATTTCGCCGAGCGGCCCGTCGTCGGGCCGCCGCCGACCGATCGAACATTGCGAGGACCTATGGGCTCCGTCATCAAGAAGCGCCGCAAGCGTATGGCCAAGAAGAAGCACCGCAAGCTGCTTCGCAAGACGCGCCACCAGCGCCGCAACAAGAAGTGACCCACGTGCCCCCGGGCGCGTGAAGACCAGGCCCGGCCCCTTGGGGCCGGGCCTTCGTCGTGCCCGAGGCGCCCGAGGCGCCTGAGGCGCCGGGACGGTGAGTGCGGGCCTGGTGGCGGAAAGCGGCCCGATACCGCAACTACCCCCGCGCTCGCGCCGGTCGTCAGTGACCGCGCAGCCGGCGCCGGGCCGCGCGGAGCACCAGGCCGAGCACCCACGCGGCACCCGCCCAGGAGGCCGTCCGCACGCCGCGGCCCGCCGCACGCTGGGAGCGGCCGCGGAACTCCCGGATGGGCCAGCCCACCTCCTGCGCGTGCCGGCGCAGCCGCAGGTCCGGGTTGATGGGGCACGGGTGTCCCACGACGCGCATCATCGGCAGGTCGTTCAGCGAGTCGCCGTAGGCGTAGCTCTCGTCGAGGTCGATGTCGTTCACCTCGGCGAGCTCGACGATGGCGTCGGCCTTGGCCTGCCCGTGCATGAGGTCGCCCTTGAGCCGGCCCGTGTAGAAGCCGTCCTTGTGCTCGGCGACCGTGCCCAGGGCCCCGGTCGCACCGAGCCGGCGGGCGATGAGCTGTGCGATCTCCACGGGCGTGGCGGTGATGAGCCACACCTGGTGGCCGGCCGCGATGTGCTCGTCGAGCAGCCGGCGCGTGCCGGGGTAGATCCGCAGCGACAGGACGGCGTCCCACACCTCCTCGCCCAGGGTGGCGATCTCCGCGACGCTGCGCCCCGCGATGAGCGAGAGGGCGCGGTCGCGCACCTGGTCGATCTCCTCCTTGTTCTCACCCCAGAGCAGGTAGCGGGCCTGGACCAGGGCGAACTTGAGGATGTCGCGGGTGCCGAAGAACTTGCGCTGGTACGCGGACTTGGCGATGTGGAAGGCGCTCGCCCCGCGGATGATCGTGTTGTCGACGTCGAAGAACGCCGCGGTGGCGGACGAGGGGTGCGTCGACGGCATGGAGGTCACTCTATCCGCGTGACACGTGCCGCAAGTCCTCGCCGGGCGGCCGCCCGGGAGCACTGGTAGAACCAGGGGGTGACCTACCGGAACGCCCTGTCCGAGCAGGCCCCCTTCGCCCGGGTCCTCCACCTGCTGGTGGCCCTGCTCGCGCTCGGCGGCTTCGCCATCGAGCTCGTCGTGGCGCTCACGGGCGGCCCCGGGACCGCGCCCACCCATGCCGAGCGCATCGTGCGGCTGTTCAGCTACTTCACGATCCAGTCCAACCTGCTGATCGGCGGTGTGTCGCTGGCGCTGGCGCTCGACCCGCGCCGGGACGGGCCGGTGTTCCGGGTGCTGCGGCTGGACGCGCTGCTGTGCATCGCAGTGACCGGGATCGTCTACAACACGGTGCTGCGCGGGCTCGTGGAGCTCACGGGCGCCGGGATGGTGTCGAACGTGATGCTGCACGTCCTGTCACCGGTGCTGGCCGTCGTGGCCTGGGTGCTGGTGGGGCCCCGCCCGCGGGTGACCGCGCGGACCGTCTGGTGGTCGGTGGTCTACCCGATCGCGTGGCTGGTCTACACGTTCGTCCGGGGTGCGGCGACGGGCTGGTACCCGTATCCCTTCCTGGACGTGACCGAGCTGGGCTACGCCGGGGCACTGATCAACTCCGCGGGCGTGGCCGTCGTCTTCCTCGCGCTCGCCTGGGGGGTGCGCTGGGCGGACGGGCGGCTCCCGGACACCGACCGCTCGCGGGTCCCCGCGTGACGTAACCTCGGGGCGTGACAGCTCCTGCCGAACCCCGTGTCGTCCTCTACACCCGCGACGCGTGCCATCTGTGCGAGGACGCGCGTGCCGTCGTCGTCCAGGTGTGCGAGGGTGCGGGGGTCCAGTGGCGCGAGGTCGACATCGACAGCGCGCCCGCACTGCGGGACAAGTACGGGGAGTACGTCCCCGTGGTCGAGGTGGACGGGGTCCAGCAAGGATTCTGGCGCGTGGACGGTGCGCGCCTGGCCCGCCTCCTGGCATGATCGTCCCGGCAGTGTGTGCGTACGCCCGCGACACAGTGGTTGCGGGGAGGGGAGCAGCACGTGGTCGAACTCAGTGACGGCACAGTTCCGGCGGCGACCGTGGGGCGCCTGCCCTACTACCTGCGCGCCCTGCGCGACCTCGCGGCCGAGGGGGTGGATCTCACGTCCTCGACGGAGCTCGCGGAGCGGTCGGGCGTGAGCTCCGCGCAGCTGCGCAAGGACCTGTCGTACCTGGGTTCGTTCGGCACGCGCGGCGTCGGGTACGACGTCGAGTCGCTCGCCTCGTACATCACCGTCGCCCTCGGGCTCGAGACGGAGCACCGGCTCGCGATCGTCGGCATCGGCAACCTGGGGCACGCCCTGGCGAACTACTCCGGGTACGCGACGCGCGGCTTCCAGGTGGTGGCCCTGCTCGACGCGTCGCCCGACGTCGTGGGCACCGACGTGGCCGGCGTGACGGTCGAGCACGTCCGCGACGTGGCCGGTGTCATCGAGCGGGAGCGGGTGTCGATGGTGGTCCTCGCCCTGCCGGGCCACGTGGCGCAGGACGTGGCCGACGCCGTCGTCGGCGCGGGTGTGCGTGAGATCCTGAGCTTCGCGCCCGTCGCGCTCCAGGTGCCGGACGACGTCGTGGTGCGCTCGGTCGACGTCGGCGGCGAGCTGCAGATCCTGGCCTTCCACGCGGCGGCGCGCGCAGCCGCGCTGTGACCGGCGCCGGCGTGCCGGCGTGAAGTGCGCTTCTACCCAGCGATTGCGCCCACCAGAGCAGCGATTCCGGGGCGCAATCGCTGGGTAGAAGCGCACCGGGCCGGGATGCCCGGCTCGCGACGCACGGACGCCCGCCCTGCCGGGCACCGGTGGGTGCCGAGGCGGGGCGGGCGTCCGGGACACGCGCCGTGCTGCGGGGAAGGGGTCAGCCCTTGGCGATGGCGCTGACGTCCAGCGTGATCTTGACCTTGTCGCCCACCAGGAAGCCGCCGGTCTCCAGCGTGGCGTTCCACGTGAGGCCGAAGTCCTTGCGGTTGACCTCGAGGTTGGCCTCGAAGCCGGCGCGCACGTTGCCGAACGGGTCCTTGGCGGTGCCGGTGAACTCGGTCTCCAGCTCGACGCCCTTGGTGATCCCGTTGATGGTGAGGTCACCGGAGATGACGTAGTCGTCGCCGTCGGCACGGATGCCCGTCGAGGTGAAGGTCCAGGTCGGCTTCTCGTCGGCGTGCCAGAAGTCCGCGCTCTTCAGGTGGCCGTCGCGACCGGCGTCGCCGGTGCTCACGGAGGCCGCGTCCAGCTCGGCGGCGACGCTCGACGACTCCAGGTCCTCGCCCACCGTGATGGTGCCCGAGGTGACCGCGATGCTGCCGCGCACCTTCGCGATCCCGGCGTGACGGACGGAGAAGGAAGCAGCGGTGTGGGAGGGGTCGATCTCGTACGTGCCGGCGGTGAGACCAGCGGGGAGCGGGGTGGCCATGAGGGGGAACTCCTTGGTGATGTGGCGGTTTGGGTGGATAGTTGAGGGATCAACTACTCACGATCCCGTCCAACATAGCGGTTCCCGTAACGTATTCCCAGAGGGGCTCGGTTCGCACGAAGGCGGTGGTGACATGGCGGCGCAGACCGTCGAGGGGCGCGACATCTGGTTGTCCGAGGAACAGCAGGGATCCTGGCGGCACTACCTGGAGGGCACCGCGCGCTTCGTGGAGGCCCTGAGCTCGGTCCACGACCGGACCCTCACCCTCTCGCTCGGGGAGTACAGCCTGCTGGTCCAGCTCTCGGAGGCACCGGACCGCACCATGCGGATGTCGACGCTCGCGGACGGGCTCGTGCTGTCGCGCAGCCGGCTCACGCACACCGTGGCCCGGATGGAGGCCCGGGGCCTGGTGGAGCGGCGGGCGGCGGAGGGCGACCGGCGCGGCGTGAACTGCACCATGACCGACGACGGCTACGCGGCCCTGGTGGTCGCCGCGCCCGGCCACGTGGCCGCGGTGCGCCGGATCATGGTCGAGGCGCTGGAGCCGGAGGAGTTCGCGATGCTGGGGCGGATCATGGCCAAGGTCGCGGCGTCGTCGAAGGACGCGGGCGGTACGGAGGAGGGCCTGGCAGCCCACTGCGACTGACGGGCCGGCCGGCCCGGCGCACCGCGCGCGCCGGGCCGGCCGGGTGGTGCGACCACCTGACCGGCTCGGCACGCCCAGGACGCCGGGTCGGTGGCGTGGTGCGACGTCAGGCCGTGATCGCGCGGCCGAACATCGGGCGGTAGGCGAAGCCCGCGATCAGGCCGCCGAGGATCGGGAACACGAGGAACACCCAGAGCTGGCCCCACGCCCAGCCCCCGGCGTAGATGGCGGTCGCCACCGAGCGGGCCGGGTTCACCGAGGTGTTGGTGACCGGGATCGAGACCAGGTGGATCAGGGTCAGCGTGAGGCCGATCGCCAGCGGCGCGAACCCGGGGGCGGCCACCCGGGCCGTGGTGCCGAGGATGACGAAGAGGAAGACCGCGGTGAGGACCGTCTCGGTCAGGGCCGCCGAGCCCAGGCCGAACCCGTCCGGCGAGTGCTCGCCGAACCCGTTCGCCGCGAACCCGGACTCCCGGGCGGCCTCGAAGTACCCGTCGGGCCCGCCGGCCGCGATCAGCGCCAGCACGCTCGACCCGAGCGCACCGCCCACGAGCTGCGCCACGACGTACCCGCCGACGTCGCTCCAGGAGAACCGTCCGGCGGCCGCCAGGCCCAGGGTGACGGCCGGGTTGAAGTGCCCGCCCGAGATCGGCCCCAGGGCGAACGCGCCGACGACGACGGTGAGGCCGAAGGCCAGGGCGACGCCCAGGAAGCCGACCCCCACGGTGTTCGTCTCGGCGTCCGGGAAGTTGGCGGCGAAGACGGCGGTACCGCAGCCGCCGAGGACGAGGACGAAGGTACCCAGCGCCTCGGCGAGGAGCCGTGCGTACATCGCGGGTGATGCTGTCTCCGTCATGGTGAGACCCCCTTGCTCATGTCGGACGGTTTCATGGTGAAGACCACCGTGAAACTTGTTGCTGACAGTAGGTCGGCATCCCTGGATCGGCGCGAGATGACGTAATCCACACCCGCTGGAGGTCACGGGCACCCAGGCTCGGGTGCGAGACTGGGCGCCATGGTCTCCACGACGGTCCACCTGCTGCGCCACGGCGAGGTGCACAACCCCGACGGCATCCTGTACGGGCGTCTGCCTGGCTACCGCCTCTCCGACCGCGGCCAGGCGATGGCCAAGATCGTCGCCGACCACCTCACCAGCGGTGGCCACGACGTGGTCCGGGTGGTCGCGTCGCCGCTGCAGCGCGCGCAGGAGACCGCCACACCGGTGGCCCAGGGCTTCGGCCTGGAGCTCGCCACGGACGACCGCATCATCGAGGCCGGCAACCGCTTCGAGGGCCTCCGCGTCGGCGGGGGCGGCGGGGCGCTCAAGAACCCGCGCAACTGGCCGCACATGTGGAACCCGTTCCGCCCGTCGTGGGGCGAGCCGTACACGGAGCAGGTCCAGCGCATGCGCGCCGCCGTCGAGGACGCCCGCCGCGTGGCCGAGGGCCACGAGATCGTGCTGGTCAGCCACCAGCTTCCCGTCTGGCTCACGCGCCGCTCGTTCGAGGGCGGCACCCTCTGGCACGACCCGCGCAACCGGCAGTGCAACCTCGCCTCCCTGACGTCCCTGCACTTCGAGGACGACCGGTTCGTGGGCCTGCACTACACGGAACCCGCCGCGGAGCTCTACGACGGCGCGAGCAAGGTCGCCGGCGCGTGATGCGAGGAAAGACCTTCAAGGTCGTGCAGTGGGTGGTGGCCGTCGGCATCGTCGTCGGCCTGGTGGCGGCCCTCACGGCGTGCGCGCCCGAGGACTCCGGCGCGGGCGACGTCGTCGGGCAGGGCTACGTCTCCGGTGACGGGTCCGTGCAGACGTACGACGCCGGGGAGCGCAAGGGGCCCGTCGCCGTCGTGGGCACCGACTTCGAGGGCAACGAGGTGGACACGTCCGACTGGGCGGGCGACGTCGTCGTCGTGAACACCTGGTACGCCTCCTGCGCGCCGTGCCGCGCCGAGGCGCCCGACCTGGTGGACCTCGCCACCTCCAAGGACGGCGTGCAGTTCGTCGGCATCAACACGGAGGACGACGCCGGCGCCGCCCAGGCGTTCCAGCGCACGTTCGAGGTGCCCTACCCGAGCATCGAGGACCGCTCGGGCACGGTGATCGCCGGGCTGACCGGCGTCGTGCCCCTGCAGGCCGTGCCGACCACCGTGGTGCTGGACCAGGAGGGCAAGGTGGCCGCCCGCGTCATCGGCCTGGCCGAGGGGTCCACCCTGGAGGCGCTCATCGACGAGGTCCTGGCGGAGGCCGCCTGATGCTTCCCGGCTCGATCGCGACCGCCGTCGGCGACGGACTCGCCAGCACCGCGTTCAGCGGGTCCCTGCTGCTGGCGGTGCCCGTGGCGATCCTGGCGGGTCTCGTGTCGTTCGCGTCGCCGTGCGTGCTGCCCCTCGTGCCGGGCTACGTCGGGTACGTGAGCAGCATGGCCGCGGCGTCGGCGGGGACCACCCCCGGGATCGTGGCCACGCGGGCCAGGCCGGCCCGCGGCCGCGTGGTCGGCGGCGTGGCGCTGTTCGTGCTCGGCTTCACCGCCGTGTTCGTCTCGTTCGGGGCGGCGTTCGGCGGCCTGGGCGTGTTCCTGGTGCGCTGGGAGGACGTGATCATGCGCGTGCTCGGGGCCGTCGTGATCCTGCTCGGCCTCGGCTTCCTCGGCGCCGTGCCGTTCCTCCAGCGTGAGGCCCGGTTCCACGTGACACCGCGCACCGGCCTGTGGGGCGCGCCCCTGCTCGGCATCGTGTTCGGCCTGGGCTGGACGCCCTGCATCGGCCCGACGCTCGGCGCCATCCAGGTGCTCGCGATCGACGAGGCGTCCGCCGGCCGCGGGGCCCTGCTCGGCGTGGCCTACTGCCTCGGCCTCGGGGTCCCCTTCCTGCTCGTCGCGCTGGGCCTGCAGAGCTCGGAGCGCATGCTCGACTTCCTGCGCCGGCACCGCCTCGCGGCGCTGCGGATCGGCGGCGGGCTGCTCGTCCTGGTGGGGCTGCTGCTGGTCACGGGGCTGTGGACGCGGATCACCGGGGCCATGCAGCTCTGGATCGGCGGATTCGAGACGGTGCTCTGATGGCCGACCGCACCAGGCAGGAGTCCTACGTCCCCGAGGGCATCGCGGACGAGTTCACGCAGGGCGCGCCGGCGTCCGACGAGAAGCCGCAGAAGCCCGGCCGGCCCACCGCGCCCACGCTGGGCCTCGTGGGCACGCTGCGCTGGATGTGGCGGCAGCTCACCTCCATGCGGGTGGCGCTCATGCTGCTCATGCTGCTCGCGGTGGCCGCCGTGCCCGGTTCCGTGCTGCCGCAGCGCAACCAGGACGCGGCCGGCGTCATCGAGTACCTCGCCGACCACCCGACCGCGGGGGAGTGGCTCGACCGGGCCGGGTTCTTCGACGTCTACTCGTCGGTCTGGTTCTCCGCGATCTACATCCTGCTGTTCGTGTCCCTCGTGGGCTGCATCCTGCCGCGCTCCGCGACCCACTGGCGCGCCCTGCGCGGGCGTCCGCCACGTGTGCCGTCCCGGTTCAGCCGGTTCCCGGCGCAGGCCACCGCGACCACCGACGCCACGCCCCAGGAGGTGGCCGACGCCGTCGCCGCCCGCCTGCGCGGCACGATCTCCTGGCTGCCCACCTTCCGGGTGGACCGGGCCGAGGAGACGGCGCGGGGGCGCGGAGCGTCCGGCCGGAGCGAGCTTGCGAGCGCAGGGCGGGAGCGACCGAAGGCACCTCCCGCGGCGCAGACCGTGAGCGCCGAGCGCGGCTACCTGCGCGAGACCGGGAACCTCGTGTTCCACCTGGCCCTGGTGGGCCTGCTGGTGTCCGTCGCGACGGGCCAGATGCTGCACTACCGCGGCCAGGCCATCGTCACCGAGGGGCGTGGGTTCGCCAACGCCGTGGTCGACTACGACACGTTCGAGAAGGGCTCCTGGTTCCGGCCGGAGTCGCTCGTCCCCTTCGCGATGACGCTCGACGAGTTCGAGTCGGAGTTCGCGAGCGACACGGTCGCCTTCGCCCAGGCCCGCGACTTCACGGCGCACGTCACCGTGACCGAGCCGTCGGGCGAGCAGCGCGGCGAGCAGATCAAGGTGAACCACCCGATCGTCGTCGACGGCGCCAAGATCTACCTGCAGGGCAACGGCTTCGCCCCGGAGATCACCGTGCACGACGCCGAGGGCGAGGTCGCCTTCGCCGGACGCGTCACCTTCATCCCCGAGGACACGATGTACACCTCCCGCGGCGTGGTGAAGGTGCCCGACGTGTCGCCGGGGCTCGACCAGATCGGGCTGGTCGGGTACTTCCTGCCGACCGCGGAGGTCAACGAGGACGGGTCGGCGCGCTCCGCGTTCCCGCAGCCCGTGGACCCGCTGCTCGTGCTCGAGGTGTACACGGGCGACCTGGGCCTGGACGACGGCTCCCCGCAGAACGTGTACGAGCTCGACACCGCCTCGCTCACCCCGGCCGTCGACGAGCAGGGCGAGCGCATCAAGGTGCTGGCCCGCCCCGGCGAGACCGTCGAGCTCCCCGACGGGCTCGGCACGCTGACTCTCGGCGAGGACCTGCCGCGCTACGTGGCCCTGGACCTGCGGCACGACCCGTCGCTCACGTTCGTGCTCGTCTTCGCGCTGCTGGCGCTGGCGGGCCTGACCGTCTCGCTGTTCACGCCGCGGCGACGGGTCTGGGCGCGCGCGTACGCCGGGCCGGACGGGGCTACCGTGGTCGAGGTGGCGGGCCTGGCCCGCGGCGACGATGCAGGTCTGCAGGCCGAGGTCGACCGCGCGCTGGCGGCGGTGCCCGGGAACGTGCAGCAGCCAGAGACGGGGGACGAGCCGGTCACGCCGGCCGCGCCCGACCGGACCGGATCGGAGAAGGACTGAACATGGAGCTGGCAAACCTGAGCGTGCTGCTCGTCTGGGGCGCGGCGACCGCGCTCGCGGTCGCGCTGATCGCGTTCTCCGTGGACCTGTCGCGCCTGTCGGGCGCACGGGTCGACGCGCGGGACGCGGCCAGGACCCGGGAGCGCGTGGCGGTCGCGGCCGGCGGCGACGTCTCGCCCTACGAGGCGGACGCCGACGCCGTCCCGGCGGACGCGCCGGCCGCCCCCGTCCCGGCGAACCGGAAGCTGGCCGGGGTCGGGATGTCCGTGACCTGGCTGGCCGCCGCCCTGCTGCTCGTCGCGATCGTGCTGCGCGGCATCGCGGCCGGCCGGACGCCGTGGGCCAACATGTACGAGTTCGCGCTGGTCGGCACCTTCGTGGCGGTCGCGGTCTTCGCGGGCGTCAACACCCGGCGCGACGTGCGCTACCTCGGCGCGTTCGTGACCGGCCTGAGCGTGCTGTTCCTCGTGCTCGCCCAGGAGAAGTTCTTCGTCGAGGCCATGGGCGTGCAGCCCGCGCTGCAGAAGTACTGGCTCGTCATCCACGTGGGCGTCGCCATCGTCGCGACCGGCATCTTCACGGTGGCGTTCGTGACGTCGGCGCTCCAGCTCCTGCGCGACGCCCGGGACAACGGCTCGCCGGTGCTGGGCAGCCGCCGCTGGGGCTGGCTGGACCACACCGCGACGCCGGTGGCGCTGGAGTCGCTCTCGTTCCGGCTGAACTCGGTGGCCTTCGTGCTGTGGACCTTCACGCTCATCGGCGGCGCCATCTGGGCCGAGGACGCGTGGGGACGCTACTGGGGCTGGGACCCCAAGGAGGTCTGGAGCTTCATCGTCTGGGTGGTCTACGCGGCCTACCTGCACGCGCGCACGACGCGCGGCTGGTCCGGCACCCGGGCGGCCTGGTTCGTCGTGGCGGGCTACGCGTGCGTGCTGTTCAACTTCACGGGCGTGAACCTGATCTTCAACGGCAAGCACTCGTACTCGGGCCTGTGAGCCCGGCGTCCTGAGGGCCCGACGACAGAGGGCGCCGATCCGGTCCGGATCGGCGCCCTCTGTCTGTCGGTCCCGTGCCGGGCGCCCTGCGGCGCGTCAGCTGCTCTCGGTGTCGTCGTCCTTGGCCTCCTGTCGACCCCGCGCCTCGCGTTCCTGCCGGCGCTTCTCCTGCTCCAGGCGCCAGAGGAACTCGGGGTCGTCGTCCGGGGCCACCGGGCCGGACGGGCGGCGTGGCCCGGGGCGGGGCGGGGTCGGGCGGCTGCCGCCGGGGCCCGAGGCCGGGCCCGCGCCCGACCGGCGCGCGGAGACCCGCACCACGATCCACGAGATGGGCCCCAGCAGGGGCAGGAGCACGATGAGCAGCACCCAGAGCCAGCGGGGCAGGCCGCCGCGCTCGTCCTCCTCGGAGCCCCAGACATCGACCAGGGCATAGACCGCGAGTCCGACGACGGCCAGGATCAGAAGTACGCGTGGCATACCCCCAGCCTACGGCGGGTCGGCAACGATAGGTCAGCCCGCAGCGTGACGTTCGCCCTGTTCCGGGCCCGGAGGTCCGCCGTCGTCGAGGTGTGACCCGCGCCCGGCCTACCATGGGTGAGTGCCCCTCGTGATCTACACCCTGCTCCGCCTCGCGCTGTTCGGCGTCGCCTTCGGCGGGCTCTACCTGGCCGGGCTGCGGGGGTGGCTGCTCCCGATCGTCGCCGTGGTGGTCGCCCTGACCGTGTCGTACCTGACGCTCACCGGGCCGCGGGACGCCGCGACCCGCTGGATCGCCGCCCGTGCCGAGCGCCGCGCCGCCGAGCGTGCCGCGGCACCGAAGGTCGACGTCGACGCGGCCCACGAGGACGCGCGCCTCGACGAGGAGCTCCGCACCGACCGCTGAGGCCGGTCAGGCCCGCCGGGGCCGGTCAGGCCCGCGGGAGACCGGGCCGGTCAGACCGACAGGCCGAACCAGAGCAGCAGCCCGTAGCCCAGCTCGTACAGGCCCGTGCCGGCCAGCACCGGCACGAGCAGCTTGCCGCGGGCGCCGGCGAGCACGGGGACCGACAGCAGCGCCGCCGGGCCGAGCAGCAGCACCACCACGAGCGACCACGGCGCCCAGAAGGCGCACACCGCACCGAGCAGCACCGGGACCCAGATCATCGTGACGTAGGCGCGCCGGGCCCGGTGGTCGCCGAGGCGCACCGCCAGGGTGCGCTTGCCGGACAGGACGTCGGTGGGGATGTCCCGCAGGTTGTTCACCATGAGCAGCGCGCAGGCGATCAGGCCCACCCCGACGGCGCCGAGCACCGCGGGCCACGTGATGATCCCCGCCTGCGTGTAGGTGGTGCCGAGCACCGCCACCAGCCCGAAGAACACGAACACCGCGACCTCGCCCAGCCCCCGGTACCCGTACGGCTGCTTGCCGCCGGTGTAGTACCAGGCGGCGACGACGGACACCGCGCCCACGGCGAGCAGCCACCACTGCCCGGACACCGCGCAGAGCGCCAGCCCGAGCACACCGGCCACGCCGAACGCGGCGAACGCGGCCCGCTTCACGGCGCCAGGTGCCGCCGCGCCCGACGCCGTGAGCCGCATCGGGCCCACGCGGTCCAGGTCGGTGCCGCGCACACCGTCGGAGTAGTCGTTGGCGTAGTTGACGCCGACCTGCAGCGCGAGGGCCACACCGAGCGCGAGCAGTGCGGGCAGCCATGCCGAGGCGTCCACCTGGGCCGCCGCGCCGGTACCCACCATGACGGGCGCCGCCGCCGCGGGCAGCGTGCGGGGCCGCGCCCCGGAGATCCACTCGGCGGCTGTCGCCATCAGCGTGTCCTTCGTTCGTGGGGGATGTCTGGTCCGTGGCACCGGGACCGGGTGCGTGCGCGGTCCTAGCGGGGGAACGAAGTCATGGTCGCACGGGTTCCCGCTCGGCCCGCACGACGGCGTCGCGCACGGCCCGCCGGTCGATCTTGCCGGGCCCACGCGTGGGCAGGGTCGCGGTGACGTACGCCCGGCGCGGCGCGGCGGCCGCCCCGAGCCGCTGCCCGACGGCGGCGCGCAGCCCGGCGAGCGGCCCGCCGCCGTCGGTCACCTCGCCCGCCGCGGGCGGGGCGCCGTCCGGGCCGGTACGGGACCCCCGGGCGGCCGCGCCGGACGGCGGCGCGCCGAACGGGACCAGCTCGAGGCCGCCGGGGCGTGCCGGCGGTCCGGTGCGGGCGATCACGGCGACCACCGCCTGGCCCCACTCGGCGTCGGGTACGCCGACGACGCAGACCTCGCCCGGTGTGCCCTGGGCGGCCAGGTGCTCCGCGATCGCCTCCTCGACGGCCGCCGGGGCGACGTTGACGCCGCCGGTGACCACGACGTCGTCGGCCCGACCCAGGACCGTGAGCCGGCCGTCGTCGAGGCGGCCGAGGTCGGAGGTGCGGAACCAGCGAGTGCCGTCGGGGTCGGCGCGGAAGGCGGCGGCCGTGGCGGCGGGGTCGCCCACGTAGCCCTCGGCGAGCACCGGGCCGGACAGCTCGATCACGCCCGTCGTGGTGTGCTCCTCCGGGCGCGTGCCGGTGGTGGTCGGTGTCGTGCCGGTGGTCGTGCCGGACAGACGGACGCGTACGCCGGGGAGCGGGACGCCGTCGTAGACGCAGCCGCCGCTGGTCTCGGACATGCCGTAGGTGGTGACCACGCGGACGCCGGCGGCACGGGCCCGCTCCAGGAGCGGCGCGGGTGTCGCGGCGCCGCCCACGAGGACGGCGTCGAACCGGGCGAGGGTCCGCAGGCCGGCCGCGTCGCCGGCGTCGGCTGCGGCCACGAGCCGGTGCAGCTGGGTGGGCACGACCGAGACGTAGGCCCGGGCGCCGGCTGCCGTATCCGCTGTGTCCAGGAACTCCTGGGCCAGGGACGCGAAGGCCGCCGGCGTGAAGTGGTCGGACGTGCCGGCGCGGACCTCGGTGCCCGCCACGACGGAGCGGGTGACCACCTGGACCCCGGCCACGTGCGTGGGCGGGAGCACCAGCAGCCACCGCCCGGGGCCGCCGAGCCGCTCGTGGGTCGCCTCCGCCGAGGCACGTAGCGCCGCCGCGCTCAGCGCGACCTCGCGGGGCTCGCCCGTGGAACCGGAGGTCCGCAGCACCAGGGCGGTGCCGGGCGGCGGTGCGGCGTCGGAGGCCCGGGGTTGCGGCGCATACGCCGGACCGCCGTCGAGGGCGGCGCGGACGGCGTCCACGACGGCGGCCGGCGACGTCGCCCCGCCTGCGTCGGCCGACGCGGCGGCGGACACTGGTGGGACAGCGGTCGAGGCAGCGGGCAGAGGGTCGTTCGAGGGCACCTCACGAGGGTAAGCGCGCCGCCCCGGGGCGGCGGCCGCCGGATCTGTAAGGTGTGCGCCACACCTGGGGCGGGCCCGGGTGCGGACGGTCGCTAAGGAGTGCCGATGACGACCCGCTGGACGACGGCCGCGCAGGCCACGGGTGCGGCGCTGGCGGTCGGGCTGCTGCTGGCGGGATGCGGCCTCGGCGCCCCCGAGGAGCCCCTGCCCACGCCCACCGCGACGGTCGACGCCCCGGTGCGCGGCGACCGGGACCGGCCGCCGGAGCCGGACGTGCCGGTCGTGTGGCCGCTCACCGGGGCACCCACGGAGAAGGTGGCGGACCGCCCGGCCGTGTCGGTGAAGGTCGAGAACTCGGTGCAGGCCCGGCCGCAGCGCGGTCTCACGGAAGCGGACATCGTGTGGGAGGAGGTCGTGGAGGGTGGCATCACCCGGTTCGTGGCGACCTACCACTCGAAGCTCCCCGCCGTCGTGGAGCCGGTGCGCTCGGTGCGGCCCATGGACCCGGCGATCGTGGCGCCGCTGGACGGCATCCTGGCGTTCTCCGGCGGCCAGGGCCCGTTCATCGCGGCGGTGCAGCGGTACGGCACGCAGACCCTCATCAACGACGACGGCGACCCAGGCTTCGTCCGGGATCCCGCGCGGGTCGCGCCGCACAACGTGATCGGGAACGTGGCGACGTTCGCGGCGCAGGCCGACGACCGCCGGACCAGCCCGCCGCCGGCGCAGTTCCGGTACGCGCGGAAGCTGGGCCAGGGCACCGCCCCACGGGCCGGGAAGCCGGCGCCGACGGTGGACGTGCGACTGTCCCCGGCTCAGCGCACGGTGTGGACGTGGGACGCGGAGCGGGAGCGCTACCTGCGCAGCGAGGGCTCGGTGCCGTCGGTGGCCGCCGACGGCAGGCGGCACACCGCGCGGAACGTCCTGGTGCTGTCCACCGAGGTGTTCAACACGAACTTCGTGGACCCCACCGGCGCCCCCGTGCCCGAGCACCGGCTGGCCGGCAGCGGCGGCCTCGGCACGCTGGTCTCGATGGGCCACAGCATCACGGTCCGCTGGTCGAAGAAGGACCACAACTCCCCGATCGTGCTGCGGACCCGGAACGGCAAGGAGGCGGAGCTCGACCCGGGAAACACCTGGATCGAGCTGGTCCCGGCGGGCTCGGGGACCTGGTCACCGCGCTGATCCGGGCCACATGAGAGACCTTTCATCCCGGTCTCATCGCCTGTTCACGGCGGTCCAGTTGAGTGACGACATCGCACCACCCGTCCTCGACCAGAAAGCGTGGCTGCCATGAGCATTCTCGACACGTCCCCGGCCCTGCGCGACGACGCGCCGCGCATCGTCGCCGTACCGCTCCGGGTGGATGCCGCCGACGTGCCGGCTCGTGCCCCCGAGCCGCTCGCGTCCCGGCTGCTGCGGGCGAAGAAGGCCTACTCCACGCGGTTCGTGGCGGCGGCGATCGACCGGGACCCGGCGGCCTTCGGACTGGTCCGCGACCCGGCGCGGGCGCCGCGGCCGGGCGACGTCGTCCTGGCCCGGGTCGTGACGATCGGCCAGCACCGGCGCCTGGAGTCCCCGGTCTCCCGTCGCCAGATCCTGTTCGAGGGCGACGAGATCGTGGTGGCCTACGGCTCGCGCTACGCCGCCGACCAGTTCCTGGCACTCCTGCCCGAGGACCTGGGGCCGTGCCACCTCGCCGCGGCCGGGGGGCTCGCCTCCCGCGTGATCGACCAGCACGCCGACGTCAAGGACGCCACCGTGATCGAGCCGGTCGGGCTGCTGTCCACGGTGGACGGGGTGGTCAACCTCGCGGACCTCGCCCCGCACACGGTGCGCCCCGCCCCGGCCGTGCGGGGCGCCGCGACCCGGGTGCCGGTGGTCGCCGTCGTCGGCACGTCGATGAACTCCGGCAAGTCGACCACCCTGGCCTGCCTGGCCCACGGGCTCGCCGCGGCAGGGCTCACCGTCCACGCGGGCAAGGCCACGGGCACCGGCGCGGGCAACGACGCGAACCACTTCGTCGACGCGGGCGCCCACCGGGTGGTCGACTTCACCGACCTCGGCCGGCCCAGCACGTTCGGCCTGCCGTTCGAGGAGGTCCGCGACGTCTTCGCGACCATGGTCGGCCTGCTGGCCGAGCCCGCGGCGCACGGTGCGCCCGACGTCGTGCTCGTCGAGGTCGCCGACGGCGTGTACCAGGGCGACACGCGCCGCCTGCTCACCGACGACGCGTTCCGCACGGTGGTCGACCGGGTCGTCTTCGCCGCGGGGGACGCGCTCGGGGCGAGCGGCGGCGTCGCGGCGCTGCGCGCGCTCGGCTGCGCCCCGTCGGTGGTGTCCGGGGTGCTCACGGCCTCCCCGCTCGCGGTGGCGGAGGCCCGGGCGGCGCTCGACGTGGACGTGGTGCCCACCTATGACCTGCGCCTGCCGGAGGTCGCGCTCGCCGCGGCGGGACTCGGCCCGGAGGTCGTGCGGCCGGCAGCCGGGGTGCTGGGTGCGGTCGGGGACGGTCATGCGGTCGCTTGACACAGAGCCTGAGACGGCGCCTGAGACGGCGCCCGACATGGCGTCTGGCACGGAGCCTGGCACGGCCCCTGGCACGTCGTCCGGCAGGGCCCCTGGTGCCGAGGCCGGTGCCCTGCCGCGGGTCTTCGTCGGCGCGCGACGGTCCTGGGTGGCCGGGCTCGTGGCCCTCGGGCTCGGGCAGGGCGCCCTCGGCGCGGTCGGGGCCTGGGCGCTGACGCAGCTCCGCCCGGGCAGCGCGTGGCCGATCGTCGTGGCGGTCGTCAGCATCGTGGCGACGGCCGTCGCCGTCGGCGGGCTGCGCGTCGAGGAACGTATCGCCGCGGAACGGCTCGGCCAGGACTACGTGCGCGAGCTGCGCCGCGAGCTGGTCGAGTCCGAGCTGACGCCGGGCGGTCGCACCCACCTCGGCATCACCGTGGCCCGCACCACCAACGACCTCGCGAGCGTGCGGAACTGGGTGTCGCAGGGCGTGGCGCCGCTGATGTCCGGCGTCCCGCTGATCGCCGGCTCCGCGATCGGGCTCACCGTGCTCGACCCGTTCCTCGGCGTCGGCTTCCTGCTCCCGCTCGCCGTCCTGGCCGCCGTCATGGTGCCGTGGGCCCGCACGGCGTACCTGAAGTCGCGGCGCCTGCGCCAGGCCCGCGGGCGCATGGCCACCCGCATCGCGGACACCGTCGGCGCCGCGCAGGGCATCATCGCCGCGCACGGCGCCGGCCGGGAGCTGGGACACATCGACTCCGCGTCAGCCGACGTCGTCGACCGCGCCGTGGACCGTTCGGTGACCGTCGGGGCGCTCCGGGCCGGGGGAACCGTCGCGGCGCTGCTGGCGACGCTCGCCGTCGCCGCCGTCGGCGTGGTGCGCGGCCTGGACCCGGCCGTCACGGTAGCCGCGATGGCCATGGCCGGGCTCGCGTCGACGCCGATCGTCGACCTCGGCCGCATCGTCGAGTACCGCCAGACGTACCTGGCCGCCCGCGCGGTGCTCGGCCCGGCGCTCGCCGACGCCGCCCGACGGCGCGCGGAGCACGAGCGCGCGAGCAGCGCGGCGGCGTCGGCCGACCTGCCCGACGGCGCGGACGGGGCCGGCCGGGTGCACCTGGTGGTCCCCGGGCTCGTGCCGGTCTCCGCTCCGCTGCAGGCGGGCCCCGGCGACCGGATCCGGCTGACCGGCGACGACCCGGAGGCGCCGTTGCGCCTGATGCGGCGCGTGACGGGCCTCGATCTCCCGCCGGCCGGCGCCGTCGACGAGCTCTGGGTGGACGGACGGAACGTCCGTGCCGTCGCGCCGTCGGACGGCCGTGCCCTCGTGGGGCTCGCGGCCCGGGGCGCCGTGTTCGAGCGGGGGACCCTGCGGCGCGCGCTGCGCTACCGCCGTCCCGACCTGGACGACGCCACGGCCGACACGGTCTTCGCCGCGGTCGGTCTCGACGTCGGCCGGTTCCGGGACGGTGCCCGCACCGTGCTGCGCGCCGGCGGGGAGCCGCTGACGGTCGACGAGCGGGCGCGCCTCGCGCTGGCTCGCGCGATCTACGGTGAGCCGCCGCTGCTCCTGGTCGCCGACCTCGATCGCGACCTGGACGCCGAGGGCCGGGAGCGGCTCGCCTGCCTTCTGTCGGCCTATCCGGGGGCGGTGCTGTTCGCCGGACCGGACGAGCTGGCACGGGCGCTCGGCGCGCGGGACGCGCGGCTCGCCGCGGGGCGCGTCCCGGTCGGGCCGGACGGAGGCGTGGCGGACGACGACGGGTGAGGCCGCGGTCGCAGCCGCAGACGCCCCTTTCAGGCCGAGGCGGCAGCAGCTGGAGAACCTGGGGCGGTCGAGGCGTGGGGGAACTCGGCATACCTGCGCTCGGCTTCGGCCAGTAGCCTCGTTGCACCGCCTCATCCAGGGAGAGTGCGAATGGGCCAGCATGTGAGCGTGGATCCGGGGTTTGGTGCGTACTTGCACAGCTTGCGCGATGAGCGTGGGTGGTCGCTGCGTCGGCTCGGCAAGCGGGTGAACTGCTCGCACGGTCACCTGTGGGACATGGAGCACGGTCGCAAACAGCCCAGCCTGCGGGTGGCGGCACTGCTGGACGAAGCGTTGGATGCCGGTGGTCAGCTTGCGGCGATGGTGCGCGCCGCGTCACCCGGCGACGGCGGGCTGGTCGCGGCAGTCAGTTCGATCAAGTCGAGCAGCCTCGAGGGAGCGCTTGATCTGTGGGCTCTGGATCTGCAGCGTCGCGACCTCCACACTGCGACTACGTTCAACGCGGCGGTGTTCTTGGTCCCCGCACTGCGGTGGCTCACCGCACCTGCGACGCCTACCGCCGCGGCTAACGGTCCGCGCGTCGTCGGGATGCCCGATGTCGAGATGGTCCGGCAGATGCTCGGCGTCTTCCGAGCTGTCGACAACCAATACGGAGGGGGCGCCGTGCGCGAGCGCCTGGTGTCGTTCCTGCATCACGACGTCGGCGGGTTGCTGCAGGGCCGTTACGACTCGCGTACGGCGCCGGCACTGTTGTCGGTGTCCGCCGAGGCGACACAGATGGCCGGCTGGGCGACGTACGACGTGGGGCGGCATGCTCTGGCGCAGCGGTACATGGTGCAGGCGCTGGAGCTCGCCGGCGCCGCCGAGGACCGGCCACTCGGTGCGGAGATCCTGGCAGCGATGTCCCACCAGGCCGCCTACTTGCGCGCCGGCGGGGAGGCCGTGGACCTGGCACGCGCGGCCGCTCGCGCGGCTGAGGATGCGGGGGTGGGCGCGATCGCGGCCGAGGCTGCAGTGCTCGAAGCGCAGGGCCATGCTGTGTCTGGCGACGGTGCGGCGACCGCGAGTGCCCTGGATCGTGCGGAGCGGCTGTTCGACCGTGCCGAGCGAGCGACCGACCCGCAGTGGCTCGGGTACTTCGACGAGGCGTATCTCGCGGCGAAGTTCGGGCAGACGTTCACGGCGCTGGGCCGTGGCGACCTGGCTTTGCGGTTCGCGCACAGGTCGCTGGAGATGGATGAGCGGTACGCCCGTGGCCGTGCGTTCAACCTGTCTCTGGTGGCGCGAGCGCACCTGCAGGCTGGTGAGATCGAGCAGGCAGCAGCGGCCGGGCAGCTGGCGGTCGACGCTGCGGAGGGTATCGACTCCGCGCGGTCGCGAGACTACCTGGCCGAGATCGCCGACCGCTTGGCGCCGCACGCTGGGCTCGACTCAGTGGCGACCTATCGGGCGCGGGCCGCGCAGCTTACTGGCTAGAGGCGACCGGTCGCGGCGTCGAGCTGCAGCTTCAGGACGGTGGCCACGGTGGCGGCGCCGACGATCTTGCTGGCCTCGATCATCGCTCCGGCCTCGTCGAGCGGGACCCAGGCCAGTTCCTCGGCCTCGTTCACGTCCGGCGCATTGCCGGTGTCGTGCGCACCGCGGGCCAGGTAGACCGTGTTGGGTTGCTCCAGGGAGGCAACCGAAGGCTGGAACCGGAGGTACGGGGCGACCGCGCGTGGGCGCCATCCAGTCTCTTCTTCTGCCTCCCGGAAGGCGGCCGCCTCCACGTTCTCGCCGTCGTCCAGGTACCCGCCGGGCAGTTCCCACACCCACTGGTCGATCACGAACCGGTGGCGCCACATCAACAGGATGCGTAGATCATCGTCGACCATCGCGACCATGACCGCGGGCTGGAGACGCAGCACCCACTGCTCGAACACCACGCCGTCGGGCAACTGCACCTTCGCGATCGACGCCCGCGCCCGGCGCGTGTCGTCCTGCAGCCGTTCCTCGAGGATCGTCCATTGCGTCGCGTTGGTGGTCACGGCGTGAGCGTACGGGCCGATCGTCGCCGTACGCCACGGCGTACACCTGTCAGCCGACAGCGGCTGACGTCCGGGGTCTGGCAGCGGACAGTGCGACGCGCCAACCTCGGAAGGGAAAGAGCGCTCCCCGTCCGCCGGAAGGCAAATTGTGACCTCCGCTACTCGACTGACCGTCCCAGCCCTCCCCATGACTTCCGGCCTGGTGGCTTGCGACATAGATGGCACCCTGCTGCGCACAGGGCATCCAGTCTCCAGCGCCGTTCGCGAGGCCGCGGCAGCCGTGCGCGGCGCAGGGAATCATCTCGTCCTCGCGACCGGCCGGTCCCTGGCCGGAGCGTTGCCCGTGGCCGAGCAGCTTGGGCTGCGGGACACCTGGGTGGTGGCGAGCAACGGCGCTGTCACGGCCCGCCTGACCCGAGGCGGCTTCGAGGTCATCGAGCGGCACGACCTGGACGCCGAGACTGCTGTCCGAGCCGCCGTCGCCACCGCGCCGGGCATCCGGATCTCCGCGGAGATCGTCGGCGTCGGGTACCGCGTGAACATCCCGTTCCCTGACGAGAAGCTCAACGGCACCCAGCACAGCATCCTGGAGCTGCAGGATTTGTGGGCTCGGCCGACACCACGCCTGTCCCTGCACGGGTCGGCGGTCTTTCGTGTCGTGCCGACCTTGCGTGCCCTCGGCCTGACGGCGATCGCTACCCGCGGCGACTGGGTGGACGCCACCGCCCCCGGCATCTCGAAGGCCACCGCGCTGGAGAAGGTCCGGTCCGAACTGGGCGTCGAGGACTACAACACCGTCGCGATCGGGGACGACGAGAACGATCTCGGGATGCTGATGTGGGCCGCCCGGTCTTTCGCCATGGGTCACGCGCCCGCACTGGTGGTCGCGGCCGCCGACCATCTCGCCGGCACAGTCGATCAGGACGGTGCTGCTGCCGCGTTGCACTCGCTACTGTCGTGATGCACAGCGTGACGTGCCAGGACTCGACACGGAGGACGCCATGAAGATGCATCCCTGCCAGCACCACTACGAAACGTCCGACTCGTGAGCGGCCTCATCCCTATCGGCCCTCAGTGGTACGAGCTGTTCGAGACATTCGAGCACACGGCCTACCGGCTGCACGTGCGCGATACCTACAACGCGCCGATCGAGCGGGAGTCGAAGGAGCAGTTCGTCAAGACCGGGACCGCAGACCTTGAGTGGTTTCAGGACTGGCTCGCGTCCATCCGAGATGCCACGGCGGCGGGTCGCACGTTCCGGCGTGTTCGCGTGGTGTCACTTCCCTTGACCGACAGCGCCCGGTACGGCCTCTGGACCGCGTCGTTCAACAACGAGGCTGGTGAGGACATCCGGTACCTCGCCCGTGACGACGCGGAAGGTTTGCCCGCCTTCGACTACTGGATGTTCGATTCCCGGACCATCGCGAAGATGCATTTCAACGACGAGGACGAGCTCGTGGGTTTCGAACTGATCGAAGACCCAGCCGAGGTCGTTGAGCTCAACTATCAGCGCGACGCCGCCTGGCACCGCTCGATCACGAGAGACGCCTTTGCCGCGAGACACGTCGTCTGACGTCAACGACGCGCTCGCAGGGCGCTGCACGAACAGCGGCGAGCTGCTGGCCTGACGGGTCCGCAGTTCGCCGCTGTCGTTGTCCGGGCAGCCCTCGAAGGTCTCCAAGGTCGAGCATGCCGAAAGACGCCGTCGGATGACGACGTCTATGCACCCGCCTCCATGCGAACCGCGGTCGATCACATCACCGGCACCATCGATGACGATGGCGTCGTCACCGTCCTGCATTTACTGCTTGATTGACCTCAGTAGTAGTACGGGAACCCCGACCAGTCCGGCTCCCGCCGCTCCAGGAATGCCTCCTTGCCCTCGACCGCCTCGTCCGTCATGTATGCCAGCCGCGTGGCCTCGCCGGCGAACACCTGCTGGCCGGCGATCCCGTCGTCGGCCGCGTTGAAGGCGAACTTGAGCATGCGGATCGCCTGCGGCGACTTGCCGGCGATGATCCGCGCGTACTCCAGGGCCAGACCCTCCAGGTCGTCGTGCTCCGCGACCTCGTTGACGGAACCCCAGCGCTCGGCGTCGTCGGCGGAGTACTCGCGGGCCAGGAAGAAGACCTCCCGTGCCCGCTTCTGCCCGAGCTGGCGGGCGAAGTAGGCGGAGCCGTAACCGGCGTCGAAGGAGCCGACGTCGGCGTCGGTCTGCTTGAACTTCCCGTGCTGGCGGCAGGCGACCGTGAGGTCGGCGACCACGTGCAGGGAGTGCCCGCCGCCGGCGGCCCAGCCGTCCACGACCGCGACCACGACCTTGGGCATGGTCCGCATGAGGCGCTGCACCTCCAGGATGTGCAGGCGGCCGGCCTTCGCGGGGTCGATCGAGTCGGCGTTCTCGCCGTCGGCGTAGCGGTAGCCGTCGCGCCCGCGGATGCGCTGGTCGCCGCCGCTGCAGAACGCCCAGCCGCCGTCCTTGGGGGAGGGGCCGTTGCCGGTGAGCAGCACGGTGCCGACGTCGGACGTCATGCGGGCGTGGTCCATGACCCGGTACAGCTCGTCCACCGTGTGCGGGCGGAACGCGTTGCGCACCTCCGGCCGGTCGAACGCGACGCGCACCACGGGCAGGTCACGCGGCTCGGGGCCGCTGCGGTCCACACCCCGGTGGTAGGTGAGGTCGGTCAGGTCCTCGAACCCGGCGACCGTGCGCCAGTGTTGCGGGTCGAACGTCTCGGAGACCTGACGGGGGAGATCGGTGCTGGTGCTCACGTGCGCAAGCCTAGTTCGGCCTGGTGCCGGGCAGGTTTCAGCGCCAGGGGCCGACGTTGGGGACGAACACCTTCATGGCGTCGACGATCTCGCGCGCGTCGGCCAGGGCCAGAGTTACCTCTTCGGATGTGATGGTCGGTGTCTCGACACCTGGGTACTCGGAGTCGTGGCGCCGGAGGCGGAGCGCTCGAAACGTCCTGACGACCTTCCGAGCGTTCGGTCCGAGCTGTGCTTCGACGCCCTCCTGTACCGCTCGGTGGCCGTTCTTGTTCGTCGGTCGCAGCCTTTGTCGTGCCAGGGGCGCCGTCATGGCTTTCCGTGCGGCGTCCTACAGCATGGCCAGAGCACCCGACGGATCGTCGTCCACCAGCTTGGCGGCCGAGGCAAGGTGGACGTCCGCCTGGTCGAGCAGGAACCCCGAGTGCTCCTCGGACGGCGCGACCAGTTGTAGCTCGCCCTCGTCGAGGAGGTTCAGGATCTCAGGCTCCCCGATCGGCCAGCGGCTCCCCGTCGTGGTCCCTGCCACGTGATACTCCTTCGTTCTCGACGAGCTCGACGGTCGGCGAACTCAGGATCGTCCGCTTGAACGGACCGTCGTCGTCAGTCCACGCAGTGGTGGAAACACGACGTACGTTGACCTCCCGGCGGAGTGTCTTCTCGGCCTCCTCCACGACGTCGGCGAGCTGATCTCGATCGGGCTCGCCGATCACCAGCACGTCGATGTCTCCCGGGACCGACCCGGGGCGCTCGTTGTACCTCGCTGCCCATGACCCGTAGATGAAGGCGTGCTCGATGCCGTCGATCTCGGTGAGGAGGCCGCGGAGCACCGCCAGCGGCCCGAAGGTCACAGCCAGAAGTTCTGCTAGAGGAGCGTAGACCAGGTTGTCCGTCCGGGCGCGAGCAAGCCGGGTGTTGCCGAGGCGACGGGTGGAGGCGAGGCCTGCGGCCTCGAGACGGTCGACCTCACGCAGGACCGTGACCCGTGAGGTGCCCACGAGGCGTGCGATGTCGGTGAGGCTCTGCTCGTGCTCCGGATCCAGAAGGACGGCAGCGAGAATGTCTCCTTGGACACGGGTGCGCAGCAAGGGCAGGAGCAGCGGTGATCCTTGTTTCATAAAACGCACTCTATCGTTCGGTTTACGGACGTACCATCCACACCCGCACGACGAGAGGAACCCATGCTGATCCGCCACCGCGGTCTCGAACCGTCGATCGACCCCTCCGCCTACGTCGCCCCGTCGGCGACCCTCGTCGGTGACGTCCGCGTCGCCGCCGGGGCGAGGATCCTCCACGGTGCCGTCCTGACCGCCGAGGACGGCGCCGTCGTCATCGGCGCGGACACCGTCGTGATGGAGAACGCGCTCGTCCGGGGCCGGCTGGGGCATCCCGCCCGGATCGGGTCCGCCGTGATGGTCGGCCCGCACGCCCACGTGAACGGCAGCACCGTCGATGACGAGGCGTTCGTCGCGACCGGTACCTCGCTGTTCCCCGGGAGCGTCGTCGGCAGGGGTGCGGAGGTCCGGATCAACGGCGTGGTGCAGGTCAACACCGTCCTGGCCCCCGGCGCGACCGTGCCGATCGGATGGGTCGCCGTGGGCGACCCGGCACAGATCCTGCCGCCGGACCGGCACGAGGAGATCTGGGCGATCCAGCGCGAGCTCGACTTCCCCGGCACCGTCTACGGGGTGGGGCGGGACGTGTCGATGCGCGAGCTGATGCGGCGCCAGTCGGAGCTCTACGGCGCACACCGGGACGACGAGGTGCTGCCCGAGGCGATGTAGCCGCCCAGGTCGTTAGCCTGGGGGCGTGCCACTGATCGGTGAACCCCTCGTCTGGTCCACGCCCCTGCGCACCCGGTTCCGCGGGATCGACGTGCGCGACGGCGTGCTCCTGCGCGGTGACGCCGGCTGGGGCGAGCTGTCCCCGTTCTGGGACTACGCCGACGAGGAGTCGGCCACCTGGCTGCGTGCCGCGCACGAGGCAGCCCTCACCGGCTGGCCCGCGCCCGTCCGCGACAGCGTCCCGGTGAACGTGACCGTCCCCGCCGTCGGCCCCGAGCGGGCGCGCGAGATCGTGCTCGCGTCCGGCGGCTGCCGCACCGCCAAGGTCAAGGTCGCCCAGCGCGGCCCCGACGGCACCCTCGAACCGGTGAGTGCCGAGGCGGAGCGGGTCGCCGCGGTCCGCGAGGCGCTCGGGCCCGACGGCGCGATCCGCGTCGACGCCAACGCCGCCTGGACCCCCGACGAGGCTCTCGCCCACCTCTCCGAGATCGACCGTGCGGCCGGCGGTCTGGAGTACGTCGAACAACCCTGCGCCGACGTCGACGAGCTGGCCCTGGTGCGCCGCAAGCAGGACGTGCCCGTCGCCGCCGACGAGTCGATCCGCCGCGCCTCCGACCCGATGCGGGTCGTCCGCCAGGAGGCCGCCGACATCGTGGTCCTCAAGGTCCAGCCCCTCGGCGGCGTCCGTGCCTGTCTCGACCTCGCCGAACAGGTCGGGCTGCCCGTCGTCGTCTCGTCCGCCCTGGAGAGCTCGGTGGGCCTCGCCGCCGGCGTCGCGCTCGCCGCCGCCCTTCCCGAGCTGCCCTACGCCTGCGGGCTCGCGACGTCGCAGCTCCTGGTGCACGACGTCGTCGACCACCCCCTGCTCCCCGTCGACGGCGCGCTCCCCGTCCGGCGCCCCGAGCCGTCGCCGTCGGCGCTCGCGGCCGCGCCCGCCGACGGCCCGACGGCGGAACGCTGGCTCGCCCGCTACCACCGCCTGACCCGCATCCTGGAGGACGCATGACCATCCCGCCCGCCGTGGCCTCCGCCCGCGCACTGGTCGCTGCCCTGGTCCGCCAGGGTGTGCAGGACGTCGTGCTCGCCCCCGGCTCCCGCAGTGCCCCCCTGGCCTACGCGGTCGCCGAGGCCGCCGATGCCGGCCGCATCACGCTGCACGTGCGGGTCGACGAGCGGGACGCCGCGTTCCTCGCGCTGGGCCTGTCCAAGGGTGCGGAGGGTGCACCGGTCGCCGTCGTGACGACGTCGGGTACGGCCGTGGCCAACCTGCACCCCGCCGTGCTGGAGGCGAGCCACACCGGTCTGCCCCTGATCCTCCTCACCGCCGACCGGCCGCACGAGCTGCGCGGCATAGGGGCGTCGCAGACGACAGACCAGGTGGGCATCTTCGGCTCGGCGGTGCGGTTCGCCGTGGACGTGCCGGCGCCGTCGGCCGCGGGCGAACCGGAGCTCCGTGACCTGCGGCACGTCACGGCACGCGCTGTCAGCGCGGCCCTGGGCTTCCGGTCGGGGCATCCCGGGCCGGTGCACCTGAACCTGGCGTTCCGGGACCCGCTCGCGCCGTCGGACCCCTTGCCGGGACTGACCGGGGACACGGCTCAGGAGGGCTACCCGAAGCCCGGCCCGCCGCTCGTGATCCCCGCGGCGCTCCAGGACGCCGGGTCGCCCGCGCTGCTGGGCGACCCGGCACACACCGTGGTCGTGGCCGGGGACGGCGCGGGGTCCCAGGCGCGCCGGCTCGCCGAGGCGCAGGGCTGGCCGCTGTTCGCTGAGCCGTCGTCCGGTGCGGTGGGCGGCCCCAACGCGGTGGCGGGGTACCGCGCGCTGCTCACGTCCGACGCCCTGGCGGGGGACATCGACCAGGTGGTCGTCCTCGGCCGGCCCACGTTGTCCCGGCCCGTGCAGCGGCTCCTCGGCCGCGCGGGCGTGACGGTCACCGTGGTCGCGCCGGGTGCCGGTCCGTGGCCCGACGCCGCCCGCAACGCCACCGTCGTGCTGCCCGGCCTTGCGGCGCCCTGGTTCGAGGAGACGGGTGCGCCGCCGAGCGACTTCCTGGAGCGCTGGCGCGACGCCGGCGCCCGTGCCGCCCGGGTCCTGGACGAGGTGACCTGCGACGACGCGGTGCTCGGCGGTCCGACGGCGCTGTCCGTGGCCCGGGCCGTCGCGGCGGTGCTCGGCCCGGACGACCTGCTCGTGGTCGGCTCGTCCAACCCGGTACGCGACCTGGAGCTCGTGCTCGGCCTCGACGGTCCCGGCCCGGCCGTGCTGGCCAACCGAGGGCTCGCCGGCATCGACGGCACCGTGTCGACGGCGCTGGGCGTGGCCCTCGCCGCCGCACGGCGAGGCCTGCGCACGCGGGCGCTGCTGGGCGACCTCACGTTCCTGCACGACGTCGGCGGCCTGCTCCGCGGGCCCGACGAACCGCCCGTGGACCTGGAGCTCGTCGTGGTCAACGACGACGGCGGGTCGATCTTCGCGACCCTCGAGCACGGTGCGCTCGCCGCGACCGGCAGCGCCGCGAGCGCCACCTTCGAGCGCGTGTTCGGCACGCCGCACGGGGCCAACCTGGCGCAGCTCTGCGCGGGCTACGGGGTGGACCACCAGCTCGTCAAGGACGTGCCGACCCTGCGGCACGCGCTCCAGGCGCCGAGCCACGGCGTCCAGGTGATCGAGGTCCGGGTGCCTCGCGCGGACCGGCTGGCGGAGACCCGGGACCTGGTGCGGCGCATCACGGAGGCGGCGGGGAGTGGCGGTCGGGGCTGACTGGGTTGGGTTGGGCGGTTGGGGGGGGCTGGGCGTGGCTGGGCTGGCTGGGCTGGCTGGGCTGGCCGGGGCTTGCTGGGTTGGCCGGGGGCTTGCTGGGTTGACCGGGGGCCTGCTGGGTTGACCGGGCTGATCGAGTTGACCGGGCTGATCGAGCTGACCGGGCTGACCGGGCCGTTCGGGCCTGACCGGCCTGACTGGGCTGATCGGCCTGACTGGGCTGATCGGCCTGACTGGGCTGATCGGCCTGACTGGGCTGATCGGCCTGACTGGGCTGATCGGCCTGACTGGGCGGACCGGCTGACTGGGCGGACCGGCTGACTGGGCTGACCGGCTGACTGGGCGGACCGGCTGACTGGGCGGACCGGCTGACAGGGCCTGACACGGCATGATCGGTGCGACCGGCTTGATCGCGTCTGTGGCTCAGGCCCCGGGGGTGCGGCTCTGCCCCGGCCTCGGCGGATCGGTCCCTTGCTGTGTTCTTCCTGGCTGCTTCGGTCCGTTGCCGCGGGATCGGTCGCCCGATCGACCGATCTCGCGGCAACTGACCGAAGTGGCTTCGGCGGCGGGGGCAAGGGACCGATCTGGATGTTCAGGTGCCGAGGCAGGCGGTCCTTCCAGTCGGCGTCGAGGGCGTGCAGGGAACTCACAGGTACACGTAAGGGTGGGACAAGGATCGAGGTGTCAACTAGTGGTGACTTCAAGGAGGGTCACCGATGAACGACGAGAACAGCACCACTCCGCGGCCGGACCAGCAGGCGCCCGGGGCGCAGCCCACCGAGCAGCTGCCCGCGGCCCAGCACACGCAGCAGCTCCCGGTCCAGAACCCGGCGCCGGCCCAGGGCCCCGCGTCGGACGTGGCACCTGAGCAGTCCTCGAACGCCGGGCGTGCGCCCGCGCAGCCGTCGGCCCCCGTACAGCCCGCGGCCCCGGCGCAGCCCGTCACTGTGGTGCAGCCCGCGGTCGGCGCGCAGCAGCCGTCGGCTCCGGCGCCCGCCTCGGCTCCGGTGACCGGCGGCCCCGCCCTGCAGCCGGCGGCCCAGCACCCGACAGCCGAGCACCCGACGGCCCAGCACCCGACGGCCCAGCAGCCGGCAACCCACCAGCCGACCGCCGCGCAGGCACCCGCCCCGCAGCAGCTCGCCCACCAGCAGCCCGCCCACCAGCACTCGGCTCACGAACAGCCCGCCCACCAGCACTCGGCTCACGAACAGCCTGCCCACCAGCACTCGGCTCACGAACAGCCTGCCCACCAGACCCCGCCGTCGCACGCACCGGCAGCACACACCCCGGCCACCACCCCGGCCACCACCCCGGCCGCCACCCCGCCCTCGGTCCCCGTAGGCGCCGCCCCGGCCCCCGCCGGCGGTTCGGGCTCCGGCTACACCAACCCCTACGCCCTGCCGGCCACGGCGTCGGACGAGCCGAAGCCGACCGCGCGCAACCGCACCTGGGTGCCGGTGGTCAGCGCCGCGGCGGCCGCGGCGCTGCTGGCCAGCCTCGGCACGGCGGGTGCCATCGCGATCACCAGCGACGGCTCGGACGCGGCCTCCCTGGCCGACGTCGGGCAGTCGAGCAGCGAGAACGTACCGGTCAAGAGCTCGACCGTGCAGAACCCGAACTGGACCGAGGTCACCTCGGCCGTGCAGAAGTCCGTGGTGTCGATCCAGGTGGAGAGCCAGTCGGGCGGGGCCGAAGGCTCCGGCGTCGTGCTGGACTCCGAGGGGCACGTGCTGACCAACAACCACGTGGTGTCCGGCGCGACGACGGTGCAGGTGACGCTGAGCGACGGCCGCGTGTACGAGGCCGACATCGTCGGCACCGACCCGACGACCGACCTCGCGGTCGTCCAGCTCTCCGACCCGCCGTCGGACCTCGAGCCGGCCACCTTCGCCGACTCCGACGACGTGGCCGTGGGCGAGCCCGTCATGGCGCTCGGCAACCCGCTGGGCCTGGCGAACACGGCCACGACCGGCATCGTGTCCGCCCTCGACCGCCCGGTCACGGCCAGCGCCGAGGACGGGTCCGACCAGGTCGTGACGA
This sequence comes from Promicromonospora sp. NPDC052451, assembly GCF_044547525.1. Lineage (NCBI taxonomy): Bacteria > Bacillati > Actinomycetota > Actinomycetes > Micrococcales > Promicromonosporaceae > Promicromonospora > Promicromonospora sp. NPDC052451. The sequence continues at coordinate 40,220 of NZ_JBIUAP010000013.1, forward strand.
ACGCGATCCAGATCGACGCCGCGGTGAACCCGGGCAACTCCGGTGGCCCGCTGTTCAACGCGTCCGGTGAGGTCATCGGCATCACGTCGTCGATCGCGACCCTGTCGGGCTCCTCGAACAGCTCGGGCTCGATCGGCCTCGGCTTCGCCATCCCGGCGAACCTGGCCTCCCAGATCGGCGACCAGCTCAAGGAGGACGGCACCGCGGAGCACGCGTTCCTCGGCGTCACCCTCTCCGACGCGGAGGCCACGGCCGACGGTGTCACGCGCCGTGGTGCGGGTGTCCAGGACGTCGTCGCCGACTCGCCGGCCGGCGACGCGGGCATCCAGCAGGGTGACGTGATCGTCGCGATCGACGGCGACCCCGTCAACGGTTCGGCGTCGCTCACGGCGTTCGTGCGGGAGAAGGACGCCGGCGACAAGGCGGTCCTGACGGTCGTGCGCGACGGCAGCACCGAGGAGGTCACCGTGACGCTCGCCGTGAAGGAGGAGTCCGCCGCCACGCCGGACCAGGGTTCGCAGGGTCAGGTGCCGGGCCAGGGCGGCTCCGGATCGGACCAGAGCAACCCGAACAACATCCCCGACTGGCTCCAGGAGTTCTTCGACAACCAGGGCTGAGCCCGGCCGCACCGAGCCCCCAGGACACCCCGTGTGACCTGGGGGTTCGGTGCGTATTCGCGTTCAGCGGGTGAACCTTGCCGGGCCGGTCTAAATTGGTCCGCGTGTCTGGGACGTACACCGTGGTCAGGACCCTGGGACGGGCGGATGCCGCACACGACATCCTCGAAGAGCTGCCCGAGTGGTTCGGCATCGACCGGTTCACGCACGAGTACGTCGAGGCGGCCGCCCGCTTCCCCAACTACGTGGCGGTCGCCGCGCCCGAGGCGGAGCCGGCGTGGGCGGCGTCCGGCGGTCCGGACCCTGCCCGGGCGCGAGAGGTCGGGCCAGGTCCGGCGCACCTCGGGGCCGACGGCGGTGCCGTCCCCACGGCCGACGTGCTCGGGGTGCTGCTGCTCGACCAGCGCTACCCCACGTCGGCCGAGGTGCACCTGCTCGCCGTGCGGCGCAAGCATCATCGCTCGGGCATCGGGCGCACCCTGCTGGAACGGGTCGAGGACGACCTGCGCGCCCAGGGGGTGCGGCTGCTGAGCGTAAAGACGCTCGGGCCGTCGGCGTCCGACCCGGGTTTCGACCAGACGCGCGCCTTCTACGCCGCGTGCGGCTTCCACCCGGTGGAGGAGTTCCCCGACCTCTGGGCCGGGGACCCCTGCCTCCTGATGGTCAAGGCGCTCTGACGCCGGGGTGTCAGGGGAGGGCGGGCGAGCCGAACAGGGCCTCCGCGGCCCCCGGCACGACGGCGGCGACGACGCCGCCCAGGCTGCGCTCCAGGTAGCCGACGAGCTCCTCGGCGGCGAGGTCGGAGTTGATACCGCCGTCGACGAGCGCCTGCTCGGCCAGCGCGACCCAGGAGCGGACGGCGATGCGCAGCAGCTCGGTGTCCGGCACGCCCAGCTCCAGGAGCACGGCGAGGGCGCGCTCGGTCTGCTCGCGCCGCGCGTCCTCGATGACGGCGCGCACCTCCTCGTCACCGCTGGCCGCGCCCCGCACGAGCGAGTAGAACGTGGGCCCGTGCTCCCGCACGTAGGCGACGAGCCTGGTCAGGGTGCTGGCCAGGCGTTCGGACGGCGGCAGCTCGGGCAGCGGTTCGGACGCGTGCAGCATCGAGTCGCGGGCGCGGCGCACGATCTCGTGGTGCAGGCCGTTCTTGGAGCCGAAGTAGTAGTAGACGAGACCCGTCGAGACACCGGCTTCGGCGGCGATCTCCTCGACGGTCACCTCGGCCAGGGGGCGGTCCGCGAGGGTGGCGACCCCGAGGGCCACGAGCTGGTTACGACGTTCCTCCGGGCGCAGGCGCGTGCGTCGGGCTGTTGCCATGTGTCGAGCATATCGGGCATGCTTTGCGCCGCCGTCGGGGGGTCAATTGACGGTGACTCAGTAATCGCGCTAACGTCGCCGCGGAGCGACGATGCGGTCGCTCACATTGGGATCGAGGGGAACACCAATGAAGCTCAGCAAGCTCACGGGGTCGCGCAAGGGTCGCGTGGCCCTCGCAGTCATTCCGGTCACCATCGCCGCCAGCGTCCTGCTGGGCGGGGTCGCCCAGGGCGCCGTGCCCGTCTCGTTCGCCATCTCCGGCAGCCAGTTCAAGATCGGCGCCGACCAGCTCGCCGGCACCGGCTTCTCGCAGTACGCGGGCGTGGCCACGGCGTCGGACGGTACCCAGCACCCGGCCGCCATCGCCAACATCAAGGACGCGCAGCTCTACAACCTGTGCCAGTCCGTCGTGCAGGACACGCCGCTCGGCAAGGTCGGCCTGCTGATCTCCGCCGGCACCGGTGACGAGCCCGCGAAGGCTACCGACCTGCAGATCGGCATGAACGACCTGTCGGGCACCGCGATCTTCAAGAACATCCGCATCGGCGTGGACGCCTCGACCGTGAACACGGCCAAGAAGGGCGACGCCGGCGACTTCGCCATGGACTCCGACTCGGTCGACATCTCCAACCTGGAGCAGGTCTCCTGGAGCACGCAGGCCGCCGTCTTCCAGCTCACGGACCTCAGCCTCAAGATCACGGACGGCACCGAGTGCTTCTGAGTCCGGACGGCCAGGCGCCCGCCGGCCGCCCCGGACTTCGCGCGAGGCTCGCGGGCTGGCGCAGGGACTTCCGTCCCTGGCGCCGGCAGCGGCCGTTCGTCGGGGGTGTGCTGGTAGCGCTCGCGGGCCTGGAGATGCTCCTGTCCGGCCCGATCAAGCTGGACCAGTTCGGCATGAACATCGTGCTGCGGTTCGGCGTGGAGGGCGCGCAGGCGACGATCCTGCCGCTGGCACTGACGCTGCTCGGGATCCTCTCGATCGCGCAGCCGGTGCACCGGATCTTCTACGGCGTGATCGCGCTCGCGATCTCCGTCTACTCGATCGCGGGCGTGAACCTCGGCGGCTGGGTCGTCGGGTTCCTGCTCGGCGTGGTCGGCGGCGTCATCGTGGTCTCGTGGGCGCCGGCGCCGCAGGCGGCGGAGCGTGACCGTGAGGTCGCCGAGACGGCGAGCGGCGCGGCGCGGGACGACGATCCGGCGCCCGGTACGGACGCGAGCGGCGCGACGCCCGCCGACGAGCCGCGGTCCGGGAGCGCCGGCGAGCCCGGAGCGGGGACGTCGGACGGCGCCGCCGACAGCGACGTCGACCCGGCGCCGCAGGAGACGTCGCCGGGCGGAGGCTCGGCGGCCGACGGGTCGCGGGACGGCGCGTCGCGCGACGCCACGGCGGCCGCCGAGACCGAGGCGATCCCCAAGGTGGAGTCGCTCAGCGGCGCGCTGCGGGCGCTGTCCCAGAAGTCGGCGGCGGTCGTGGTGGCCGGAGCGCTGGCCCTCGCCGGTACGAGCGTGCCCGCGTCCGCCTCCGACGCCGACGCCACGACCCGGTCGGACGACTCGTTCTGGTGCGTCGTCTTCGGCGCCTGTGACGACGAGGGGACGGCGGATCCGTCGGCCTCGCCGTCGCCGTCGGCCGGCGCGACCGACCCGGCGACGGGCGAGACCGCCGACCCGGGGGAGGGGACCGGCGGGACCGAGGAGCCGGGCGACGGCTCCGCGGGCGACCCGGACGGGACCGGCGACTCTGGCGGTACCGGCGGCACCGGCGGTGACGGCGCGAGCTCGGCCGGCGACACCGGGGAAACGACCGGCGCGGGCACGGGCCGGGGTGACGCCGCCACGGGCGAGGACACGTCCGAGTGCCAGGAACCCACGCAGGACGGGGAGGTGCCGCCCGAGGAGGCGGACGTCGCGCCGTCCGACCCGTGCGGTGAGATCGACCCGCAGGAGACGATCGAGGAGGCGCTGCAGACCGAGCTCGGCACGTGCGTCAAGGTCAGCTTCGGCGGGAAGTACGACCTCAACGTGGCCCTGCCGGGTCAGTGCGGGGCCCGCGAGGACGGCAACGTCTTCTCGCTGCCCGCCGACCTGGAGAGCCGGGACCTGACGATCCCGCTCACGGGCATCAACGGCATCGGCCTGGCGAACGTGCCGGTCAAGGGTGACGGCGGCGGCCGCAGGGACGCGATCAAGATCTCGGCGGACAAGGTCGTCGTCGACGGGTTCTGGCTCAAGTCGTACGCCTACGACCACGGCACCGTGGCGGGCACGGACACCCGGGCGAACTTCGTCTCGCTGGAGGGCGACGCCCACATGTACGTGTCGTCGATCCACGCGAACCTGCCCGACGGTCAGGACCTCCTGGAGGTCGCGACCAAGGTGCTGGAGGGTGCCTCGCTCATCGAGCTCCTGCTCACGGCCACCGACGCGCGCATGGGCTTCCTGGGTGCCACCTCCGACATCCAGGTCTGGGACCATTTCCGCGAGCAGGTCTGGGGCGACCCCACGGACCCGATCGGCAAGGGCCCCACGGCCGGCACCCCCTGATCACCCGTTGAGTGCGGGATATCCGCCCCTCTTCGTGTGCCAGAAGGGCGGATGTCCCGCACTCAACGGGTGCCGAGGGCGTAGCGCATCGGGTCCAGCTTGGCCTCCGACTCCGCCAGCTCCGCGGCGGGGTCCGAGGCCGCCACGATGCCGCAGCCCGCGAAGAGGCGGATGTGGTGGCGGTCCTTGGCCGAGATCTCGGCCGAGCGCAGGGCGATGCCCCACTCGCCGTCGCCGTCGGCGCCCACCCAGCCCACCGGGCCGGCGTAGCGTGCGCGGTCCAGGCCCTCGATCTCCCGGATCAGGTCGCGCGCGGCCGTGGTCGGCGTGCCGCAGACGGCGGCGCTCGGGTGCAGCGCCGCGGCGAGCGACAGGGACGACGGCGGACGCCGGGCCGAGGCCGCCCCCTGGTCGGTGAGTACGCCCGTCACGTCGGTCGCCAGGTGCATCACGTTCGGCAGGTGCAGCACGAACGGCGCCTCGGGCACGTTCATGGACGAGCAGAAGGGCTCCAGCGCGGCCGCCACCGACCGGACGGCGAACTCGTGCTCCTCCAGGTCCTTCGAGGACCGGGCGAGCTGGGCGGCGCGCAGGAGGTCGGCGTCGTCCGCCGTCCCGTCGTCGGCGCCGGTGTCCGCGGCCGACGACGCCTCGGCGTGCTCGCGGCGGATGGTGCCCGCCAGCACGCGCGAGGCGACCAGGCCCTTCTCGCTGCGGACCAGGAGCTCCGGCGTCGCGCCCACCATGCCGTCCACGCTGAACGTCCAGCACGCCTCGTACGCCGTCGTGAGACGGCCCAGCAGGTGCCGGGTGTCGATCGGCTGCTCGGCGGTGGCGACGACGTCGCGGGCGAGCACCACCTTCTCCAGCTCGCCCGCCTGGATCCGGGCGATGCCCTCGGCCACCACGGCCGGCCAGTCCTCGGCACCCACCGCGCCGTCGGCCAGGGCGACCCGTCCGGGCTCGGTCACGGGCTGCCGCGGATAGGCGGACAGCAGATCCTCGCCCACGGGGGCCGACCGGTCGCCCACCAGCGAGATTGTGGTGAGCCACGACCGCTCGCCCCGCCGTCCGACGACGACGCGCGGCACGATCAGCACCCCGCTCGCCCGCGCTGCGTCCTCCTCGTCACCGGGCGAGACGTCGTCGAACGCGAAGCTGCCGAACGCGACCAGCCCGCTGCCGGGCAGGGTCACGTCGTCGTGCACCAGGGCCCGGTCGAGCACCGTGCGCCACTTGTCGTCGGCGTCGGCGAACCGGCCCGGGCCGAACGTCTCGAACCGCAGCGCCTCGCCCCAGCCCACCAGGCCGTCGCCGTGCCGCACCCAGGCCAGCGCGTTGGTGTCCGGGAGCCGGTCGATCAGCGCGGTGGCGCCGTCGGCGAGGTCGTCGATCGCGACAGTGCGGACCACGAGCTGCGGGCCGTCGGGCGCACCCCGGGGCGCGTCGTCGGACGGGAGCGGCGCCTCGGTCACCCAGACGTCGTACGGGGCGGTGGACGCGCCGGGCACGCCGGGCGCGCCGCCGGAAGGTGAAGCGATCATCAGGCTCAGGATAAGCGCGGCCGGGAGGCGCCAGGGTGCTTGGTCGCCGAGGTCACAGCGGGGCCGCTCGCCGCCGGACCCGGCGCGTCCCTGGCGCGCCCGCCGGCCCTGGACCGGCCTTCGGGCGTGGGACGATGGCGGCATGTCCCGCGCAAGCCTGGAGAAGAAGCCGGCCGAGGTCGCGTCGATGTTCGACGGGATCGCCGCCCGCTACGACCTGACCAACGACCTGATCTCACTGGGCCAGGACCGGCGCTGGCGCCGTCTCACGGTCGAGGCCGTCGCCGCGATGCCGGGCGAGCGCGTGCTCGACCTCGCCGCCGGTACGGGCACCAGCAGCGAGCCGTTCGCGGCCGACGGCGCCTTCGTGGTCCCGTCCGACTTCTCGATCGGCATGCTGCAGGTGGGCAAGCGGCGCCGCCCCGACCTGCCGTTCGTCGCGGGGGACGCCACCCGGCTGCCCTTCGCCGACGAGTCGTTCGACGCCGTGACGATCAGCTTCGGCCTGCGCAACGTCGTGGACACGAGCGCCGCGCTGAAGGAGATGCGGCGCGTGGTGCGGCCGGGCGGCCGCATCGTGATCTGCGAGTTCTCCACCCCCACCTGGGCGCCGTTCCGCAAGGTCTACCAGGAGTACCTGATGCGCGCGCTGCCGCTGGTGGCGAACGCCGTGACCCGGGACAAGGGGTCCTACGACTACCTGGCGGAGTCCATCCGGGGCTGGCACGACCAGGTCGGCCTGGCGAAGCTCATGCTGGAGGCCGGGTGGGAGCACGCCGCCTACCGCAACGTGTCGGGCGGCATCGTGGCCCTCCACCGGGCGGTCCGCGCGGCCTGACGGCGCGGGCAGCGAGGCTCGGCGAGGTGGGGGGGGGGGGGGGGGGGGGGGGGCCCCCCCGGGCCCCCCCCCGGCCCCCCCCCGCCCCCCCCGGGGGGGGGGGGGGGGGGGGGGGGGGGGGGGGGGGGGGGGGGGGGGGGGGGGTA
>NZ_JBIUAP010000013.1:47233-79609 GCF_044547525.1 Promicromonospora sp. NPDC052451
TTTTTCTGGCCTCTCGCCGCCCCCCGCCCCCCCCCCCGCCCCCCCCCCCCCCCCCCCCCCCCCCCCCCCCCCCCCCCCCCCCCCCCCCCCCCGCTGTGCTGTCCTGGGCCTGCGCCTGCGGAGGGGCCTTGGGGCGCCTCCTCAAGTAAGGGGAACCTTCCTACACAATCCCCCCTAAGTGTGGCTAGGGTGTCGGTGTTGTGACAGGGTTCACAAGGACTTGTCGTCAAGTCCGGAAGAGCCCCGCACAGCGAGGTCAGCAACGGCCAGCAGCGGGTTCCCAACGGGGGTGAACGTGCGAAGAGAGAGACGCGACGACGCGGACGTCATCGTGGTGGGCGCCGGCCCGGCCGGCTCGTCCACCGCGCACTGGTGCGCGGCCGCGGGTCTCGACGTGCTGCTGCTGGAAAAGGGTGAGTTTCCCCGCGACAAGATCTGCGGCGACGGCCTGACGCCGCGCGCCGTGGCGGAGCTGGTCCGGATGGGCGTGCCGACCCGCGAGGAGGACGGCTGGATCCGCAACCGCGGCCTGCGCGTCCACGGCGGCGGCCGGTCCTACGAGCTGGACTGGCCCGCCCTCACGACCTACCCGGGCTACGGCATGGCCCGCGCCCGGATGACGCTGGACCACACCCTCGCGCAGCACGCGCAGGCGAGCGGCGCCAAGCTGCTGGAGCGCACCAAGGTCACCGGCCCGGTGCGGGACGACGCGGGCCGCGTGGTCGGTGTCACGGCGCAGCCGCTCGACGCCCGCGGGCGTGCCGAGGGCCCCGTCAAGGAGTTCCGCGCCCCCGTCGTGGTGGCGGCCGACGGCGTGAGCTCCCGCTTCGCGCTCGGCATCGGCCGGGAGCGTCGCGACGACCGCCCCATGGGCACCGCCGTTCGCGCCTACTACCGCACACCGCGCCACGACGACCCGTTCATGGAGTCGCACCTGGAGCTCTGGGACGGGGAGCCCGGCAAGAGCGACCTGCTGCCCGGCTACGGGTGGATCTTCCCGCTCGGCGACGGCACGGTGAACGTGGGCCTGGGCAGCGTGGCGTCCACGCCCGCGCGCCAGTCCGCGGCGGGCATCGACTACCGGCGTCTCATGGAGACCTGGCTCGCCAAGAGCGCGCCGGAGGGCTGGGACCTGGTCCACGAGCCCGAGCGCGGCCCGATCCGCGGCGCGGCTCTGCCCATGGGCTTCAACCGTGGCCCCCTGTACGCCGACGGAGTGCTGCTGGCCGGCGACTCCGCCGGCATGGTCAGCCCGTTCAACGGCGAGGGCATCGCGTACGGGCTGCAGGCGGGACGCGTCGCGGCCGAGGCGATCAGCCAGGCCCGGCACAAGAGCACCGACGCGGCCCGCGAGGCCACGCTCGCCACGTACGGCGAGCGCATGCGCGACGACCTCGGCGGGTACTACACGCTGGGCCGCTGGTTCGTGCGGCTCATCGAGCACCCCGAGATCATGCGGATCTGCGTCCGGTACGGCCTGCCGCGCAAGGTCGTCATGCAGTTCACGCTCAAGCTCCTGTCCGACTGCTACGAGCCGCACGGCGGCGACTGGGTCGACCGCGTCATCGCGGGGCTGACCAGGGTGGTCCCGAGCGCATGAGCATCACGTCCACGAAGGGCAAGCCGTTCATGAAGGGCACAGCATGAACCCCTACGTACCCGTCCTGATCCTCATGGCGATCGGGGCCGTCCTGGCGCTCGGCGGCGTGGCCGCGAGCGCGATCATCGGCCCCAAGCGGTACAACCGCGCCAAGCTCGACTCGTACGAGTGCGGCATCGAGCCGACGCCGCACGCCGTCGGGGGCGGCCGGCTGCCGATCAAGTACTACCTGGTGGCGATGACATTCATCGTCTTCGACATCGAGGTCGTCTTCCTCTACCCGTGGGCCGTGGACTTCACGACGCTCGCGACGTTCGGCCTGGTGGCGATGCTGGCGTTCCTGGCGCTGATCACCGTGCCGTTCGTCTACGAGTGGCGCCGCGGCGGCTTCGACTGGGTCTGAGACAGCGACTTCACGCGTGGCGCCCCGGGGCGTCACGCGGCGACGCCGGGCGGGGCCCGGCAGCTAAGGAGGGGACATGGGTGTCGAGGAAGCGCCGTCAGGGTTCCTGCTGACGACGATCGAGGATCTCGCGGGGTACCTGCGCAAGGCCTCGGTGTGGCCGGTGACGTTCGGGCTGGCCTGCTGCGCCATCGAGATGATGGCCGCCGGTGCGTCGCGGTTCGACCTGTCGCGGTTCGGCATGGAGGTGTTCCGCGCCTCGCCGCGCCAGGCGGACCTGATGATCGTCGCCGGCCGGGTGAGCCAGAAGATGGCCCCGGTGGTGCGCCAGGTGTACGACCAGATGAGCGAGCCCAAGTGGGTGCTCTCCATGGGCGTGTGCGCGTCGTCGGGCGGGATGTTCAACAACTACGCGATCGTGCAGGGCGTGGACCACGTGGTGCCGGTCGACATCTACCTGCCCGGCTGCCCGCCCCGCCCGGAGATGCTGATCAACGCCATCCTCGGGCTGCACGACCACATCCAGAACGCGCCGCTGGGCGTGAACCGGGTCGAGGCCGCGCGCGCCGCCGAGGCGGCCGCCATGGAGGCCACCCCCACCTTCGAGATGAAGGGCCTGCTGCGATGAGCGACGTCACGCCGGGCGGCGACCAGGGCTCGGCCCTGACACCCCCGGAGGGCGCGGCCACCTTCGAGGTGGTCGAGGTCAGGAAGGGCATGTTCGGTGCCCACGGCTCGGGCGACACGTCGGGCTACGGCGGCCTGGTCACTCCTGTCGCGATGCCCGCCGCGTCGCCCCGGCCGTACGGGAGCTGGTTCGACCAGGTGGTCGACGTCCTGGCCGAGGTGCTGGAGGACGGCGCACGGACCGGTGGTCCCACCTTCGACCAGGCGGTCGAGAAGGTGGTCGTGGACCTGCACGGCGCCGCGAGCGCCGACGCACCGCAGGCCGAGCTGACCATCGACGTCGCCCGCGAGCACCTCGTGGCCGTGTGCCAGGCGCTGCGCGACGACCAGGACCTGCGGTTCGAGCTGTCCCTCGGCGTGAGCGGCGTGCACTACCCGCACGACGCCGGCCGTGAGCTGCACGCCGTGTACCACCTCGCCTCGATCACGCACTCGCGCCGCCTCCGCCTGGAGGTCGCGGCCCCGGACGAGGACCCGCACATCCCGTCGACCACGTCGGTGTACCCGGCCAACGACTGGCACGAGCGCGAGACGTACGACTTCTTCGGGATCGTCTTCGACGGCCACCCCGCCCTGACCCGCATCGAGATGCCGGACGACTGGGACGGCCACCCGCAGCGCAAGGACTACCCGCTCGGCGGCATCCCCGTCGAGTACAAGGGGGCCACCGTGCCCCCGCCGGACACGAGGAGGAGCTATTCATGAGCGCTCCCACTGCGACCCCCCACGCCACCCGGCCGGCGGGCAACGAGGACATGTCGTCCACCGTGCGGGCCTTCGAGGCCTACGGCGACGGCGACTGGGACGACATCGCGCGCGAGGCGATCGGCGAGGAGCGGATCGTCGTCAACATGGGCCCCCAGCACCCGTCCACGCACGGCGTGCTGCGCCTGATGCTGGAGATCGACGGCGAGACCGTCACCGAGGCCCGCGCCGGTATCGGCTACCTGCACACGGGCATCGAGAAGAACATGGAGTTCCGGACGTGGACGCAGGGCACCACGTTCTGCACCCGCATGGACTACGTGGCGCCCCTGTTCCAGGAGGCCGCCTACTGCCTCGCCGTGGAGAAGCTGCTGGGCATCACCGACGACGTGCCCGAGCGCGCGTCGGTGATCCGGGTGCTCATGATGGAGCTGAACCGCATCTCCTCCCACCTGGTCTGCGTCGGCACCGGCGGCAACGAGATGGGCGCCACCACCGTCATGACCATCGGCTTCACCGCCCGCGAGGAGATCCTGCGCCTGTTCGAGGCCGTCACCGGCCTGCGCATGAACCACGCGTACATCCGCCCCGGCGGCGTGGCCGTGGACACCCCGGAGGGCTTCACCACCCAGGCGCGCGAAGCCCTCAAGAAGGTGCGCGGCTACCTCAAGCAGCTCACCGACCTCATGCTCGCCAACCCCATCTTCAAGGCCCGCCTGACCGACGTCGGCGTGCTCAACCTGTCCGGGTGCATGGCGCTCGCCGTGACCGGCCCGGTGCTGCGGTCCACGGGCCTGCCGTACGACGTCCGCAAGGACAACCCGTACTGCGGCTACGAGACCTACGACTTCGACGTGCCCACCTCGAAGGGCGCCGACTGCTACGACCGCGTGGTGCTCCGCATCGAGGAGTGCTACCAGTCGCTCAAGATCATCGAGCAGGCCCTGGAGCGGCTCGACCGTACCGAGGGCGAGCCCGTCATGGTCGCCGACAAGAAGATCGCCTGGCCCGCCCAGCTCGCTGTCGGCGGCGACGGCCAGGGCAACTCGCTGGAGCACATCAAGAAGATCATGGGCACCTCCATGGAGGCCCTGATCCACCACTTCAAGCTGGTCACCGAGGGCTTCCGCGTCCCCGTCGGCCAGGCCTGGCAGACCGTGGAGCACCCGCGCGGCGAGCTCGGCGTGCACGTCGTGTCCGACGGCGGCACCCGGCCCTACCGCGCGCACTTCCGCGACCCCTCGTTCAACAACCTCCAGGCCACGTCGGTGATGTGCGAGGGCGGCCAGGTGGCCGACGTCGTCGTCGCCGTCGCGTCCCTGGACCCCGTGCTGGGAGGTGTGGACCGATGACGGCCGAGCCCGTGGAGACGCCCACGACGAAGACGCGCTACGACGCCGACACCCTGGCGAGCCTGACCGCCGACGCGACGCAGATCATGGCCCGCTACCCGGACCCCCGGTCCGGCCTGCTGCCGATGCTGCACCTGGTGCAGTCCGTCGACGGGTACGTCAGCCGCGACGGCATCCTGTTCTGCGCCGAGATGCTCGGCATCACCGCCGCCGAGGTCTCCGCCGTCGCCACCTTCTACACCCAGTACAAGCGCCACCCCAACGGCACCTACACCGTCGGCGTGTGCACCAACACCCTGTGCGCGGTCATGGGCGGCGACGCCATCTTCGACGAGCTCAGCGAGCACCTCGGCGTGGGCCACGACGAGACAACGCCCGACGGCGCGATCACGCTGGAGCGCGTCGAGTGCAACGCCGCCTGCGACTACGCCCCCGTCGTGATGGTCAACTGGGAGTTCTTCGACAACCAGACGCCCGAGACGGCCACGGCGCTCGCGGACAAGCTGATCCTGGGCGAGGACGTCGTGCCGACCCGCGGCGCTGCGTCCGTGTGCTCGTTCAAGCAGATGAGCCGGGTCCTGGCCGGGTTCCCCGACGGCCGCGCCGACGAGGGCGTGGGCGCGGGCGCCCCGACGCTCGCGGGGCTCAAGGTCGCCCGCGAGCGCGGCTGGACGGCGCCGGACGCCCCGGCGGCCGACGGCGGGGCGGACGTCCCGGCGGGGCAGACCAGCCCGCCGGTCGGCACCCCGGGGTCGAGCGCGGAGCGCAAGCCCGCCACGCCGTCCGACACCGAGGTCGGCAAGGACAAGAAGCCCGGGGAGGACGCGAAGTGAGCCTGACACCGGTACTGACCGACACCTGGGACAAGGACCGCTCCTGGCGGCTGGCCACGTACGAGCGCAACGGCGGCTACGCCGGCCTCAAGAAGGCCCTGACGATGGAGCCCGGCGCCCTGGTCCAGGCCGTCAAGGACTCCGGGCTGCGCGGCCGTGGCGGCGCGGGCTTCCCCACGGGCATGAAGTGGGGCTTCCTGCCCCCGCCCGACGGCGGCCCGCGGTACCTGGTCGTCAACGCGGACGAGTCCGAGCCGGGCACCTGCAAGGACATCCCGCTCATGCTCGCCAGCCCCCAGCACCTGATCGAGGGCGTGGCGATCACGAGCTTCGCGATCGGCTGCGACCACGCGTTCATCTACGTGCGCGGCGAGGTGCTGCACGTCTACCGGCGGCTGCTGAACGCCGTCGAGGAGGCGTACAAGGCCGGCTACCTGGGCAAGAACATCCAGGGCTCCGGATTCGACCTCGACGTCACGGTGCACGCCGGCGCCGGCGCCTACATCTGCGGCGAGGAGACGGCGCTGCTCGACTCGCTGGAGGGCCTGCGCGGCCAGCCGCGGCTCAAGCCGCCGTTCCCCGCCGTGGCCGGCCTGTACGCGCGGCCCACCGTGGTGAACAACGTGGAGTCCATCGCGTCGGTCCCCGCGATCATCGCGAAGGGAGCCGACTGGTTCTCCTCCATGGGCACCGAGAAGTCGCAGGGGCACGGCCTGTTCTCCCTGTCCGGGCACGTCACCACGCCCGGCCAGTACGAGGCGCCGCTCGGCATCACGCTGCGCGAGCTGCTGGACCTCTCGGGCGGCATCCGGGCCGGGCACGAGCTCAAGTTCTGGACCCCCGGCGGCTCCTCCACGCCGATCTTCACCGCCGACCACCTGGATACCCCGCTCGACTACGAGTCGGTGGGCGCGGCGGGCTCGATGCTCGGTACGCGCGCGCTGCAGATCTTCGACGAGACCGTGTGCGTGGTCCGCGCGGTGTCCCGGTGGACCGACTTCTACGCGCACGAGTCCTGCGGCAAGTGCACGCCGTGCCGTGAGGGCACCTACTGGCTCAAGCAGGTGCTCCACCGCATCGAGGCCGGCGAGGGGCAGGACGGCGACCTCGAGCTGCTGCTCGACCTGTGCGACAACATCCTCGGCAAGGCGTTCTGCGCCCTGGGCGACGGCGCGGTGTCGCCGATCACGTCGAGCATCCAGCACTTCCGGGACGAGTACCAGGCGCACATCGACGGGCACGGCTGCCCGTTCGACCCGAGCGCGTCGGCCCTGTTCCCGTACACCCCCAAGACTCGGACTCCCGGGGCCCTCGCGGGCGCCGGCGCGGGAGGTCACTGATGACCGTCACCACGAACGACACCAGCACCGAGGCCGCACCGGTCGAGCTGGTCACCTTCACCATCGACGGTACCGAGGTCAGCGTGCCCAAGGGCACGCTGATCATCCGCGCCGCCGAGCAGGCCGGCATCCAGATCCCGCGGTTCTGCGACCACCCGCTCCTGGCGCCCGCGGGCGCCTGCCGGCAGTGCCTCGTCGAGGTCGCCATGCCGGACCGCGAGGGCAACGTGCGGCCCATGCCGAAGCCCCAGGCGTCGTGCACCATGACCGTGGCGCCGGGCATGGTGGTCAAGACGCAGCACACCTCCGCCGTGGCCGACAAGGCGCAGCAGGGGGTCATGGAGCTGCTGCTCATGAACCACCCGCTCGACTGCCCGGTGTGCGACAAGGGCGGCGAGTGCCCCCTGCAGAACCAGGCCATGTCGAACGGTCGCACCGACTCGCGGTTCGTCGACGTCAAGCGCACCTTCCCCAAGCCCATCGCGCTGTCCACGCAGATCCTGCTCGACCGCGAGCGCTGCGTGCTGTGCCAGCGCTGCACCCGGTTCAGCGAGGAGATCGCGGGCGACGCGTTCATCGCCCTGCAGGACCGTGGCGCGCACCAGCAGATCGGCCGGTTCGACGAGGACGTGCTCGGGTTCGCCGGCGCGGAGTCGAGCAACGGCCCCGTGGACCGCCCGGTCGGCGAGGCCGCGACGGACAGCTCGGGGCGGCCCTTCTCGTCGTACTACTCGGGCAACACGGTGCAGATCTGCCCGGTCGGCGCGCTGACCGGCGCGGGCTACCGGTTCCGCTCGCGGCCGTTCGACCTCGTCAGCACCGAGAGCATCGCGGAGCACGACTCGAACGGCTCGGCGATCCGCATCGACCACCGCCGCGGCCAGGTGCTGCGCCGGCTGTCGGGCGAGGACCCGGTGGTCAACGAGGAGTGGATCACCGACAAGGACCGCTTCGCCTTCACCTGGCAGAGCGCGCCCGACCGGCTCACCACGCCGCTGGTCCGCGACCGCGCGGCCGACGGCACCCGCGGCGAGCTGCGCCCGGCCTCCTGGGTCGAGGCGCTGGAGGTCGCGGCGGCCGGGCTCACCCGAGCGCGGCAGGCCGGCGGGGTCGGCGTGCTGCCGGGCGGGCGGCTCACCGTCGAGGACGCCTTCGCGTGGTCGCGGTTCGCGCGGACGGCGCTCGGCACCAACGACGTGGACCAGCGGGTCCGCGTGCACTCCGCCGAGGAGGCCGCGTTCCTGGCGCACGCCGTGGCCGGCACCGGTATCGGCGTCACGTTCTCCGACCTGGAGAAGGCGCCCGCGGTGCTGCTGGCCGGCCTGGAGGCCGAGGAGGAGGCGGGTGTCACCTACCTGCGGCTGCGCAAGGCGGCCCGGTCGGGCGCGAAGATCTTCTCCGTGGCCCCGTACGCCACCCGCGGCCTGACACGCCTCGACGGCACGCTGCTGCCGGCGGCGCCGGGCACCGAGACCGACTGGCTGGCCGCGCTGGCGGACGGCGCGTCGGCGTCGGACACCGTGGCCACCACGAGTGCCGCCCTGGCCCAGCCGGGGGCCGTGATCCTCGTGGGCGAGCGCCTGGCGGGCTCGCCGGGTGCGTACGCGGCGGCCCTCCGGCTCGCCGCGGCGACGGGCGCGCGGCTCGCGTGGATCCCGCGTCGCGCGGGCGAGCGCGGCGGCGTCGAGGCGGGGCTGCTGCCCGGCCTGCTGCCGGGTGGCCGCCCGGTCACCGACGCCGCGGCCCGCGCCCAGGTGGCGCAGGCGTGGGGCGCGCAGGTCCCGGCGGAGCCGGGCCGCGACACCTCGGGCATCCTCGCCGCCCTGACGGACGGCACCCTGGGCGGGGCGGTCGTCGGCGGCGTGGAGCTCACCGACCTGCCCGACCCGGAGGCTGCCCGGGCGGCCCTGGACGCCGTCGCGGCGCGCGGCGGGTTCGTGCTCAGCCTGGAGGTGCGCGCCTCCGAGGTCACCGAGCGGGCCGACGTGGTGCTGCCGGTCGCCCCGCCTGTGGAGCGGGCGGGTTCGTACTGGAACTGGGAGGGCCGGGTGCGGTCCTTCGGCGCGGCGCTCGAGTCGAACGCGCTGCCGGACCACCGCGTGCTGCACGTGCTGGCCCAGCAGCTCGGCGTGGACCTGCAGGCGGCGACGCCGGCCGAGGCCCACCTGTCGATCGCGATGACGCAGCGCGAGGCGTGGTCGGGCGACCGCGTCGCCGCACCGCAGCAGGCGCAGGCGGCGGCCCCCGAGGTGGGGCCGGGCCAGGCGGTGCTCGCCACCTGGCGGCTGCAGCTCGACGCGGGCCGCGGCCAGGACGGCGAGCAGTTCCTCGCGGGCACGGCCAAGCAGCCCGTGGCCCGCCTCTCGGCCGCCACGGCGGAGAGCCTCGGGGTGGCCGACGGCGGCCGCGTCGCCGTCGGCACGTCGCGCGGCACCGTCGAGCTGCCGGTCGTGGTGACCGAACCGATGGTGGACGGCGTCGTCTGGCTGCCGCTGAACAGCGTGGGCAGCCGCGTGCACGCCACCCTCGGCGCTGCCGCGGGCGACCTGGTCACCGTGTCGGCCGCCTCGGACAACTCGGAAAGGGGTGGGCGATGAGCCCCCTTGTCGTCGCCGCCGCGGCGCCCGGCGTCGCCGCCGACTTCTCGCAGGAGACCATCTGGGCCTCGATCGTGAAGGCCGTGCTGATCGTGGTCTTCCTGCTGACCAGCGTGCTCTTCGCGATCTGGTTCGAGCGCAAGGTCGTGGCCCGCATGCAGGTGCGGCCGGGCCCCAACTGGCACGGTCCCTTCGGCCTGCTCCAGTCGCTCGCGGACGCCATGAAGCTCCTGCTCAAGGAGGACATGACGGTCACGCGGGCCGACCGGTTCGTGTACCTGCTGGCGCCGATGATCTCGGTGTTCTGCTCGCTGCTCGTCTTCGCCGTCATCCCGTTCGGGCCCAGCCTGCCGTTCCCCTGGACGGACTGGACCACCCCGGCCCAGCTCACGGACTTCCCGGTGGCGGTCCTGTACATCCTGGCCGCCGCGTCGCTCGGCGTGTACGGCATCGTGCTGGGCGGCTGGGCCTCGGGCTCCACCTACCCGCTGCTCGGCTCGGTCCGCTCGACGGCGCAGGTGATCAGCTACGAGCTCGCCATGGGCCTGTCGCTGGTCAGCGTGTTCATCATGGCGGGGTCGATGTCGACGTCGCAGATCGTGTCCAGCCAGACGCAGATCTGGTGGTTCATCCCGCTCGCGCCGGCCTTCGTGATCTACGTGATCTCGATGATCGGTGAGACCAACCGCCTGCCGTTCGACCTCCCCGAGGCCGAGGGCGAGCTGGTCTCCGGCTACATGACCGAGTACTCGTCGATGAAGTTCGCCTGGTTCTTCCTGGCGGAGTACATCAACATGCTCAACGTCTCGGCCGTCTGCGTGACGCTCTTCCTGGGCGGCTGGCGGGCCCCGGTGCCCGACGGGTTCCTGGGCGGCGCCCTCAACGAGGGCTGGCTGCCGATCATCTGGTTCCTCGTGAAGCTCTGGGCCGTCATGTTCGTCTTCGTGTGGGTGCGCGGCACGCTGCTGCGCCTGCGCTACGACCAGTTCATGGTGTTCGGCTGGAAGGTGCTCATCCCGGTCGCGCTGGCCTGGGTGGTCGTGCTCGCCGTCGTGCAGTGGCTGCAGCGCGTGCAGGGCGTCACCTACCAGCAGTTCATCCCGGTGATCGTCGGGGCCGCCGTCGTCTTCGTCGCCGTCATGTGGTTCTGGCCCGAGAAGAAGCAGGCGCCCCCCGCGGCCGACGCCGAGAAGGAGACCGTCGACGCGTTCGCCGGCGGCTTCCCGGTGCCCCCGCTGCCCGGCGAGAAGCTGCCCCCGTCCAAGCGGTTCGGAAAGGAGGTCCACGGTGAGTGACTACCAGCCCCTGCGGCCCCAGCCGGGGCCCATCGCGGAGATCTTCGCTCCCGTCGCGGGCTTCGGCGTGACGCTGTCGTCGATGTTCAGGCCCACGGTCACGGAGCAGTACCCGCGCAAGAAGGAGCCGACCCAGCGCCGGTTCCACGGCCGTCACCAGCTCAACCGGTACGCCGACGGGCTGGAGAAGTGCATCGGCTGCGAGCTGTGCGCGTGGGCGTGCCCGGCGGACGCGATCTACGTGGAAGGTGCCTCCAACGCGGACCTGCCCGAGAACGAGGGCCGGCAGGTCAAGGCCGACGACTCCGGCGGGGCCCACATGAGCCCCGGCGAGCGGTACGGGCGCGTCTACCAGATCAACTACCTGCGCTGCATCTTCTGCGGGCTGTGCATCGAGGCGTGCCCCACGCGGGCGCTCACCATGACGAACGACTTCGAGCTGGCCGGCAAGACCCGCGCGGGCATGATCTACGAGAAGCAGGACCTGCTGGCCCCGCTGTCGGAGGGCATGCTCGCGGCGCCGCACCCCATGGTCGAGGGCACCACGGACACCGACTACTACAGCGGTGACGTGCTCGGTCCGACGGCGGCGCAGGTCGCCTGGGTCCGCGAGCAGCGGCCGGACGACGAGACGCTGGACGCCGCCGAGGCCGTGGTCTCGGGCACGGCTCCCGCGCCGACGCCGCGCCAGCACGAGCTGCGTCCGGACGAGGGTCCGGGGGCCGCCGAGCGGTCCGCGGGCGCCGCCGCCGTCGGTTCGGTGCGGGTCCTGGCGAGCGACGCCCGGCCGGACGGCCGCACGGAGGTGACGGCATGACCCCCGCCGGCCTGGAGATCTCGGGCGGCGAGACCGTCCTGTTCTGGGTGATCGCCCCGCTCATGGTGCTCGCCGCGCTCGGCCTGCTGTTCGTGCGGCGTGCCGTGCACGCCGCGATGTGCCTCGTGTTCGTCATGGTCAGCATGGCCATCCTGTACATCGCGCAGGAGGCGCCGTTCCTCGGCGTCGTGCAGGTGGTCGTGTACACGGGCGCCGTGATGATGCTGTTCCTGTTCGTGCTGATGCTCGTGGGCGTCGACGCGTCGGACTCGCTCACCGAGACCATCCGCGGGCAGCGCTGGATCGGCCTGCTCATCGGCCTCGGGCTGGCGCTGGTGCTGGCCGGCGTGGTGGGGCGGGCCGCGTTCCCGCCCGCCGTCGGCCTGGCCGGCGGCGACCCGGGCGGCGTCGCCAACCCGCAGGCCCTGGCCCGCGTGCTGTTCGGCGACTACGTGCTGGCCATGGAGGCCGTGGGCGTGCTGCTGGTGACGGCGGCCGTCGGCGCGCTCGTGCTCACGCACCGCCGCCGGCTCACCCCCAAGCAGAACCAGCGGACGGTCGCGGAGGCGCGCGTCAAGGCGCTGCCCGACGGCGTCACGCTCACCCCGCTGCCGTCGCCCGGCGTGTACGCCCGGTCGAACGCGATGGACACGCCCGCGCTGGGCCCCGACGGTGAGCAGGTGCCGCAGTCGGTGTCGCGCGTGCTGCGGATCCGCGGTCAGGAGCGGCCCGCTCCGCACACCGCGGTCGCGCTGGTCGAGGCGCAGGCCGCCGGGGACGGGTCGGACGCCGAGGAGGAGGCCTGATGGACATCACCAACTACGTGGTCCTGGCCGCCGTGCTGTTCGCCATCGGGGCGACGACGGTGCTGCTGCGCCGCAACGCGATCGTGGTGTTCATGGGCGTGGAGCTCATGCTCAACGCCACCAACCTCGCCTTCGTCACCTTCGCGCGGCTGCACGGCGACCTGACCGGTCAGGTGCTCGCGTTCTTCGTCATGGTCGTCGCCGCCGCCGAGGTCGTCGTGGGCCTGGCCATCATCGTGACGATCTTCCGTACCCGCCGTTCGGCCTCGGTCGACGACGTCAACCTCCTGAAGGGCTGAGACGTGAACGACGTGATCGGGCTCGCCCCCTGGCTGGTCGGCTTCCCGCTGATCGGTGCGGCAGTGCTGCTGCTGGGCGGCAGGGCCACCGACCGCTGGGGCCACTGGCTCGGCGTGCTGGCCTCGGCCGCCTCCGCGGTGGTCGGCTTCGTCCTGATGTTCCGCATGATCGGCGTGCCGCCCGAGGAGCGCGCGATCGACCACAGCCTGGGGACGTGGCTGTCCGCGGGCGGTCTGGACGTGGACCTCGGCCTGCGGCTGGACCCCCTGTCCATGACGTTCGTGGTGCTCGTGACCTTCGTGGGCACGCTCATCCACGTGTACTCCGTGGCGTACATGGACCACGACGTCGACCGGCGCCGGTTCTTCGCCTACCTGAACCTCTTCGTCGCGGCCATGCTCACGCTGGTCCTGGCCGACTCCTACCTGCTGCTCTTCGTGGGCTGGGAGGGGGTGGGCGTCGCGTCCTACCTGCTCATCGGGTTCTGGGACACGGGCCGGCCGTCGGCCCGCGAGAACGCGGTGGCGGCCAAGAAGGCGTTCGTCATGAACCGCATCGGGGACATGGGGCTCATCGCCGCGATGGCCATCCTGTTCGCGACGGTGGGCAGCGTGAGCTTCGCCGACGTGCTCCCGGCCGCGGGCGGGCTCTCCGAGGCCACCGCGACCGCCGTCGGCCTGTGCCTGCTGCTCGCCGCGTGCGGCAAGTCGGCGCAGTTCCCCCTCCAGGCCTGGCTCGGCGACGCGATGGCCGGCCCGACGCCGGTGTCCGCGCTCATCCACGCCGCCACCATGGTCACCGCGGGCGTCTACCTCATGGTGCGCTCCGGCCCCATCCTGGAGGCGGCCCCGACGGCGCAGCTCGTCGTCGTCATCGTGGGTGCGGTGACCCTGCTGTTCGGTGCCGTGGTCGGTACCGCGAAGGACGACATCAAGAAGGCGCTGGCCGCCTCCACCATGTCGCAGATCGGCTACATGATGCTCGCCGCGGGCCTCGGCCCGGCCGGGTACGCGTTCGCCATCTTCCACCTGCTCACGCACGGCTTCTTCAAGGCGGGGCTGTTCCTCGGCGCCGGCTCGGTGATGCACGCGATGGGCGACCAGACCGACATGCGCCGCTTCGGCGGGCTCTCGCGGTTCCTGCCCATCACGTGGATCACGATGGGCCTGGGCTGGCTCGCGATCCTCGGCATCCCGCCGTTCTCCGGCTTCTGGAGCAAGGACGGGATCATCGAGGCCGCGTTCATCCCGGTCGAGGGGCAGCCGTGGCGGGCCTGGGTTTTCGGCTCGGTGGCGGTGCTCGGCGCAGCGATCACGGCGTTCTACATGACCCGCCTGTTCTTCATGACGTTCGGCGGACGGCGTCCGCGCTGGACCGAGAACCAGCACCCCCACGAGGGCTCGCCGCTCATGTGGTGGCCGCTGGTGTTCCTCGGCGTCGGCTCGGCCGCGCTCGGTCTGGTGCTCGGCATCGGCGGCACGTTCACCACCTGGCTGGAGCCGGTGGTGGGGCACGCGGAGCACCACGAGCCGGTGCTCCCGGTCCCCGTGATCATCACGACCACGCTGGTCGTCGTGGTCCTCGGCGCCCTGCTCGCGTTCCGCATGTACGCGGTGCAGCTCGTTCCCGAGGAGGCGCCGCGCGGCTCCTTCCTCACCCGGGCCGCCCGCCGGGACCTCTACCAGGACGCCGCCAACGAGACCCTCGTGGTGCTGCCGGCGCACGGTGTGGCCCGCCTGGTCCAGGTCGGTGACCGGGACGTGGTCGACCGCGGCTGGGGCGTGCTGCCCCTGGCCGTCTCGTGGTTCGGCGCGGTGTTCCGCAAGGCGCAGACCGGGTACGTCCGCTCGTACGCCGCGGGCATGGCGGGCGGTGTCCTCGTGATCGCCGCCGTCGCGTGGCTCGTGGCTGGCCTGGGCGGTGCCCAGTGATCGGAGGAGAGATGTTTCCCTGGCTGACCGTGCTCATCGCATGGCCGCTGGTCGGCGCCGCCGTCGTGGGCCTGAGCGGCCTGGTGCGACGGCGCACCGGGCCCGCGGGCTCCGGGGTGGGCCTCGCCCGGCCGCTCGCGCTGCTGTTCTCGCTGGTCGAGGTGGTCCTGCTCGTCGGCGCGTTCCTCGCGTTCGACACGGGCGCGTCGGCCGAGCACCAGCTCGCCGAGACCCACCCGTGGATTCCGCAGATCGGCGTCTCCTACGCGGTGGCCGTCGACGGCGTCGGCCTGCTGCTCGTGGCGCTGGCCGTGGTGCTGGTGCCGCTGGTGCTGCTGGCCGCCTGGCGGGAGCAGGGGCGCGACGAGGTGCGCCTGCGTCGCTTCGTCGGCCTCGTGCTGCTGCTCCAGGCGTTCATGGTGGCGGTGTTCGCCGCCCGGGACGTGTTCCTGTTCTACGTGCTGTTCGAGGCCATGCTGATCCCGGCGTACTTCCTGATCGGCGGGTTCGGCCAGGGTGCGGGCCGGCGCAGGGCGGCCGTGAAGTTCCTGATGTTCAGCCTCGGCGGCGGCCTGATCATGCTGGCCGCGGTGATCGCGCTGTACTTCCTCGCGGTCGGTGCCGGCGTGGACCCGAGCCGGGCGTTCCTCGTGGACGAGCTCGTCGCCGTCGACCTGGGCACCACGGCCGAGCGCCTGATGTTCGTGGGCTTCTTCATCGCCTTCGCGATCAAGGCCCCGATGGTCCCGGTGCACAGCTGGCTGCCCGACGTCGCGGGGAACGCCACCCCGGGCACGTCGACCCTGCTCATCTGCGTGCTGGACAAGGTGGGCACGTTCGGCATGCTGACCCTGTGCCTGCCGCTGTTCCCCGAGGCGTCCCGCTGGGCGGCACCGTTCGTGATCGCGCTGGCCGCGATCTCGGTGCTCTACGGGGCGATCATGGCCATCATGCAGACCGACCTGCTGCGGCTGGTCGGCTGGACCTCGGTGAGCCACTTCGGCTTCATCATCCTGGGCATCTTCACGTTCACGGAGCTGGGTACCGCCGGGTCGAGCTTCATGATGCTCAACCACGGCCTGGCCACCGGCGCGCTGTTCCTGGTGGCCGGGTTCCTCGTGTCCCGGCACCCGGAGAAGTCGCAGAAGATCTCGGCCTACAGCGGGCTGCGGTCGGTCACCCCGGTGCTCGCCGGCACGTTCCTCGTGGCGGGTCTCGCGACGCTCTCGCTGCCCGGCCTGGCCACCTTCGTCAGCGAGATCATGGTGCTGATCGGCGCGTTCGGCGGCACGCCCGCCGGCTCGGCGGCCTGGGCCGTCGTGGCGATCCCCGGCGTGGTGCTCGCGGCGGTCTACGTGCTGCTGACCTACCAGAAGATCTTCACGGGAAAGCCGGCCGCAGGGCTGGAAACCCTGCCCGACCTGCGGGTGCGTGAGCGCGTCGTCGCGGCACCGCTCGTGGCCGGCCTCCTGGTGCTCGGCCTGGTGCCGAGCCTTGCCCTGACCTACGTGGACGCGCCCGCCGAGCAGTCGGTGGCCGTCACGGCGGTCGACGAACCGGCGGACGCCGCCGCGCAGACGGGGAGCGACAAGTGACCACCTTCGTGCCGCCCGAGATCGACTGGCTCGCCCTCGCACCGCTGATCGTGGTGCTCGGCGCGGGCATCGTCGGCGTGCTCGTCGAGGCGTTCGTGCCCGCCCGGGCCCGTCGCTCGACCCAGATCGTGCTGACGCTCGCCGCGCTGGCCGGCGGCTTCGCGTTCGTCGCGGTGCTGTGGCCTCAGATCGTGGCGCAGCCCGTGCAGGTCGTGGGCGGCAGCGTGACGCTCACGCCGTTCGCGCTCGGTGCGCAGGGCATCGTCGTGCTGCTCGCGTTCCTGGGCGTGCTCGTCGTGGCCGACCGCACCAGCAGCGGGCAGGACGCCTTCGCCCCCGCGGCCTCCGCCGTGCCCGGCACCTCCTACGAGGACCTGGCCCGGCGCTCGGGCCTGGAGCAGACCGAGATCTACCCGCTGCTGCTGTTCGCGGCCGGCGGCATGATGCTCTTCGCCTCGACGGACGACCTGATCGTCATGTTCATCGCCCTGGAGGTGCTGTCGCTGCCGCTGTACGTGCTGTGCGCCACGGCGCGCCGGCGTCGGCTCCTGTCGCAGGAGGCCGCCGCGAAGTACTTCCTGCTGGGCGCGTTCGCCTCGGCGCTGTTCATCTTCGGCGTCGCCCTGATCTACGGGTTCGCCGGCACGGTGCGCCTGCTGGAGATCGCCCAGCAGGTGCAGCAGGGCGGCCTGCCCCTGGAGGGCATGACCGGGCTGCTGGTGGCCGGCGTGCTGCTCGTCGTCGTGGGCCTGCTGTTCAAGGTGGGTGCGGTGCCGTTCCACGCCTGGACGCCCGACGTCTACACGGGCGCGCCCACGCCGATCACCGGGTTCATGGCTGCCTGCACCAAGGTGGCGGCGGTCGCGGCGCTGGTCGAGGTGCTGTACCGCATCTCGATCGGGGTGCAGGCGGTGCACCCGGAGACCATGCGGCAGCTCCAGGTGGTCATCGTCGTGGTCGCGGTGCTGACCATGGCGGTCGGCACCGTGATCGGTTCCGTCCAGTCCGACGTCAAGCGGCTGCTGGCCTACTCCTCGATCGCGCACGCCGGGTTCCTGCTCGTGGGCATCGCGGGCTTCAACGCCCAGGTGCAGTCGTCCACGCTGTTCTACCTGCTGGCCTACGGCATCGCCACGATCGGCGCGTTCGGCGTGGTCACCCTGGTGCGGGAGCGCCGGGTCGTGTCCGGCGCGGGCGAGGCGAACGGCCCGGTGGGGGACGACGGCGTGGTGCTGGGCGAGGCCACGGAGATCGCGCAGTGGGCCGGGCTGGGTCGCAAGGCCCCGTGGCTGACCGCCGCGTTCGCGCTGTTCCTGCTGTCCATGGCCGGCATCCCGCTGACCGCCGGGTTCATCGCCAAGTTCGGCGCGTTCACCGGGGCGACGACGGGTGGCCTGTGGTGGCTCGCGGTGCTCGGCGTGCTCGCGTCGGTGGTCGCGGTCGCGTTCTACCTGCGGCTGCTCGTGGTCATGGTGTTCCAGAAGGCGGACGACGAAACCGTGCCCGAACAGGTGCCGGACGCGGAGGACGTCGCGACGTCGGCTCCGGCCCAGGGCGGCGCCGCCACCGCGACACTGGCCACGCCGCAGGTCACAGCCGCGCAGCGCGTCGTGGTGACCGTGGTGCGGTCCCGCGGACCGGCCGCCGTGGCCATCGCCGTGTGCGCGATCGCCACGGTGATTCTCGGCGTCTTCCCGTCCCCGGTTCTCTCTCTGGTGGAACAGGCAAGTAAGTTCGTGCCGTGACCTCCGCACCGCTGCCGCCCCAGACGACGTCGGGCACCCCCGCGACGCCTCCTCCGGCCGCCTCGTCGAACCCGCCCGACCCGACCGCGCTCGGCCTGCCGATCACCGACCCCGAGCTGGCGTCGCGCCTCGCGGACCGGCTGACGGTGGTCGACGAGGCGCTCCTGGAGGCCGTCGCCAGTGCGGACAAGCTGGCCGACGGCGCCTCCCGGCACCTCATCGACGCGGGCGGCAAGCGGTTCCGGCCGCTGCTGACCCTGCTGACGGGGGAGCTCGGCGACGGCGCCGCCCCCGGCGTCGTCGGCGCGGCGGTGGTCGTGGAGCTGACCCAGGTGGCCTCGCTGTACCACGACGACGTCATGGACTCCGCGCCCGTGCGGCGCGGGGCCCCGGCGGTGCACATGGTGTGGGGCAACTCGGTGGCGATCCTCGTGGGCGACATGCTGTTCGCCCGGGCGTCGGCCCGGGTGGCGGAGCTCGGCCCGGAGGCGGTGATCCTGCAGTCCCGGACGTTCGAGCGGATGTGCCTGGGCCAGCTCCACGAGACCATGGGCCCGGACGACGGCACGGACCGGGTGGAGCACTACCTCCAGGTCCTGTCGGACAAGACGGCGTCGCTGCTGTCGGCGTCGGCCCGGCTGGGCGCGATGATGGCGGGGGCACCGGCCGAGCACGTGGAGGCCGTGGGCGCCTACGGCGAGAAGGTGGGCGTCGCCTTCCAGCTCGCCGACGACGTGCTCGACGTCGCGTCGTCGGGCGCGACCTCGGGCAAGACGCCCGGGACGGACCTGCGCGAGCACGTGCCGACCATGCCGGTGCTGCTGCTGCGCCAGCGCGTCGAGTCCGACGAGGCCACGGACGAGGACCGGGACCTGCTCGCCGCGCTCGACGGCGACCTGTCCTCCGACGAGGCACTGTCCGCCGTCGTGGAGCGGCTCCGGGCGCACGCGGTGCTCGCCGAGACGCGGGAGCTCGCGGTGCACTGGGCGCGCGCGGCGGCCGCCGAGCTGGCGCCGCTGCCGGACGGGCCGGTGAAGGAGTCCCTGGAGCAGTTCGCGCAGGTGCTGGCGGACCGGGCGGTGTGAGTCCGCCGGCGTCTGCTCAGACGCCGGTGACCAGCCGGACTCCGTCGGCCACCTTCGCGAGGAGGTACTCCGGGACGCGGCCGACCGGGTAGGGCTCGAGAAACTCTCGGCTGACGGGCCCGATCTGCGAGACGACGGCCACGGAGTCCTTGTCGAGCCCGGAGGCGGCCTCCGGGATGAGGGCGTTGCCGGGGAAAGCCTCCAGTCTCAGGTTGGACGTGAGCGGTACGACGATCACGGTGTTGATGTCGGTTGCCAGCAGCCAGTCCTCCTGGAGCACCAGGGCGGGGCGGACCTTGGCCGGCTCACTCCCGCGCGGTTGGCCGAAGTCCACCCAGACGACGTCACCCCGAGCGGTCACCATTCCTCGTCCGGTGTCATCCGGCGCTCGGACTCCGCGAGGAAGAGGCCGTCCTCCGCGGGCTGGCCGGCCGCAGCGAGCGCGGCGTTCGCCAGCCGGGTCAGCTCGCTGGTGCCCTCGAGCTGGTCGGCCAGGTGTTCCGCAGCACGGCGATAGAACTCTGAACGGTTCATCCCGTGCCGGGACGCGACTCGTTCGAACCGATGGAAGTCCCTGTCCGGGACGGAGATGGCTGTCTTCATGGTGTCGAGTATAACCAGTCATACCACCTCCTGGCCAGGGTCGCCGACCTGCTGGCCCGCTATCAGATGGCTGACCTCGCGACCAGTCTTGTTCGGAGGTCTTGAAACGGGGGCCTCCCGCACCGCGAGAGCCCGGGGCGCTGACTAAGATCCGACCTGGCGAGAGGGCGGTTGGTGGAGGCCGAGGTCGAGGAGCGGTTCCGGGTCACACCCGGCTTCGTGGTGTCCTGGCTCCTGGTCGCCCTGTTCGTCGGCACGCTGGTCGCCCTGGCGTTCGCGCAGGACGGCGAGGCCACCGCCGAGCTCGAGCTCGACGACTCCGGCGTCTGGGTCACGCAGACCGAGTCGGGCCGGCTGGGCCGGTTCAACGACGAGGCGCACGCCCTGGACAGCACGCTGCTCGCCGGCTCCTCCACGTTCGACGTCCAGCAGGACGAGTACCGGGTGCTGATGACCGACGACGGCGAGTCGACCGCCAGCCCCGTCGACCCCGCCCAGCTCGTCCTCGCCGGCCCCGTCCGGGCCCCGCGTGGCGCGCTGTTCGCGTCCGGCGGGCGCACCACCGCGATCCTCGACCCCGAGGACGGACGCCTGTGGGTGCTGCCGTTCGACGGGGTCACCGCCTTCGACGAGGAGGCCCTGGAACAGGTGGCGGAGGTGGGCCCGGGCGGGCGGCTCGTCGTGGCAGCCGACGGGACGGTCTTCGTCGCCGTCGCGCGGGCGGGGACCCTGTACCGCGTCACGACGGGCACGCAAGGCGGGCCCGACGAGGTGAGCGAGAGCGACCTGCCCGTCCAGGAGGACGCCGAGCTGGAGGTCACGGCGGTCGGGGCCGACCCCGTGGTGCTGGACCGGACCGCCTCGACGCTGTTGCTGCCCGACGGCGACGTCGTGGACCTGACCGGAGGATCCGAGGCGCGGCTGCAACAGCCGTCCGAGGAGGCCCGGTCCGTCGTGGTCGGTACGACGACCGGGCTGGTCGCGCAGCCGCTCGGCGGCGGGGAGTCGACGACCCGGGTGGCCGAGGGCGTCCCGGCGGCTCCCGTCCAGGTGGGGGCGTGCACGTTCGGGGCGTGGTCGGGCAGCGGGCAGGTGGTGCGGGACTGCCCGGGGACCGACCGGGACGTGGACGAGTACCTCGAGGGCGCCGACGGCGAGCTCGCCTACCGGGTCAACCGCGAGGTCGTGGTCCTGAACGACGTCGCCGACGGCACCCTGTGGATGGCCGCGGAGGACTTCGAGAAGGTCGACGACTGGGACCTGACGATGCCCGAGGACGCCGTGGGCGAGCAGACGGAGACCGAGTCGAGCACGCCCGAGCTGGTGGACCAGGTGGTGGCCGAGCGGGACCGCCCCAACCGCGCACCGACCCCGCAGGACGACGACCTGGGCGTGCGCGCCGGGCGCACCACGGTGCTGAACGTGCTGGGCAACGACACCGACCCCGACGGCGACGTGATGACCGTGTCCGTGGACCGGCAGCCCGCGGAGGCGAGCGGCGTCACGGTGCACCGGGTGCTGGACGGCCTGGCGCTCCAGGCGGACGTGCCGCCGGAGGCGTCCGGCTCGGTGACCTTCACGTACACGGTCGACGACGGGCGGGGCGGCACCGCGGACGCCGACGTGCGCCTGCGCGTCGTCGCGCCCGACGAGAACGCGGCCCCGGAGCCCGACGGGGAGCCGGTGCTCCGCGTGGCGCAGGGCGGGTCGGCGGACATCAAGGTGCTGCCCTTCTGGCGCGACCCCGACGGTGACGACCTGGTGCTGTCCAGCGCCGCCACCGGTGACCCCGCCGACGAGACCCGGTTCCGCCCCGACGGCACCGTGGAGTTCCACGACGGCGGCGGCACGGTGGGCCGCAAGGTCGTGGACCTCACGGTGAGCGACAGCACCGGCGAGGTGGGGCAGGGGCGGCTGCTGGTCGACGTCGTCGCGTCCCAGGAGCCGCCGGTCGCGGTAGGGGACCACGTGGCCGTCCCGGCGGGGCAGCCCGTGACGGTGTACCCGCTGGCCAACGACACCGACCCGAACGGTGACCGGCTCCGGCTGGTCGACGTCGGCGAGCAGGCCCCGGCCACGATCACGCCGAACTTCGCGGCCGGGTCGTTCCGGTTCGTCTCCGACGAGCCCGGGAGCTACGACCTGACCTACCAAGTCAGCGACGGTCCGGCCGCGGCCCTCGGGCTGGTCCGCGTGGACGTGCTGCCGCCGCCGGACGACGACGGTGCGCCCGTCACGGTGACCGACACGGTGCTGCTGCCGGCAGGCGGGTCCGCTCTCGTGGACGTGCTGGCGAACGACACGGACCCGGCCGGCGGGGTGCTCGTGGTGCAGTCCGTGACGGTGCCCGACGGCGCCCCGGTCACCGCCGCGGTGCTCGACCACCACGTGCTCCGCGTCACCGAGGCCACGCGCCCCGAGGGGCCCGTCACCCTGGAGTACACGGTGGCGAACGGCTCCGGGTCCGCCGTCGGGCAGGTACGGGTGGTCCCGGTGCCGGCGGCGACGACCCAGCGGCCGCCGAAGGCGGAGCCGGACGAGGCGACGGTGCACGCGGGCGACGTGGTCACCGTCCCGGTGCTGCGGAACGACTCCCACCCGGACGGGCTGGAGCTCACGCTCGCCGAGGAGCTGGTGGAGCACCCGGAGGCAGGGGAGGCGTTCGTCTCCGAGGACACCGTGCGGTTCAAGGCGGACCCGGGGCAGAGCGGCACGGTGCACCTCGTCTACGAGGTCGCCGACCCCTCCGGGCAGCAGGACTCCGCCCAGGTCACGGTGACGGTGGTGGACGACGACGAGAACGCCCCGCCGCAGCCGCCCGAGGTCACGGCACGCGTGCTGTCCGGGGCGACCACGCGCATCGCCCTGCCGCTGGACGGCAGCGACCCCGACGGCGACCACGTGCGGCTGGACGCCGTCGCGTCGGCGCCCGCCCGGGGCACGGCCGACATCGTGGACGGCCACCTGGAGTACGAGGCGGCGAGGTCCGCGACGGGCGCGGACGAGTTCACCTACTCGGTCTCGGACACGCGTGGTGAGACGGCGATCGGCACCGTGCGCGTCGGCGTGGCGGCTCCGCCGCAGGTCAACCAGGCTCCGCTGGCCGTGGACGACGAGGTGTCGGTACGGCCGGGCCGCACCGTCGGCATCGACGCGCTGGCCAACGACTCCGACCCGAACGGCGACCAGGTGGGCCTGGTGCCGCGGTCGTTCGAGGGCGCGCCCGACCTGGACCCGGAGGTCGCGGACGACCTCGTCGTGGTCACTGCGCCCGACGACGAGGGCACGCACACCTTCTACTACGGCATCGAGGACTCGTTCGCGGCGCGGGCCACGGGCGCGATCACCGTGGACGTGTCCCGGGACGCACCGCTGCTCCGCCCGGTCGCGCGGGACGACGTCGTCGCGCCGGAGGACGTCACGTCCGACACGGTGACCGTGGACGTCACGGGCAACGACCTGGACCCCGACGGGCTCGCGGCGGACCTGGAGGTGTCGCTGCCCGCGCCGGGCGGGCAGGAGCCGGGCGGGCCCACGGTGTCCGCCGACGGCGAGGTCGTGGTGCCGCTCACCGCCGAGCCCCAGGTGATCACCTACGAGGTCACCGATCTCGACGGCCTGGCCGCCAGGGCGTTCCTGCGCGTGCCGCGCGACGGCACGCTCCCGCGCCTGCGCGACGGTCTGGAGCCGATCGAGGTGACGGCGGGCGAGCCCGCCGAGCTGGACCTCGCCGACCACGTGGTGGTGGCCGAGGGCCGCACGCCGCGGCTCGCCGACGAGTCCGGGGTGGCGGCGACCGAGGGCGTCCACGAGGTCACGGGGCCCGCTCAGATCACCTACACGGCGCACCGGGACTACTCCGGGCGGGCGGCCGTCACCTTCGAGGTGACCGACGGCGACGGCGTGGACGACCCGGACGGCCGCCGTGCCGTGCTCGCCCTGCCGCTCCTCGTGCTGCCGGGTGCGAACGAGCCGCCCGAGATCAGGGGCACGCCCCGGGTGGAGGCGGCCGCGGGCGAGGAGACGGGGCTCGACCTGTCGCGGTTCGTCACGGATCCCGACGGCGACCCGTTCACCGTGACGGTGACGGGGCGCGCGGAAGGGCTCAGCGTCGCCACCCAGGGAACGACCGTGCTGGTCACCGCTGCTCCGGATCTCCCGAAGGGGACGAGCGCGTCCGTCGGCCTGACGGTGTCGGACGGCAACCACCCGCCCGTGGCGGGACAGCTCGGCATCACCGTGGTGGCCTCGACCCGCCCCCTCGCCCGCGCCACCACCGACGAGGTGCCGGACGCGCACCAGGGCGAGCCGGTGACGGTGGACGTGCTCACCAACGACGTCAACCCGTTCCCCGAGGAGCCGCTCCGGCTCGTCTCGGCGCGGCTGGAGTCCGGCCGGGGCACGGTCGAGACGGCCGGCGACCGTGTGCGCGTCACGCCGCCCGCCGACTTCCACGGCGTCACGGTCGTGCGGTACCGGATCGCGGACGCGACGGGTGACCCGACCCGCGAGGTCGAGGGCGTCGCCCGGGTGACCGTGCTCGGTGTGCCGGAGACACCGCGTCCGCCGAAGGTGGCGGAGGTGCGCTCCGAGACGGTGGTGCTGAGCTGGGACCCGCCGCCGGACAACGGCGCGCGGATCACCGAGTACCGCGTGCGGTCGAGCACGGGCCGGGTGACCACGTGCCCCACGACGACCTGCACGGTCACCGGGCTGACCAACGACCAGCTCTACACGTTCACCGTGACGGCGCGGAACGAGGTGGGTACCTCCGGGACCTCGGGCCCGTCCGAGGAGGCGCGGCCCGACGAGAAGCCCGACCCGCCCGCTCCGCCGGCGCTGCGGTTCGGCGACCGGCAGCTCACGGTGACCTGGACGAACCGGTCGTACACCGACCGGTCACCCATCGAGTGCGTGAACCTGGAGATCAGCCCGGCGCCGCCGTCGGGCCGGATCCAGAAGACGTGCCTGGACGGCACGAGCACGGTGTGGGAGGGCTTGGCGAACGGCACCGCCTACACCGTGCGGGTCCAGGCCCGGAACGCCGCGCCCGACCCGTCGGAGTGGTCGGACCCGTCGGCGCCGGTGACCCCCGCGGCGCCGCCCGACCGCCCCGCGGCGCCGCGCGCGACACGGGTGGACACCGCCGTGGGCGGACAGGTCACGGTGCGCTGGACGGCGCCGGCCACCAACGGTGCCCCCGTCGAGACCTATCACCTGGGCGTCTACCAGGACGGGTCGTTGAAGCGCACCGTGCCCGTGGCGGGCACGTCGCAGAAGCTCCAGGGCCTCGACCAGGAGTCGGCCTACGAGTTCACGGTGGCCGCGGAGAACAAGGCGGGGACGTCGCCCACGAGCGCGCGGTCCGCCGCGCTGGAGCCGTACGGCGTCCCGGCGGTGCCCGGCACCCCGAGGGCCGCGCTGATCAGCGGGGACACCAACGGCAAGGCCAGGATCACCTGGGGCGAGATCAGTGAGTTCCGGGGCAAGGAGCCGTACTACCGGGTCCGGGCGAACGGCTCCGCGGTGAAGGATGTGGCGGGCTCCCCGACCGACTTCACGCACCTGGCGAACGGGCAGGACCACACGTTCGAGGTCCGCGCGTGCAACGCCTACACGTGCTCGGCCTGGACGGCGCGCTCGAACTCCGTCAACCCCTACACGGTGCCCGGCGCGCCGCCGATCGACTGGTTCGAGGACCTGGGGGACGACGGCAACTTCCGGATCTGGGCGGCGGAGAGCAACGGCGGCCGCCGGATCGACCGCATCGAGTTCCAGCTCGGCGGCGACACGACGCGCGAGGGCGTGCGGGAGAACCTCTCCGACGCCTGGCAGAACGGTGACCACTTCTACCAGGTGAACGTGCCCACGGGACCGGACAAGACGTACACGATGCGCGCGCGGCTGTGCAACGAGGCCGGGTGCGGTGCGTGGGCCCGCAAGACGGGCAGCACGGGCGGTTCGGAGAGCGACCGGCAGCTGACGACCTACAAGGGCGCGAGCGCCGTGGGCTTCACCAACGACGACGGCACCACCTGCACCCGGTCCACGTGCGCCTACCTCGGCCTGCGCCTGCGCAACGCCGAGCCGAACTTCGACTTCGGCGCCGCGTGCTCCGCGGAGGGCGAGAGGTTCGCCCCGGCTCCGGGCGGGAACCTCGCCTTCGAGACCACCCGCGACGGCCGGAGGTTCCGGACCGACGCGGACGGGAACTTCACCGGCGAGCTGCCGTGCGCGTGGGGCACCCCTGGCGCCGAGGTCTACGTCTACTCGTACAACTGGGGCAGGGCGACGTCCGTGACGTGGTGAAACGGGCGGTGTCCCCGTTTCACCCGCTCGACGGCCGGTTTGCACGTCCGGGTTGTCCCGGGCAACGGCTAGGCTGCGGCCACCGCTGCTGACCAAGAGTTGGGGAAGACCTGTGCCCGCACTGAAGCTGTCGACACGTTCCGTCGTCTCGGGCAGTGTCGTCGGTCTCTTCACGGGGGCCCTGGTGCTCCTGATGCTGCTGCAGGAGGGCGAGGCCACGGCCGAGGTGGACCTCGACGACTCCGGCGTGTGGGTGACCAAGACGTCCGCCGGCCTGCTCGGCCGGTTCAACTCCGAGGCCCAGGCGCTCGACGGCACGCTGCTGTCCGGTTCCTCGACGTTCGACGTGCAGCAGGCGGAGTACCGTGTGCTGATGACCGACGAGGGCGCCGCCACCGCGAACCCCGTCGACCCGGCGCACCTGGCGCTGGAGGGCACGATGACGGTCCCGGCGGGTGCGGTCGTGGCCTCGGGCGGTTCCACGGCCGCCGTCCTGGACCCGGACGACGGCCGCCTGTGGGTGCTCCCGTTCGACGGCGCCACCCAGTTCAGCGAGGCGGACCTGGAGCCGACGGCGGAGCTCGCCCCCGGCGCCCGGCTCGCGGTGGCGACGGACGGCACGGTGTTCGTCGCGGTGCCCGGGCAGGGCCGGCTCGTCACCGTGGAGACCGGTGCGACCGGTGCCGCCGGCGAGGTGTCCGAGTCGGACCTGAGCGTGGGTAAGGGTGCCGAGATCGAGGTCACCGCGGTCGGGGACCAGCCGGTGGTGCTGGACCGGACGGCCTCCGCGCTGGTGCTGCCCGGCGACGACGTGGTCGACCTGGCCGACGGCGCCGAGGCACGGCTCCAGCAGCCGTCGGACGCGGCGGACGCCGTCGTCGTCGGGACGCCGAAGGGGCTCGTGACGCAGCCGCTGCGCGGCGGGGACGCGACGACCCGCCGGGCCGAGGGCACCCCGGCGGCCCCCGTGCAGCTCCGCGGCTGCACGTACGGGGCCTGGTCGGGCACCGGTCAGGTGGTCCGCGACTGCCCGGGCACCGACCAGGACGTGGACCAGCGGCTGGAGGGTGCCGACGGTGAGCTCGCGTACCGCGTGAACCGCGACGTGATCGTCCTGAACGACGTGGCCGACGGCACGCTGTGGATGGCCGCGGACGACTTCGAGAAGGTCGACGACTGGGATCTCAGGATGCCGGAGGACGCCGAGGGCGAGAAGACCGAGTCGGAGACGACGACGCCCGAGATGGTGGACCAGTTCATCGCGGAGCGTGACAAGCCGAACCGCGCGCCGCGACCCGAGGACGACTCCCTGGGCGTCCGGCCCGGGCGCACGACCGTGCTCGACGTGCTGGGCAACGACATGGACCCGGACGGCGACGTCATGACGGCGTCGGTGAAGGCCGGCGCGGGCGGTGCGCCGGCGTCGGGCATCTCGGTGGACCGCGTGCTCGACGGTGCGGCGCTGCAGGCGGACGTGCCCGCCACGGCGACGGGCAGCGCCACGTTCACCTACACGGTCGACGACGGGCGTGGCGGCAGCGCCGACGCGAAGGTGCGCGTCCGCGTGGTGCCGCTCGGCGAGAACGCGGCGCCCGTGGCGAAGGGCGAGCCGGTGCTGCGGGTCGCGCAGGGCGGCGACGCGTCCATCAAGGTGCTGCCGTTCTGGCGCGACCCGGACGGCGACGACCTCGTCCTGTCGAGCGCCACGACCGCCGACCCGGCGGACGAGGTGCGGTTCCGCCCGGACGGCACCGTCGAGTTCCGGGACGGCGGCACCGCCACGGGCCGCAAGATCGTGGACGTCACCGTGTCGGACGGCCTGGACCAGGTGGGGGAGGGACGCCTGCTGGTCGACGTCGTGGCCACGCAGGAGCCGCCCGTCGCCGTGGCGGACCACGTGTCGGTGCTGGCGGGCAACCCGGTCACGGTCGAGCCGCTGCGCAACGACACCGACCCGAACGGCGACCGCCTGCGGCTGGTCAGCGTCTCGGAGCAGGCGCCCGCGATCATCACCGAGAACTACGCGGCGGGCACGTTCCGGTTCGTGAGCCAGGAGCCGGGCAGCTACGACATCACCTACCAGGTCAGCGACGGTCCGGACTCCACCATGGGGCTGGTGCGCATCGACGTGCTGCCCCCGCCCGACGCCGCCGGCCCGCCCGTCGTCGTGGCCGACACCGTGCTGCTCCCGGCGGGCGGCTCCGCGCTCGTGGACGTGCTCGCGAACGACACGGACCCGGCCGGTGGCGTGCTCGTGGCGTCCTCGGTCGAGGCCGACCCGGGCGTGACCGCCGTGGTGCTGGACCACCACGTGCTGCGCGTCGCCGAGACCGAGCGCCTCGACCGGCCGGTCACGGTGCGGTACACCGCGTCGAACGGCACGCAGTCCGCCGTCGGCCAGGTGCGGGTGGTGCCGATCGCCGCGCCCACCGAGCTCCGCCCGCCGGAGGCGGCGGCCGACGAGGTGACGGTGCACACCGGGGACATCGTGACGGTTCCGGTGCTGCGCAACGACGCCCACCCGGACGGGCTGGAGCTGACGCTCGCGGCCGACCTCGTCGAGGAGCCGGAGTCGGGCGAGGCGTTCGTCTCCGAGGACACGGTGCGCTTCCGGGCGGGTTCCGAGGCCGGTACCGAGCACCTGGTCTACGAGGTGCGGGACAGCAACGGCCAGAAGGACTCGGCGCAGGTCACGATCAACGTGACCGACACGCTGGAGAACGCGGCGCCGCAGCCGCCGGACACGACGGCGCGCGTGCTCGCGGGCGCGGTCACCCGCATCACGCTGCCCCTGGACGGCAGCGACCCGGACGGCGACCACGTCACGCTCGACGGCCTGTCCTCGCCGCCCGCGAAGGGCACGGTCCGGCTCGTCGACGGTTTCCTGGAGTACGAGGCGTCGCGGGACGCCGCCGGAGCCGACGAGTTCCGGTACTCCGTGACCGACACGCGCGGCGCCACCGCGGAGGGCACGGTCGCCGTGGGCGTGGCGCGGCCGCCGGGCACCAACCAGCCGCCCACGGCCGGTGACGACGAGACGCTCGTGCGCCCGGGCCGCGAGGTCGCGGTGGACGCGCTGGCGAACGACTCCGACCCGGACGGCGACCAGGTGGGCCTGGTGCCCCGGTCGTTCGAGGGGGCGGACGCCCTGGACCCGCGGGTGGCCGACGACATGATCGTGGTCACCACGCCGGACGACGAGGGCACGCACACCTTCTACTACGGCATCGAGGACACGTACGCGGCCCGCGCCACGGGCTCGGTCACCGTCGAGGTGGCCGACGACGCGCCCCTGCTGCGCCCGGTGGCCCGCGACGACGTGGTGCTGCCCGCCGACGTCACGTCCGACACGGTGACCGTCGACGTGCTGCGCAACGACACCGACCCCGACGGCGTGGCCGCAGACCTGGAGGTCGCCGTGCTCGACGCGCGCGGCGAGACCCCCGAGGGCGTCACGCTCGGCGAGGGCGGCGAGGTCACGGTGGCGCTCACGGAGGACCCGCAGGTGCTCACCTACACGGTCACGGACCTGGACGGCCTGGAGGCCAAGGCGTTCCTGCGCGTGCCGCGTGACGGCTCGCTGCCCCACCTGCGCCAGCCCGTCGAGGCGCTCCGGACGTTCGCGGGCGAGACCCTGGAGATCGACATCGCGGACCACGTGGTGGTGGCCGACGGCCACGAGCCGCGGTTCACGGTCGAGGAGAAGGTCGCGGCGGTGGAGGGCACCCGTGAGGTCACGGGCCCCACGACGCTGACCTACACCTCTGACGAGGACTACGTGGGCCGGGCGGCGGTCACCTTCGAGGTGACGGACGGCGACGGCCCCGACGACCCGGAGGGCCGCACCGCCGTGCTCACCCTGCCGATCGACGTCCGGGCGAGCCGCAACCAGCCTCCGGAGATCCGGGGCACCGCGCTGCTGGAGGTCGCGGCGGGCGAGGAGGCGGCGCTCGACCTGTCGCGCATCGTGACGGACCCCGAGGGTGACCCGCTGACCGTCGAGGTCACCGGCGGGGCCGAGGGCGTCACGTTCGGCACCGAGGGTGCCACCGTCCTGGCCCAGGCGCAGGCCGCGGTGCCCAAGGGCACCCGGTTCACGGTCCCGTACACCGTCTCGGACGGCGGCCACCCGCCCGTCGCCGGTGAGCTCGCGGTCACCGTGGTGGCGTCCACGCGCCCGCTGGCGCGGGCCAACCCCGACGAGGTGACCGACGCCCACCAGGGTGAGGAGACCTCGGTGGACGTGCTCGCCAACGACGCCAACCCGTTCCCCGAGGAGCCGCTCACCGTGGTCAGCGCGGTGGTCGAGACCGGCCGGGGCTTCGCGGAGCCGTCGGGCTCCGGGGTGGTTGTGACGCCGTCGGACAGCTTCGTGGGCACCATGGTGGTGCGGTACCGCGTGGCGGACGCGACCGGCGACCCCGACCGCGAGGTCGAGGGCACGGTCCGGCTGACCGTGCTGGGCCGGCCGGAGGCGCCCCGGGCGCCGCGGGTCGAGGAGGTGCGGTCGGGCACCGTCGTGCTGTCGTGGGACGCGCCGTCCGACAACGGCGCGGAGATCACCGGGTATACCGCGCGCTCGGGCAAGGGCGACACCACGTCGTGCCCGTCGACCACGTGCACGGTCAAGGGGCTGAAGAACGACGTGGTCTACAACTTCACCGTCACGGCCACCAACGCGGTGGGCGAGTCGGACCCGTCGGCCCCCTCGGAGGACGCGCGGCCCGACGAGAAGCCCGACAAGCCCGAGCCGCCCACGCTGACGTTCGGCGACTCGAAGCTCACCGTGGCCTGGACCAACCGCGTCTACACGGACCGGTCGCCCATCGAGTGCGTCAACCTGGAGATCAGCCCGGCCCCGGCCGACGGCGTGATCCAGAAGACGTGCGTCACCGGCACCTCGATCGTCTGGGACGGGCTGGCCAACGGCACGGCGTACACCGTCATGGTGCAGGCCGTGAACGACGCCCCCGACCCCTCGGACTGGAGCGACGCGTCCGCGCCGGAGGTGCCGGCGGCGCCACCCGCCCAGCCCGCGGCGCCCACCGCGCAGCGGGTGGACAACGCCCTCGGCGGCCAGATCACGGTCTCGTGGACGGAGCCGGCGAACAACGGCGACCCGGTGGCGCGCTATCACCTCGACGTGTACGAGAACGGCGCCATGAAGGAGACCCAGACCGTCACCGGTACGTCCCGGGTGGTCTCGGGGCTGTCCCCCGAGGCGTCCTACACGTTCGCCGTCACCGCGGAGAACAAGGCCGGGAAGTCGCCCGCCAGCGACCGGTCGCCCGAGCAGGTGCCGTACGGCCAGCCGCAGGTGCCGGGCACGCCGACGGCCGAGCTCGGCAGCACCACCAGCGGGCAGGCGATCGTGCGGTGGGGCGGCATCTCGTCCGACGCGTTCCGCGGGCCGGCGCACCGGTACGAGGTGCAGGGCAACGGCGTGGCGGCGCGGGCCGCGACGTCGCCGTACACCGTCACGGGCCTGAGCAACGGCACGGAGTACCGGTTCCAGGTGCGGGCCTGCAACCAGTACACCTGCTCGGCGTGGACCACGAGCTCGAACGGCGTCACGCCCTACACGACGCCGGGGGCACCGAACGTCACCGCGTCGACGGTCAACTCCCAGACGGTGCGCTTCACGATGACCCCGGGCAGCAACGGCGGCCGCGCCATCGACGCCATGCGGTACCGCATCAACGGCGGCGGCTGGCAGTCGCTGCCGGCCTCGGGCGGCACGGCGGACGCCGGCGGCGCGTACAGCACGACCTACACGATCGACGTCCAGGCGCACAACGCCGCGGGCTGGGGCGCGAACGCCGCCGGGAGCGGGCGCACGCTGCCCAACCCGGCGAACGCGTCGGTGTCGATCAGCGTGGGCGGGGTGTTCGGCGGAGGATCTGCCGAGGGGTGTCACCAGAGCCCCAACACGTGGTGCAAGTGGCTCAACCTGACGGTCAGCGGCTGGGAGCCCAACACGGTCTTCCACTACCGGTGCCTGTCCACCGAGCACGACTCCGCAGGTCAGGTCTACTTCCCACGGTGGGAGATGGGCCCGTGGTGGGGCGAGGTCGCCGGCGTGCCCACGCGGACGGACGCCAACGGCAACTGGTCCGGGCGGACGGACTGCATGCACCAGTACCAGGGCGAGTACACCTGGCTGGAGACGCAGGAGGGCAACCTGGCCGACTCCAACCGCATCCTGTGGAACAGGGCGAACGTCAACCCCTGACCGAGCGAGGCCTCGCGCCCAGGTCGGCACCTTCCTGAGGGAGGTCGGCACTTTGCCTCGAGGTCGGTCCAGGCCTGGACCGACCTCGAACGGAACTTGCGCCCGCCGCGGGTCGGGGCCCACCCCCCTCAGAACGAGTTG